>CAIWMU010000104.1 GCA_903913865.1 uncultured Verrucomicrobia subdivision 3 bacterium
CGGTCCAAAACGTTGCTTTCGGTGCCTGAAATGTTCAAAATCATGCACCGGAGTATGGAAAAGGAGCCGGCGATTGTCCCGTCAAATCTCATACCCACTCGTCCCATGTTCATCATCCTCTTCCCAGATGAATCGGCCCTGGGAAGCACATGATTGTCTTGCTTGATTCCCGACACCGCGTTGGTCAAAATGCGGCGCATTCCGCAAACATGCAATCCCAGCTGAATTTCGAAGATTCTTCGGGCGAAGATGGCCATCAAAAATGGCTCACTGGACGGAGGCTCACCGCCGCAAACCTCGCTAAGCGCCTGAACCTGCCACTGGGACATCAGGTGGAAGTCTGTCTCACCGGAAATGTGGTCCTTAAGGGAGTCCTACGCCTGCAGGAGGATTACCTCTTCATCGATGAAATCACGCGGAAGTCGCTCCAATTGAAAGTTGGCAACGTCACCTTCCGGCAGTCCGAGATCGAATCCTGCATTCGCCTTGATTGACGATCCTTCCCCCCCTTGATTTGGCTTGCTGAACTGTTCGGATAGTGTAGCCCTTTTTCCTGTTGAAAACATTGCTCATACTGGTCATCGGAGTCGCTATTGGTGCCGGGGCCTGGTGGTTCCTGACCAATGATCAGGCTTCACAAGAAGCCCGGCAGGCGGGTCAGGGTATCAAGTCTGCCGCGCAATCCGCCCGGGATGTTGTCCAGCGGAAGCTCAAGTCCTTTGATGTCGACACCGGGACCTTGAAGGATGGGTTGCAACGCACCGGCAAGTTTGCCCAACGCAAGGCTGAGGAGGCGGGGGCGATCATCGCTGATGCCACGGCCGATGCCCGGACAACCGCTGCAATCAAATCCAAGCTGCTGGCCGACAAGGGCACCGCTGCGCTATCGATCTCTGTCAACACCACCGCAGGTCTGGTTACCCTCTCCGGGGCGGTGGAACGTGAGGAGGACATCAGCATCCTCATGAATTCAGCGTTGGAGGTGGAGGGGGTGAGGGAAATTGTTTCGACGCTCCAGGTAATTCCGCCCACCAGACGGAAATAGGAAAATTTGGTGAGGTGCAAAATATTTTGCATCGCGGCTTCCTCAAAACCGAGGTTTTTCTTAGGAAAAGGGCGAAAACCGGCACGCGACAAGCAAACTTCCTAAAATCATTTATTGCATCTGCGACTGTTTGGGGTAAAAAATAGCAAAATTTAGTTAAAATAGTCTGAGGGGATCAGCATCTCCCAAAAAAATGAGCAGAAGAAACCAGAAAAACAGCATCACGCAACGGGGGCAACTGACAGGCTGCCCCGAGAAGCAGGGCCTTTATGATCCGCAGTTCGAGCACGAAGCTTGCGGCGTCGGGTTCGTCGTCAACATCAAGGGGCGCAAGAGCCACAGTATCATCCAGCAGGCTCTTCAGGTCCTCCTGAATCTCGACCACCGGGGGGCTTGCGGTTGCGAGAACAATACAGGTGACGGCGCCGGCATATTGATCCAGCCGCCCCATGAGTTTTTCTCCCTGGTCTCTCGCGAAGCGAACTTCAGCCTGCCTTCCCGCGGGGAATACGCAGTGGGCATGGTGTTCCTGCCTCCAGACCCGGCCCAGCGTGCCGAATGCGAGAAGATTTTCGAACAGATCACAGCCGAGGAGGGTCAGGTCGTGCTGGGCTGGCGCACCACCCCGACAAGCAACGCATCCCTCGGAACAACGGCCCGGGCCTCGGAGCCGCTGATGCGGCAGGTATTTGTCGGCGTCGGACCCAAGGTGGCCGATCTTGCAGCATTCGAACGTAAGCTCTATGTCATCCGCAAGCGGGCGGAAAATGCCATTCGATATTCGGGCAAGGTCGAGGGTGGCCCTTATTTTTACATATCCAGCCTGTCCCACCAGACGGTTGTTTACAAAGGCATGTTGCTGACGACCCAGCTGGACGAATACTACCCGGATCTCTCGCATCCCGCGATGGAGTCCGCGCTCGCTCTGGTTCATTCGCGCTTCAGCACAAACACATTCCCCAGCTGGAACCGCGCTCACCCCTACCGCTACATCGCTCACAACGGCGAGATCAACACCCTTCGTGGCAACATCAACTGGATGCACGCCCGCGAGGCTCTCTTCGAGTCTGATCTTTTCGGCGACGATATCCGGAAGCTGGTTCCCATTGTCTGCACGGATGGCAGCGACTCCGCCATGCTGGACAACTCCCTCGAGCTTCTCGTCCTTGCTGGACGCTCCCTTCCCCACGCCATCATGATGATGATCCCGGAGCCGTGGACAAAGCATGAGACCATGAGCGAGGAAAAGCGTGCCTTTTACGCCTACCACTCCTGCCTCATGGAACCGTGGGACGGCCCTGCATCGATCGCCTTCACCGACGGACGCAAGATCGGCGCTGTCCTCGACCGGAACGGACTCCGACCCTCCCGTTATTACGTCACGAACGACGACACCGTCATCATGGCCAGCGAAGTCGGCGTCCTTGACGTCCCGGCGGAACGTATCGTCCAGAAAGGCCGCCTTCAACCCGGACGCATGTTCCTTGTCGATACCGAGGAAGGGCGTATTGTTGCGGACGAAGAGATCAAAAGCCAGATCGCCAACGAGAAACCGTACCAACTCTGGCTCGACAACAACATCATCAGCCTCGCTGACGTTCCGGATCCCGGCATCCTCGTCAAACCCGACCACGAGACGGTTCTGCAGAAGCAGCTTGCCTTCGGCTACACCTTCGAGGATCTCCGCATCCTCATGGCGCCCATGGCACGCGATGGCAACGAAGCCATCGGCTCGATGGGCACCGACACTCCCATCGCCGTCCTGTCCCGCAAACCGCACCTCCTCTATAACTATTTCAAGCAACTCTTTGCGCAGGTGACCAACCCGCCCATTGATTGCATCCGGGAGGAGATCATCATGTCCACCGAGACGGCCATCGGGTCGGAGCGGAACCTCCTCAAGCCAACACCCGAACACGCCAGACTGATTGAGCTGAAGTCCCCCATTCTCACGAATGAGGAATTTGCAAAGCTCAAGCACGTTCAACTCAACGGCTTCAAATCTGTCACCATACCGATCCTGTTCCCTGCTGCCGAGGGCACGGCAGGCCTGGCACCAGCCATGGCCAAACTCCGTGCAAAAGTAAGCGATGCCATACGGGCCGGGGCCAACGTGGTCGTCCTCTCCGACCGCGGCGTCAACAAGGAATCTGCCCCCATCCCGGCACTGCTCGCGGTTTCCGGGGTTCACCACCACCTCATCCGCGAAGGCACACGCACCCAGGTCGGCCTCGTTCTTGAATCGGGCGAACCGCGCGAGATTCATCATTACGCGCTCCTCATTGGTTACGGCTGCGGTGCCATCAACCCCTACCTCGCCTTCGAGACGCTGGATGACATGCTCCGGCAGGGACTCATCACAGGAATTGACCATAAAACGGCCTGTAAGAACTATCTCAAGGCCGCAGTCAAAGGTGTGGTTAAAGTCATCTCGAAGATGGGTATCTCGACGATTCAAAGTTACTGGGGTGCCCAGATCTTCGAGGCCGTCGGCCTTAAGCATGTGCTGGTGGATGAATACTTCACCGGGACTCCAACCCGGATCGAAGGAATCGACATCGACATCGTTGCACAGGAGGTGCTTGATCGTCACATCAACGCCTTCCCTGATCGTAGTTCAGGCCTGCCTGTCCTCGATGCAGGCGGCCAGTATCAGTGGCGCGACAACGGGGAATATCACCTGTTCAACCCACAGACGGTCCACAAGCTGCAAGCCTCGGTTCGCACAGGCAGCTATAAGCTGTTTCAGGAATACACAGGGTTGGTAAACGATCAGCACAAAAACCTAGGCACCCTCCGTGGCCTGCTCGAATTCAAGAAATTCAAACCCATTCCCATCGAGCAGGTGGAATCCGTTGAAAACATCATGAAGCGCTTCAAATCAGGCGCCATGAGCTACGGATCCATCAGCAAGGAGGCGCACGAGACCCTCGCCATCGCCATGAACCGCATCGGCGGGCGCAGCAACACCGGCGAAGGTGGCGAGGACCCCGAACGCTTCACCCCGATGCCCAATGGCGACTCCAAAAACAGCGCCATCAAGCAGGTTGCCTCAGGCCGTTTTGGTGTCACAAGCCAGTATCTTGTCAGCGCCAAGGAAATTCAGATCAAGATGGCTCAGGGCGCAAAACCGGGTGAAGGTGGGCAGCTTCCCGGGCAGAAGGTTTATCCGTGGGTTGCCAAAACCCGCCACTCCACTCCCGGCGTCGGGCTCATCTCGCCACCTCCTCATCACGATATTTATTCCATTGAGGATCTTGCTGAACTCATTCACGACCTCAAGAATGCCAACCATCACGCACGCATCAGCGTCAAACTCGTCTCTGAAGTTGGGGTTGGCACCATTGCAGCGGGTGTTGCCAAAGCCCACGCGGACGTCGTCCTGATCAGCGGATTCGATGGCGGCACAGGCGCATCCCCGCAGACAGGCATCAAGCACGCGGGCATCCCGTGGGAACTCGGTCTGGCGGAAACTCACCAGACCCTCCTGATGAACGACCTCCGCTCCCGGATCATCGTCGAAGCAGACGGCCAGCTTAAGACCGGCCGCGATGTCGTCATTGCAGCCCTCCTTGGGGCCGAGGAGTTTGGCTTTGCCACCGCGCCTCTCGTCGCCATGGGCTGTATCATGATGCGCGTCTGCCATCTTAATACCTGCCCTGTCGGAGTCGCCACCCAGGATCCCGAACTTCGCAAGCGCTTTGCAGGACAACCTGAACACGTGGTCAACTTCATGCGCATGATCGCCCAGGAAGTCCGCGAACTCATGGCCCAACTCGGATTCAAAGACATCAACAAGATGATCGGCCGGACAGATCGGCTCGAAGTCAGGAAGGCCATCGACCACTGGAAGGCCAAAGGTCTTGATTTCAGCCGCATCCTTCACCAACCCGAGGTTCCGCTGACTGTCGGGCGTTTCTGCCGGCATCCGCAGGATCACGGCCTCGACAAGGCCCTCGACAACACCATCCTGCTAAAACTCTGCGCCCCTGCCATCCGGCACCGCCAGAAAGTCATGGCCGTCCTGCCCATCCGGAACGTCAATCGCGTGGTGGGCACCATCGTCGGCAGCGAGATCACCCGAAAGTGGGGGGCTGAAGGACTTCCGGAGGACACCATCGACATCCGCTTCGCGGGCAGTGCTGGACAGAGTTTCGGGGCATTCATGCCTCGCGGCATGACCTTCACGCTGGAAGGCGATGCGAACGACTACGTTGGAAAAGGACTCTCCGGGGGCAAAATCATTGTCCATCCGCCGGGCAGATCCACCTTCCAATCGGAAGAGAACATCATTATCGGCAACGTTGCCCTTTACGGTGCAACCAGCGGCGAAGCCTACATCAGCGGCATGGCGGGAGAACGTTTTGCCGTTCGGAACAGCGGTGCCAACGCCGTGGTGGAGGCTGTGGGTGACCACGGCTGCGAATACATGACAGGGGGGCGCGTCGTCATCCTCGGCAGCACCGGGCGCAACTTTGCCGCCGGCATGTCGGGCGGCATCGCCTATGTGCTTGATCAAACGGGAGAACTTCCCAAGAAGTGCAACACCCAGATGATCCACCTTGAGAAACTCGAGGACCCTGAGGAAATCGAAGAAGTCAGGACGATGATCCAGAAACATCAGGCAGCCACTCATAGTGCCCACGCTGCACGGCTGCTGGCCGACTGGTCCAACACCCTGCTCCAGATCGTCAAGATCATCCCCAAAGATTACAAGCGCGTTCAAGAATCTCTTAAACGAGTCCAACAAACCGGCCTCAGCGGCGAGGAAGCCATCATGGCCGCCTTCCAGGAAAACGTGCGCGACGCCTCCCGCGTCGGCGGTGGCTAGTCCCCCGCCCCGAAACACAAGCCACAAACAAATAAGGCACACCATGGGTAAACCCACAGGATTCATCGAATTCACCCGCGAAATTCCACTCGACCGCACCCCGGCGGAGAGAACGCGCGACTATAACGAGTTTCACCACCACATGCCTGAGGACAAACTCAGGCAGCAAGCCGCCCGCTGCATGGATTGCGGCATTCCCTTCTGCCATACCGGCGCGCTGCTTAGCGGCATGGCCACAGGCTGCCCCATCCACAACCTGATCCCTGAGTGGAACGACCTCGTTTACCGGGGTCTGTGGCACGAAGCGCTGGACAGGCTTCATAAAACCAACAACTTCCCTGAATTCACCGGCCGCGTCTGCCCCGCCCCCTGTGAAGGTTCCTGCGTTCTGGGGATGAACAATCCTCCAGTCACCATCAAGAACCTCGAATACACCATCATTGAGCGCGGGTGGTCGGAAGGCTGGGTTCATGCCCAGCAACCGCGATTACGCACCGGAAAAAACGTTGCCATCATCGGCTCCGGTCCTGCCGGTCTCTCAGCGGCCGCCCAACTCAATAAGGCCGGGCACACTGTCACCGTCTTTGAACGCTCAGATCGCGTTGGCGGCCTCCTGATGTACGGCATCCCCAACATGAAGCTGGACAAGGAGAAGGTTCTCCTGCGCCGAATCCGCCTCATGGAACAGGAAGGCATCCAATTCCGCACATCCACTGAAGTGGGAACCCACATCTCGGCTCAGGAACTTCAAGCCCAATACGACGCGATCATCCTCTGCACCGGAGCCACAAAGCCTCGTGATCTTCAGGTTGAAGGTCGCAACCACAACGGTGTCCACTCGGCCATGGAATACCTCGCCGGGAACACGAAATTCCTGCTTGATACAGCGGCAACCGGAGGGTCCGGCTCCACATCTCAACTGCCCCCCATCAACGCCCGGGACAAGGATGTGATCGTCATCGGCGGTGGTGATACCGGAACAGATTGCGTCGGCACCGCCCTTAGACAAGGCTGCCGGAGCGTGACCCAGATCGAGATCATGCCCCGCCCTCCTCAGGCCAGGCAGGCAGACAATCCGTGGCCCGAATGGCCCAAGGTTCACCGCACTGACTATGGTCAGGAGGAGGCCACCGCTCGCTTTGGAATCGACCCGCGAATCTACCTGACCACTGCCAAGCGCATGGTTGGGGACGCTCAGGGGCACGTCAGCGAAGTCCACACCGTCGAAATCGAGTGGGAACGTAACGAGAAAGGTCAGATGGTCCCCAGGGAAATCCCCGGCACGGAGCGAATCCGCCCTGCCCAACTGGTTCTGCTGGCCATGGGTTTTCTGGGACCGGAGCAGCCTCTGCTCCAGGCTTTCGGGATCGAGACAGACCCGAGGAGCAACATCAAAGCCGAATTCGAGAAATACTGCACCAACCAGAAAGGCATTTTTGCCGCTGGTGATTGTCGCCGGGGCCAGAGCCTCGTCGTGTGGGCGCTGAACGAAGGTCGCGGCGCCGCACGCGAGTGCGACCGCTACCTCATGGGACGCACCCAGCTTCCCTAAGCCGAACTCCCCGTGGGTTGTCATTCTCCCACGGGGTCCGGTTCAATTCCAGCAAAGGCGGCTCCATGCAGCCATTTGCTTGAACTCAAAACCGATTCATCAGATACGATTCCGGGAACGGGTTAAATTGATTCCCACACGTTGATCAATCCTGTCCACCGGCCCCTACCGTAGCAACAGGACACGGTAGAAGCGTTGGTTGCTTGCGCCAGTCCCGTCCTGAAATAGAAGGGTTGATCCCGTGGTGTTAACGTCTGCCCCAAGCCGGATCCAAACAGGATCGGTGATCGCATCCTTATATTCCACCCGGTAGGTGCGACCCGGCAACACCTGGCACTGAAAGGCAACGACCCCGTGCCCGCCCGAAGGTGCCGACTTGATCGAAGGAGCCGGGATGTTTCCGAATCGGTTCGCTGAACGGGGGCTCCAGTTCTCCATATAATAGACCGACCCAACCTTTCCGTCCGGAAACAACCCCTGGCTCACATTCTGAATCTGCGGACCAAATACAACCGAATCCTGCAGCAACCCATCGGAGTTGAACAGGGCGATTGCCTCACCCGAACGACTGAGTTGGAAATTGGCGTGCAAATCACCGTTCGTTCCCAGCCCATTCTGATCGATGTCCCCGTCGGCCCACACAAGCAGGAATCCATGCGGGGCGATGATTGTGTTGGTCGGGATCTGCCATTTGGCGGGCTGGGTCAGGGTATCCGTGAGGAAAAAGCCGGAAAGGTTCACCGGAATCTCATTGGGGTTGTATAGCTCAATCCAATCTTGAAACATCCCATCAACGGAATCCGCGAAACCACCGGGAGCCGCGTTGTCCGCCATCCATTCATTCAAAACCACCGGGCCGGGTGGCAACACTCCCCGGTTGGTGACCACGATCGAATCAACCACGTTCGTAGGGGTTCCACCCTGGCTGTCAATTCCCTGCGCCACGAGGAGATTGACCGCCCCGGGTAGAGGAGCGGTCAACGTCCAGTTGGTCAGGGTCGTCCAGGTGAGTCCGCAACTCAGGCCATTGATTAGAATCTCCTTCACCGTCAGGGGAGCAGTTCCAGCGAGAACGACGTGATCGTTGGTGGTGGAGAAATTGTTCCCACCGTTGCTGGTAATCGCAAAAGGGGTGGAAAGCGGCATGGAACCTCGGATGAAATCCCCCCGCTGCTGAAGGTAGTTGACCGCCCCGCCCCAGTTCTGCCCCAGCAGGTTGCCGTAGCGCCCCGCCCACGGGCTGAGGTGACCGGAGTTGACGCTGGTCGTGATCATATCCAGCAAATGATTGCAATATCTCCGGTAATTGTCCGGAATCATGATCATGCGGTATGTGCTTGCGGATCCATTGCCTGGAAAGGGAGAATTTATAGGCTGCAGGAAAGACAGATCCATATCCCACAGCAATCCAACAGCCCGGCCATCCTCCGGGCGAATATACACCTTCCAATTATGATTCAGCCCCGTGGTGTAGGTGTCCACATCCCCGGTGAGGGTCTTGAAGGCGAGCGCCCGCAGCCATTCGTCCACATCCACAAGCCGCCTTGTCTCGACATCCTGAGCTGATCCTGTCAGGCCAAACGCTCTGTTCAGCGCAATCATCTGGCTGTAGTCATCCAGATCCGCACCGTTCTCCTGAAGAAAAATCCACCGATAGTTTTCCGGGTCGCCACCCCAATCCTGAAAATCGATGTTTATCACCTCGTCAGGCTGCGGCAATTTTGGTGATTGCGCATCACCCGTAAGTGTGGTGGTGGGGTAATAGATAAGTTCCATCTGATACCTACCCCCCTGATCACCGTTCTGAAACTGGCTCTTGAAATAGTCGTTGTCGAAAGCTGCCAGACGCATCAGGCCTGTGCTGTTCTCCTGGCTCCGGGGTGCGAACACCTGAACCACATCGCACTCCAGCCCGGGCACACCCCCGGCATGGTTGAGCGCGTGCCAGAGAAGAATTTCCTCATGCCGCCCGCCGAGGCCCGAAAATCCCCCTGAGCGGTCAACGGTCACCCCCTTGTGAACACCTCGAAACAGCTGATCGGGGCTGAATTCCAGGGTGAATCCGACACTGGAGGAATCACTACGACCCCGCTCGCTCCTCTGAAGGTGAATTCCGACGTCATAAAAAACCTCCTCCTCGTCATAAACCACGGTCAGGCCCAGATGGTCGTTGCTCATCACGTTCGTCGGGGCGTGAAGCAGGGCGGCATCGGCGGCGGACATCAGCATTCGCAAGCGGTGCAACTGGGGCATGCGCCCGGTGCCATCATCGACTTTGAAGAACGCACGGGAATCGGCCCCGCGCGCCGGAAACGAGGCACTGGCTGCAGCCCCATCCGTGGCTTGCACATAAAACTGAACCAACGTGCCCGCCGACTGGGCCGGCACCGTGGTCGAATAGTTCGTATATCCGGAAAGCGCCGATGGCCCATCAGTGAGCATGGGAAGACTCTGCCATGCTCCCCCATCCACCTTCCAACGGAGAACAACCCCTGACACCCCCTGGGGATCACTGATGCTGGCGCTGACGGTGATAGCCTGGCCAGGCTGGGGAAGTGTTGGGGTATGGTGAACCTCCGCGAAGCTGGGGCCAAGGTTCTGGACGAATGCTGAGTTCCTGGCACCTGGAGTCCCGAACCGGGAGGGCATGGCCAGTGCTGTCGTTTTCGCAACGCGATTGAAATACAGGCGGGTGTTGAGACGGTTGTTTCCCGAGATCCATTTTGCCCGGAACGAGATTTGGTATTCGCGACCATCCACAACGCCACGGCCATTCGCCAGAGTTGTTTCCAAATGGTTGTGCATATGGTCTGTCGGCCCGGTGGCCACCAGATGCAGGACATGATTGGAGGGGTTCCCCTTCTCTGCTTCAACACGGGACCGGGCATGGTCACCCAGAACCCTCCACGCGTTCAGCCCGGTTTCAAAGGATCCATTTTGAAGCAACTCGACAGGGGCGGTATCAGGAGATTCCACAACATGCAGATCGTCGATCAAACACTCACCGGAATCCAGCAACCCGAGAACAAACTCATTCCAGATCGTCGGCCCGATGATGCTACGGGCCACGGCGCGATATGTGTAGTTGCTCCAGTATGAGTTAACCGTTTCATCACTCGCCGCCCATGCCTCGGCCCGTGAGCTATCAGCCCACGGGTCCACAAGCTCAAGACTGCTGCCTCCACCATCTGGAGAATCCGGCCAACGGCCCCCACCGAAGTAACGGACCGAATTGGCGGGATTATTCATGGAATCCTTGAGGATCAGAAGATCACTGCTATGGGAAAGCTTGTTGGTATATGGGCCTACAACGCTGACTCCCGGGTAATTGGAGCGCATGAATCCAACATCCTTTGCCACGACGAGATATCCCCCGCCCGCAATTCCGGTGCCTGGAGGAAAACGATAGTCTATTCCCGTGTCCAATCGCCAACCGGTAAGGTCGGCCACATTGGTGCCACGGTTGAACAGTTCAACCCAGGTGTCCGGAGACTCTGTGGCTGGGGATGCGGGGGCGAGCTGGGTGTAGGCACTGACTTCAACGCCGAACGCCATGTCAGCAGCGATGGGATTCGTTGTAAACTGATGCACCTCCACGGCAAGCAGGTTTGTTCCAACCACCAGATTGGTCACCGATATGATGTATGGACCAGTGAACGTGGGTGTTGCCACCCCGGTGCTCGAGAGAGTCGGATACCGGATCTCCCCGGAGGGCATGTTCTGCCTCAGGATCTCGGTGCCGTTCAAATAGTAAACAGCACCGTCATCCACGATCGGGCGCAAAGTCAACTGGGCTCCAACCGTATCGCCTAGGAACACAAATGGTGTGCGGAAATACCATGTGGTGATCCGGGTGCCCCCCGCGTCTGCGAGGGGCAATTGGGTGAGTTTTGGTGCTGGAAGGAATGAAGTCGTGTTGTAAAACAACGAAGAGCCCGATTGCCATGCCGAATCGTTGAAGCCGGAGGTTCTCCACGCAGTCCCCAGATCCGCTCCCAGCCCATGGAACTTCCATTGATTGGTTATGGCAACCATGATGTTGGTGCCATAAGTCGCGGGAATTGCCGGATGGGCTGGAGGATGATACATGACCTCGTTGATCACAACGTCATGGTGAAAATCAAAATAGTTTGAGGCTCCGGGAGTGGCACTTGAGGGGAACATCCACTGGCCGAAACCGTCGGGCCATCGGCCCCGGGCCTGGGTTGTGATGGCCAGAGCGTCAATCACGCTTCCACCGGAACTATCGCACAAAAACAGTCGATCTCCGGCATCAGGTCGAAAGCCAAGGGTTGCCTCGGTAACTTGAAGGCAGGCACCCGCAGCAAGTGTTTGGGGTGGAAAAATGAAGGTGGAATCAACCAACCCACCCCTGCGCAGGATGGCACGATTCCCCAGATCCACTTCGTCACGACCCAGATTGAACACTTCGAGCCAAAAGTCCCCATTCGTCAGGGAGTTGACCTCATTAAACGCAATCGGAACGGCATCGGGTCGAAGCAGGTTCGTCGTCGTCATCGAAAGTGACGCACCGAAAAGCACATTTGAAATCCCTCCAGCGGCCGAGTGAAGTTCCACCGCCAGGACATTCGTGCCAGTCACCAGTGCCGTATTTGAGAGTTTGAACGGCCCCAGATAGGCGGGGCTGGCCACGTTCGTGATCGCAAGCGAGCTCGCCCCAATCAGCCCCGGGGGCATGTTCCAACGGAGCACCTCGGAACCATTCAGATAAAACACCGCTCCATCCGCGACCAGTGTGGTCAACTGGAGGGACGCGTATCGGGTCGGGGTGTCCAGCGTGAAGGTGGATCGAAAATAGTAGTTGGTCCTGCCGCTCGTAAGGATCGTTTTGGCGGAGATCGATGGCCGCGCACTACCACTGAGCTTGAGCCTGAATCCTCCAGGATTCGCGCCAGACCCTTCGTTCAGAACCAGAAACTCCAGCACATTGCTTCCAGCCACAAAGCCCGATGATATGGTGAAGGTGGAACTTGGGATGGTAAAACCGGCATAGGTGATGCCCAGGGAAACACCGTTCAACAGGACATCGGTCAGACGATCATCCGCACAAATATTCAGCAGCAATGTCGCAGAGGACGGGTCAAATCCGTCCAGAGAAAAAGAGGTTTGATAGGTATAAAGCCCGGCAGCAACGGAGGTAGTCCCTGGATTCACCGGACCGATCCAGCTTGCGGCAGAATCGTTGGCAACCCATGCGGGATGATTCTGGATGACCGTGGCGGGTATTGAAGGAGGCGGTGGCGTCCCCTGCGGAGATTTGGTTAGAAGATAATGCGGATCCCCCAGGCCGGGGGAAATCACCACGCCATTTGAATCGATCCCAGTGCTGAAAACGGTCGGGATCGTTCTCGCTGCACCTTCTGCAACAGTCACAGTGCCTCCCTGAAACAAAGCTCCGCCGGAGGACCATCCGCCATCATTAAAGCCTGATTCACGCCATGCGACACCAGGATCCCCCCCCGAAGCCTCATATTTCCAGGATCCATCGATCTTCAAAGCCTGCGTGGTGGTGGTTTCATACGAATTGGTCGGAAAATTGCGCTGTCCGGGGGTGCCTCCAGGCTGAGGACTCATGCCCCAAACGAAAGCGGAATCCCCCCCCAGACTCTCCTTCTTCTTCACCAGCGAAACCCCGCCTCCGTCCGGGCCAACGGGCCAATCGCCATCCACCCCGTAGGAGACGGTGTCCATGATCCGTCCATTCCTGTTCCTCAACTCCAAGGTCTCGCCGCTATTGGACAAACGGCCACTAAACGGTCCAAAAACATTGGTCAAGCCGGTTGAAAGCATGAGAGAGGATGGCGAAGATGCGACGACAAGATACCCCCCTCCGCGAATGACTGTGCCTTCTGGAAATGAAAATTCGATCCCCTTGCCAACAGACCAACCCGAAAGGTCCACATCCACGGAATTTTGGTTGAATAACTCAACCCACTCCATCGCCGCCTCGTTCACGGGCGGATGATACATGATCTCGTTAAACACGATGACGCCATCGGCATGTAACGTTCCCGGGGTGGTTCCTAGGATCGCGCAAAACATCAGAATACAGATTCTCATCACTCCGGAGAATCGAATCCAAGAAAAACCACGACCATCCGCTGGCATGTATCTATGCACGTGTGAACTCGAAAGAGGTGCGCGTTTGGGTAAAGAACCGGAGATAGCCATGATTGGTGAAAGCAGACACAGGGAACTCACCGTTGGAAAGGATAGACTTCAAAAAAAAGGACCGGAGGCGCAAATGCACCCCCGGTCCAGTGAATTGTGACCAGCTAAATGATCACTGCACGATGCGGTAGAACACCCTCGACCCGGAAGCCGGGGTTGTGTAGGGGTTCGTAGCACTCGGAATCTCAGTCCAGGGACCGGTCACAGCCGGAGCAGATTGCAGCTTCTGCCCTGCGGCAACTGGCGACCATGAGATAACCACATTGGCACCGCTCAAGCCGATTTGAAGCCTCGCAGGCGCAGCCGCCTCGAGAAGGCTCAGGTAGCCCTTCAGATCCACGCGCAGCCCGGTGGGATCTGTGTTATCGTTGTGGAGGATGAAGTCCAGCGTATTTGCACCAGCGAGCAGACCGGTGCTAATCGTGAAGTTTTTGAATGAGTCAAAGCCTGCAGCGGTAATGCCGAGACTGACCCCGTTCAGAAGAACGTCGGTGACAGTATTGTCAGCCGCGATCCCAAGAAGGACCTTTACCTTGCTCACATCCTGACCGGTTAGGTCGAAGGCAGTTTGGTATGTATAATCACCAGCTACATTCGCGGATGCGGGATTGGCAATCTGATTTTGATCCGGCTGCGGGGCAATCCAGCTTGAACGCGGACCATTCGCCAGCCACGGCCCTGCGGGTGCAACCGGCCACGCGTTACTGACAACGACGGCGTTCGGTCCGGGATAGGCTGGGTCAGCGCTAACCGACAGGATGTAATGGGGATCCGTCAAACCCTCCGCAATCGCCTGGTGGTTCGCATCCACGCCGGTGGCGAAAAAGCCAGGCAGCGGGCGGTATGCAACCGTGAGCGTCGCTTCAACGCTGACCGCCGAACCCCATGGGTTTGCCACCCTGACGCTATAATTCCCTGCGCTGTTCGTTGTCACCGATGTCAGGGTAATCGAGGCGTCCGTCTTTCCAGGAAGATCCGATCCATCCTTCCGCCATTGGTAGGTAATCGGGAGCGTGCCTGTCGCAACTACAGAGATGACTACGTTGTCCCCTTCAGCGAGCGAGGATGAACCCAGCGGCTGGATGCCAATCGCGGCAGGAATGCCCGGCAGAGTGCGAGCACTCGTCTGGGTAAACTCAACCCGCAGACCGCTCGGCCCGACACCCCCATTGCTCATTCCAAAATCAATGGTGTTGATCCCATTGACAAAGGGTGCGTTGCTACTGGTAAGTGTGAACGTCGTCCAATTTCCAAACGAATTAGCAAGAGGAACACTCACGATATTGCCGTTGACATAGACACCATTGCCGAGGTCGTCTGTCGCCCAGCGCCCGACGATGATGACCGTGTTGGTATCACGTCCCGTCAGATCAAGGGTCGTGCGATAGATATATGTCCCAACAGGGTTTGCTCCACCCACATCGGGACGTGAACCGATCCACTTCGATGCACCACTATTGACCATCCAGGTCCCGGCCAGAATCGGCCATCCATCATTACCCACATAGGCGGTGGTTGAGCCACCGTCCGGATTGACAATCAAGGTCCAGTCCGGATCGACAAGGCCACCTGCAAGAGGAGCACCACCGGCACCAATGCCGGTGCTGCGAAGCGTGGAGATGACCTCCAACAGGGAAAGTCTGGCAATCCGACTTGTGGTAGTTCCGGAGCTGTTTGTGACGACCAGTGTGTACGCGCCCTCATCAGACAAACTGGCGGCAACCAAGGACAAGGTATTGTTTGTTGCTCCGGGAACCGCAACACCATTCCGCATCCACTGGTAGTGGAGGGGAAGACTGCCTTGGGCCACAGCACCAAAGTTCGCCGGTTGCCCCGTGTAAACCGTCATGGACTGCGGCTGGACCCCGACAGTTGGGGCCGTCCCGGACTGAACCGGAACGACTGCAACGTTATCGATCAGCAGGGTGGTGTCCCCTCCCTCGGGATTGCTCTTGATGAACGCCAATTCCGTGGTGTCAGAGGAGGCGACAAACACCTCTGTGGACATCTCCTGGTAGGAGTTTGCACCGCCAACTGCAGCAACGGCACGGGCTGGAAGGACGGTGACGCCGCCCACTGTGACCTCCATGGCAGGCGCTGTAGAACCCGAACGGCCATTTGCAAAGAAATGGACATAATACTGGGAACCCACAGTCAAACCACTGACCGTCTGGCTCAGGGCACCGTTATCCTGCATGAAAGCGACCTGACTCCCGTGCGGTATGACCCCGTTGTCGGCAAAAGGGCTGCTCGGACTGGGGTTGATGCCATGTCCACCCAGCGAATTCCATCCGGTGATCGGGAAATTCACCCTGACATAACCCGGGAACACACTGAAGAAGTCCATCTCGAAGCTCGGATTTGTGAGGGGAATCCCGATTGTGAGACGTGCGGATTCACTGGTCACAGCCCCGGCCCGGTTTGTGAGGACCACGTCGTAAGCCCCGACATCAGCCGCAGTCGCTCCTGGCAGGGTGAGGGTGGCATCCGTCGCGTTTGGAATTGGCACACCGTTGAAGCGCCATTGATAAGAGGGCAGCGGCAAGCCTGTAGATGCAACAGCAAAAGTCACCGGCAAATCAGGTGAAACAATCTGGTTCTTCGGGTGTGCCGTGATGACAGGAGCAACGAAACGGGAGACCGCCTCCCGATTGGCGAACCCGTAAACATGGAAGCTCACATTCTGTGGGATGAACGGAGCGAATTTCAAGGTCATGCCACCCGAAGCATCCGCAACATATCGATATGAAACACGGATTCCGTTGTTGTTCAGGAACTGGTCCTGATTGACGGTCCGGTAGTCATCACCCACATTGAAAACAGCCCAACGGCTTGCCACCACGGGGTCTTCCCAAGCCACAGAATAAACCGTGAGAATATATTCCATTCCAGCGGTCAAACCCTGCAATGCGATCGACTGATAGAGCCCGGCAGGAACATTTCCTCCATAGACGAAATCCCCCGCCATCGTTGCTCCGTTTCCATTCACAAAGACAGAATCATCATGCACCGGCCCCGTTCCCAAATAGGTCGTGGAAAACCGCCCAGCAACCGCTGGACCATTCCCGCCTATGCCCGTGAAGGTAACGTCGTTGATCACAACATTGGCACTGTTGCCAAAGCTGTAGGCATGGGTATAAAGAAAAGAGGAGTCCACCCCGGAATCAGTGTCATCGGTCCAGGCTGCCACAGACCACCTGCCGGTGCTGGGAGCAATCTTAAAATCATCCACAAGGAGGGTGTGGTCCTTTAAAGAATCGGCATCGTTGACAATCGACATCGTCTGGGATGCGGCGGTGGCGGTGAAATCGAAGGCCAGGTGCCAGTAAGGATTGGAGCCCGCGACCGGGGCCACGGTAAGCCCATCAGGCCCACCGGGAAGCAGCACGGCCACTCCATCGATAAAGACCTTCGCATAAGGAACATTTCCAGACCTCGCGTTGGCCCGGAACGTGACAGTGTAGGTGGTCCCAACAGTAAGACCGGAGATCGTTGTGCTCAGCGTAGAGGGAATCGAAGCATCGTCCTGGTTATTCTGGATGAATGCGACATTGGCACCATTTGGCTTCGTCCCGTTATCCGCAAAGGGGCTGCCCCCCCCCGGATTAATTCCCACACGGTTTGTGGGTGTGCCTGTCCATCCAGTGATCGGGGAATTGGCGCTGATATACCCGGGAAAAGCCGAAAACGTGTCGGCTTCGAAACTGGGATTTGGAATGACTTGTGCGAGGGCTGTCTGGCATAGCAGCAGCGCAGTTGCGCCTCCTGCCACTGCGGATCGAACGATCCTCCTCATGGGGTTGGTGTTTGGATTCATAGGTGTTTGTTGAGGCCCAGTCCGGGAGCCGAATTCGCCCCACCGTGGAGGTTGAAATCCGGCTGGATTATGGTGCCTTTCGGGGTTTTATGATTAGTGCGGGTGACTCTAAGCCTTGTCTTACTTTATCGAGGTGTTCTACCTAGCCGAACCACCTTCACTCGAAGGGGCACGTTTAAACATGAGAGTTGGTATGGTTTCTCAGTCACTAGGTTCAACAGGCTTTCAGGTTAATCACCCCCGGTCAACGGGAAATTTTATCCCGGTCATCCGGCTTGCCAAAATCACCGTCTGCACATGCCTCATAGAAATGCATTCACAATATACACAGAAATTAATTCACTGATTTCGCGTAAAGTGACTGTCATGAGCGCTTCCGCTCGCCCCCAACGCCTTCGACAGTTGAATCGAGGGGGATTCCGCAGAGAAAAGACAAGGCCCTGTGCTAAAAACTACAACCACCCCCCTTGACGAACAGAATCTGCATTGTAGCGTGTGCGGGCGGGAAGTTCCTCTCCAGGAACCCCGAGAGCGACAACTGAGACAGGGACGAACGAGTCGGGTAATCGCACGATCGATCGCACCCCCTTAATGGCAGCATCCGCAGGATAACAGCCTACCCAGCAGGCCCCAAGGCCCAACGCATTGGCAGCCAGCAAAAGATTTTCCGTCGCGGCGGAGCAGTCCTGAATCAGATATCCAATGTGGCGGTCGAAGGCGGCATTCATGTCCCCGCTTACCACGATGGCGGCAGCAGCCGTGGGGAGCATCTTCCCCCCGGGCAGCAACTTCGCGAGATCCTCCAGAACCTTCACATCCCGAACCACCACAAACCGCCACGGATCTTTTCCCATGGCGGACGGGGCGGCCATTGCAGCCTCCAGCAACTGATGAACCTGACCATCCGTCACGGCTCCAGGCGCATAAATCCTCACGCTTCGACGCTCAAAGATGATGTTCAACGATCGTTGATTATCCATGTTCATAAAGTCCTTACATCCTAAACAGCGCATTATTTGCGCAAACCGGGTTCAAGCAAGAGGATATCCGCAGACCACATCGCGGTAACGACGGCACTCCCCCGACACATCCGTTGCGTTCAGGATCGCGGAGACCACGCACACACGGCGGGCGCCAGCCTCCAGCACATCCCCAAGATTGGACAGATTGATGCCACCGATCGCAAACCACGGAATTGATACCTTCCCGGCGGCCCATTTGACATAGTCCAACGTGACAGGCCTGGCTGTGGGTTTGGTTCCTGTCGCGAAGACAGGCCCAATGGCTATGTAGTCCGGCCCGGCCCGTAGCGCACGGGCCGCCTGATCGGGAGAGTGTGTGCTAAGCCCAATTTCCAGCGGGTGATTTTGGCCGGCCGCGAAGCCCACCGCCTCACGCAAATCCGAAATGTCCGAGTAGCCTGCGTCAAAAAAATCCTCCTGCCCCAGATGGCACACCTCAGCCCCCACTTCAGATGCGATGCTGTGATGGTCATTGATGACCAGGCGCACACCATGGTTGCGGGTCACACGGAGCAAATCCCCGGCAACCCTCCGCACCTGCTCGCGGGACCAGTCTTTCGCACGCAACTGGATGATATCCACCCCCCCCTCGCACAGAAGCCGCGCCAGGACTGCTGGCTCCCGCCCGTGCAGGTAGGCGGAGTCCACAAATCCATAGAGTCGGCATTCAGCGAGCGATTTCATCACCCCTTCTTCCCTGCCCTGTGACTCTCTATGCAGGCATAGGCGTTGTGATTGTGGATGCTCTCAAAATTTTCCGCTTCAACCTTGTATCCCGTAACCTCCGGATGGGCATTCAACCTCAGGGCCACATTCCGGACCAGATCCTCGACAAAGACTGGATTCTCGTAGGCACGCTCGGTCACAGCCTTTTCGTCCAACCGCTTCAACAAACCGTAAAGCTCTGAACTGGCCGAGGCTTCGATGATCGCAATGACATCTTCGATCCAGACAGGCTTGCGAAACCGCAACCGAACCGTAACCTCGCCGCGCTGATTGTGCGCACCGTGAACAGAAATGGCCTTTGAGCAGGGGCAGAGTGTCGTCACCATCGCCTTCACGACGAGGACGAAATCGACCTCGCGATGGCACGACTGAGCCTCAAACCGCGCCACATAGTCCATCACACTCTCCAACCCTGTTACCGGCGCCTTCTTAACCATGAAATAGGGAAACTCGATTTCAAGATGCGATGTTGCGGCGTCAAACTTGTCCTGCATCGCCAGCAGAATGTCCCGGATATTCTCCACATGGATCACACTCCCGTGGGCATTCAACACCTCAATGAACCGGCTCATGTGGGTGCCCTTGAACTCCTTGGGAAGATCCACATACATTCCAATCGTGGCCACGGTGTTTTGAATGGCATGCGCCTTGTCCCGCACCTGGATGGGGAATCGCATTCCGCGCACTCCCACCTTGTCGATCCTCAACTCCCGCGTATCCCGCTCGCTCTGCTTGTCATGCAATTTCACAGCAGCCGATGTTGCAGGGGCCGCAGCTTTGGAGCGGGGACTTTTGGTCACTTTAGACATATGTTGAGCCTAGCAAAAATATGATGATTTGCAAAACCGCGCTCGCCAGCCGGAATCACTTTTCCCCCCGGGCAATTCGTTCCTGCAGCTTGCGGATGTTTTTTTCGACCCTCGGACCCATTGTTGGAAAGGCCTTCTGGATCTGCTCGTAAATGCTGACGGCCTGGGACCACTGTTGAGCCTGCTCAGCCAGCCGCGCAGCCTCCCAGCCTGCCTTTCCCGTCCAGAACGGGTCGGCGGTCTCATTCCCATGGAGTGTCTTCCCGTAGAATACATCGAGGTAATGGTCCCGAGCCAACCGGATCAATGCCGGCTTTTCGGCCGGGCCTGACTGCTCCGCCTTCTTTTCAAGCACCACACCCAGTCCGATCTTCGCGATGCTTCTTGCTGTGGCACCTGCCTGAGGGGACTGGATCACCTGAAAGAAGGCGTTGCTCGCGGAATCATACTCCTTCGTGTAGTGCCCCCATTGCAGCAGACAGTTCGCTTTCTGCCCCCAGGCGAGCGGGGAAAGCTTGTTGGTGGGATAGGAGTCGCAGATCTTCCCAAAAACTCCAATGGCCGACTCCAGCACTTCAAGTCGGTTGGTTTCGGGGGTGTCCATCTTCATCAGGGTATCCCCGTAGGCGAACATGGCCTGAATACGCAGATCAACGGGGCAGCTGAGGTCGCTGGTAAGATTCGTAAAGTGGTTGATGCCATCAGGCCATCCCTGCCGCGCCAGTGCCGCACGCCCGGCCATCAGCCGAGCCTGATACATCAGTTCGGAGGGTGGCAGGTTCGTGT
This sequence comes from uncultured Verrucomicrobia subdivision 3 bacterium, assembly GCA_903913865.1. Classification (GTDB taxonomy): domain Bacteria; phylum Verrucomicrobiota; class Verrucomicrobiia; order Limisphaerales; family UBA8199; genus UBA693. The sequence goes on from CAIWMU010000104.1 coordinate 20,781, forward strand.
CTTGAAACAGGGCCTTGTAGTTTTTTTCCGCCTCCACCGGGTCGCCTGACCGGAAGTAATAGTCCGCAACCCACAACTTCGCCAACGGCACATAGTCACCATTGGTATATCTGGAAATCAGGTTCGTGAAGGCAGTCAGCGCATTTGTTTCATGACCGGACTGGAAAGTGGCCCATCCAAGATAGTAGTTCACGGCTTGAATGGCTGCGTGGCTGGGATGACTCGAAACCCAACGCTCATAAATCTGGGTAGCCGCAGTCCAGTTCTCCTCACGTTCAAACGTGCGACCGATCGCCAACTCGATTTCCGGCGCCAGTGGGGAATTTGTGGCGGTGGCCAGAAACCCTGTGAAGATCGCCCTCGCTGCTGCCGGGTTCCCCTGTGTTGAAACCTGCTGCCCCGTGAGCAAAACCGTGCTGTCCGTCCGGAATCCACCCGGATATTCGGAGACAATCCTGGCCATCAAGTTCGTCGCACTGACCAGATCTCCCGCAGCCAACCCCGACTTTACAGCCTGATAGAGGGCCCTCTCCACGAGATTCGTCTTCACTCCAGGAAGTTGCCCCAACTTTTCCACAACAAACTTGTAGTTGGAAAGCGCCCCGGTGTGGTTTTGCTGTTGGAATTGCGCATCTGCCAGCTTGAACGCGGCGACGGCCTGATCAAAAGAGGGGGGAAGCAGCCCCATGGCAGCCTGAAAAGCATGTTCACTTTCCACCAACCGACCCGATAAGGAAAAGCACCAACCGAGATTCAACTGCGCCCGCCCCGCCAGCGGACTGCCCGGAAATCGGTTCGTCAGGCTGGTAAACGAGGCAACGGCTTGTTGCAACAGGTTGGTCTGGCCTGCTTCACCGGAGATTTGCTGGCGCAACCGCAACTCACCCACCGTCAACAACCCCAGAGGCACTGCGGGGCTTTCCGGCATTTTCGTGAGAAACGCCTCCAACAGCTGAACAGCCGTCCCCGGATTGTTCCTCGCTATTGCAATTTGGGTGATTTTCAGCATCGCTTCCTGCTGCCGCTCCGGAGTGGCCCCGTCCGAAAGGTTCCCCGCATAGACGGCGAGAGCCTCATCGGCACGACCCAACTGCTCAAGCAAACCCGCCGTAAATGCCACGCTCTCGGCCACCAAGCCACGATGTGCTGCAGTTCCGGCCAGTGACATGAGGTTGGTTGCCCCTTGCAGCGCCTCGGGAAGTCTGCCCCCAGCAACGGCAACCCGGCTGAGAATGTGCTGGCGGTGCCAGCTTTTTAATGGATCCAGAGCAAGTGGAATCGCAGGAGCTAGAGCGGCGGCGGCAGCGACAGGATTGTTCAATGCAAGGTGCGCCTCGGCAAGCAGGATCTGGCCCTGCCCGGTCAATGCCGATGCAGGCGCCCCTTTGATGGCCAATTGAAAGGCGCCCGATGGCTGCTCCAGCAACTCAATGACCCGCTTCCAATCGCCAAGTCTGGCCACCGCCTCCCCCTGGCTGACACTTGCCGACAACCTCTGACTGCTTGCCGGATATTCTCGAAGCAACCTGTCAAAGGACCCGGCTGAGGCCTTGTAATCCCCTTTGCGAAAATATGCCTCCCCCAGCCAGAACAGATATTGGTCAGCCCACGACCCCGCCTGCGCAAATCGCCCGTTCAACAAATCGATGCAACCGCTGAAGTTGGTCTGCTGCAGCCGTGCCTCAGCCTGAAACAAAACCGCTTCAGGCACCCGGGTTGAGGCGGGAAACTTCTCGATAAAATCGGCGAAATCACCCTCCGCACGATCCCAGATGCGTGCCTCAAAGGCATTGGAGCCGGCGTTGAACGCCCGGTTCTCCACCGCGCTCGCGGCACGACCAGCCGGTGCGATGCAGATCAGGACAAAAAGCAGGATTAAACGCCAAAGGGACGCCATTGGCCTGCAGGATAGCGCACAAGTCCACCCTCCGGAAAGGCGGAAATTCGCCATGGAACCTCTGCCCGAACTTCCCCCTTCTGAACCGACTGGATTTCCAAACCGGCGCAGGGACGATCTACCCTGCACCAATCCTGTTGCCTTGGGCCCACGCCTCAGACAACCATTCTGACACACCACAATTTGAGGTAAACACAATGACACGACGTGAAAGCATTCGGCTGATGGCTGGGGCGACCTTCGCCAGTGGGTTCATCCCCTGGGATTTCCAGGACTCAAGAACGAAAAGAGACTACCACGTCTGTCTCAGCCCACAGCAGGTGCTCGATGATCCCGATTTTCCCCGCTTGCTCCGGAGCTCCGGAGTGTCCTGCGTCTGGCTCGCAGCCTACTTTTATGGTCACTGGCCCTGGTCTCTCCAGACCCTCCAATCTGCAAGGGATCGGCTAGAAAGGGCGGGCCTTGGCGTCCACATTGTCAACGTGCCCCTGGGACATCCGGGCGATTCTCTGGGGTCCAAGGACGGAACCTTTCCACTCTCCCCGCCTCCCCACTGGCGGCTTGGCACCGCAGCGGATGCCAGAACCCACTCGGGAACCTCCCTGCACAGTCCGGCGACGGAGGAAAACGGCGTGGCTCTGCGAGCACTCCGCAAATCCGGATTCGGCACGGTTTTTTTGGACGATGACTTCCGTCTGGCCCAGGGGCCAGGGACGATCGGAGGATGCTTTTGTGAGGACCACAAACGCGAATTTCTACAAAGGACCGGATTTTCATCCTCCACTTGGCCCCGGTTGCTCGATGATATCCAACATCGCCGCAACACCCCCCTCCTCCGCGACTGGACCGGATTTACCTGCGACCAACTCACCGGTTCATTCCGTGCCCAGAGGAAGGCGTCCGGTGGGAACCTTGGAATCATGGTCATGTATCTGGGTGCTGAGAAGGCGGGCATCCGATTGAAGGACTATCATGGAGTGCCACTTCGGGTCGGGGAGTTGATGTTTCACGATTCGGCATTCGCCCCCATCAAGGGAAAGACGGACGAACTGTTCAGCGCAATGTTCCATCGCAGGTTCGTGACTCCCGAACTCGCCTACAGTGAAACAACCGCCTACCCGGCCGACAAACTGTCGGCACCCAACATGGCTGCAAAGCTGGTTATATCAACCTTCGCTGATGTCCGCCACACCATGTTCATGAGTGGAATCATTCCCTTCCCTAAATCGCATTGGGCCGATCTCGCTCAGGCCATGAAACAGCAGGCCCGGTTTCATAAGGTTCTAGCGGGGCACAGCCCCCAGGGCCCCTTCAAGCACTACTGGGGCGAATCCAGTCGGCAAGTGGGGACGGACCAACCGTTCAGCCTGTTCCTTGCCGCAGGCATCCCCTTTGAGGTCACCGCCCGCCCCGCCCGGGATGGGTGGACCTTCCTTTCCGATGCCGATGCTGCGGCAGTCGCCCAAAATCAACTCCCTTCAAGAGGCACCCGATACATCACTCGAACACAACAGGCGCCTTCGTCCATACCCAACTCCCCTCCACCCCCGGGCAGTGCCGGAAACGCAGGCACACCGCAACTGGAGCACTGCCCGGAATCCCTTGAAGCGCTGTTCGCTTTCAAAAGCCGACTGGATGCCAAAACCCCCTTTGTTGTGAACAATGAGCCCGCTGTTCTCGCGTGGTATCCCACCGCCCGCGCCGCGCTTCTCTGGAATCCCAGTGAGGACCGGAAGACTTTTGCCATCCGCTTCAAGAATGCCACGCGCGAAGTGACCCTCCAGGGTCTCGATTCCGCACTACTCCAGGATCTGGTATGATGTGATCCCCCCTAAACCTTCACCGGACGGGAACTTCGTGAATTGGCTCAAGTGTTCTTCGATCCCTGCCGATGATCCTGATGTGATGGCATGGACGCCGTCGAAAACACAAGGATCGTGTTCCAATGAGAATTCAAAGCTCCGATGTGTCGCTGGCAAGCGCGCACTCCTACACCGAAAAGTTCTCTCGTGAGGAGTCACTGCAGGTTTGGGTTGGCTCACGTCAGCCCGCTGCCCCGGAGGGCCGGGGGCCGCGAGGCCCAAACCCCGGCGCCGAATCAGGCCACACCCGGCACGATCACCACCACCACGACGCCTCCGAATCCGATGATCAGCAAACGGAGAATGCAAAGGCGGAGGAGCAGTTGGATCCGAGGGACAGGATAGTCAAGGCCCTCATGGAGCGGCTCTTTGCAGCTCATATCAAATTGCAGGCGGTCCCCCAATCAAGCACACAGTGTTCTGGAGGCACCGAATGCGCTGCCCCAGCCACTACCCCCGATGATGCCCCGGCCCCACCGGATCCGGAGCAGCAGGGATGGGGCATCGACTACCAGTCCCGGGAAGTGCGCTCCGAATCAGAGCAAACCGCTTTCGCTGCAAAAGGCACCGTTCAAACAGCTGACGGTCGCCAGATCGAGTTCGATGTGGCCCTGGCCATGAGCCGACAATCAACCCAGGAAACCAGGACCAGCATCAAGGCTGGAGATGCTCTCATAGACCCTCTCGTGCTCAGTTTCAACGGCACCGCAGCCCAGCTCACCGACCAGCGTGTCGCGTTCGACCTGAACTCCGATGGCAAAAATGAGAACATCGCCTCCCTGCAGTCAGGCGGGGCATTTCTCGCCCTCGACAAGAATGGAGACGGCACCATCAACAACGGTTCAGAGTTGTTCGGCCCCAGCAGCGGCTCCGGATTCAGCGAGTTGGCGGCCTACGATGTGGACCACAATTCCTGGATTGATGAAAACGACCCCATTTTCAATAAGCTCAGTCTTATGAATTTTGACGGGACGGGCAAACAGGCTCTCTCAAGCCTTGCGCAAAAAAATGTCGGAGCGATTTATCTGGGGAACGCGAGCACACCGTTCTCCCTCAAGACCGACACCCAGCAGACCCTCGGCCAGATAGCCACAAGTGGGGTATACCTAAACGAGCAGGGAGGCGTGGGGCTTGTGCAGCAGGTCGATTTGGCGGTGTGAGGTTCGGAACCTCTGCGCCAGTCCGCCAGATCAAAGGGCTCTGCGAGGGAGGAGCATAAAACTCCCAGAGGGGTCTGGTGGGAAAGCCGGGGCTAGACACGGCGCCGTAACCTTCTGCGCATGGAAACGATGAGAGACCCACAAAAGCGGCATGTCAGGCAATTGCCATGCGCAACTGCTTATGACGGGGTTTACATCAACAGTCCACCAACAACACCCCCCCCTGTCCCGGCTGGGAATCCCAACGAGGATTCTGGCACAAAGCCCATGGTTGCACCACCGAGGTCCTACCATGGGTGAATGGTGGACAACCAATCAACCCTGAAAGGGTTGTGCCGTCGTAAAACCCGGGGAGGTTGGCTGGATGTGCCTCGATATGGCCGAACGGGCAGAGCACCCAATTGATTTACATTACCACCCCATAGCCCCTGCTGGTCAAGGCACCCGTTCGATTCCCCGGCACAACCACCTTCGGGGTTGTGGAGCACCTCCCACCCTTACCCGGGGTAACGCCGTAGACGGCGTAACCCCGGGCTTTGGGGCTGAACCCCTTCAGGGTTCCCGGAAGGGGGACCATCATCAGCAGGTTCGACCATTGGACCATCACTATAAAATATTTCTAAAGTTCCTCCGGATTACTCCGATAACAACCATATATGACCATCACAGGCCAGCCAGCAACATCCCTGTTGGAAAGCATTTTGGATGCAGGAAGTGCCCGTCAGGATATCGGCATTGCCGTTCTCAAAAAGGCGCAGGATGCAGAGAAGCAGCAGGGTGAGGCGATGGTGAACCTTCTGGAACAGGCTGGGCAACCCCAGTCCGACCAGAGGCTCGACGTCCTCGCCTGAGTTCCTGCCCGGCAACCACGGTTGCCGCTGCAAGTTTTAAGGTTGCGCCTATTCGCAGCCAACCGGTGTTCTGTAGTCATCCCCTACCGATTCTCTCTCAGCAACTTGCGGAATCCACGCTGCACATTCCCTTTTCCACTGCCAGCCGGCCAACTTCGGTTTGGAACCTCTCGGGCAGACCGGTTTGCATTCCGGGTTTGTCCCGACATCTTGGTCCCGATGCCAAAACTGCGAGCCTTTATGGTAGGTTCCCACTTCAGGCGGGCTGTAAGCCCGGCATGTGATAGCCTGGGATGCAGGCCCGGGGAGTAGGAACACCCCAGAAACATTTCAGACCGCCCTGCAAGGGCAAAACCCGTCCACAGAATCTCCTACCCGTCACGCCAGGACGGTCGTGCCCCTCCGCGAGTATCAATCGCCCATCTCTCCACCCAGAGCTCCCCCGTTACCGGTCCACGCTCAAATCCAATTTATGAACATCCAGTGATACCACCTAGACTCGATTTTTTGAAACCATTGTCCTTTCCTGGTGTTACCTTATCATCAAGACCGTTCCAAAATAGGACAGTCGGGACAAAAAGTGTCCTCTCGGGTCGGTGATTGCCCCCGGATGAGGATTCTGGTAAGTTACAGATACGGTGAGAGTCGGGCAATAAGTGGACGCTATTGTAATAATCATAAAACCGGCCCGGCACTTTGTTCACGCCGCTGGAAAGAAAAAATGAAAATCAATAACTCGAAAAAACAGGGCTTCACTCTGGTGGAGATCATGATTGTTGTGGCAATCATCGGGATGCTGGCAGCAATCGCGATTCCGAACTTCGTGAAAGCGCGTAACACAGCCCAGGCGAATGCATGCATTTCGAACATGAAACAGGTCGATGGGGGCATCCAGCAGTGGGCACTTGAGAAGGGAAAGAAAGATTCGGATGCCCCTAAGAGCGATGAAGTTGCAGAATATGTGAAGGGCCGCAAGATGCCCACATGCCCCGCAGGCGGGGAGTATGCTCTAGGTGCCCGGGTGGACGCTGTGCCTAGCATCACATGTCCGAACGAGGTGTCCACCCCGCCCCACAAACTCCCATAACGCATCGGATCGGTTAAACCCTATTCCTTCAAGGCCCGAGGACCTCGGGCCTATTTTTTGTTATTGCCTTCTCTCAGCCTACCAACACCAAGGAAGACCAACCCGAGGGGAGGAGCTCCTGTCCCATAGGGCACTCTGAGGGTCCATTCTAATGCTTGAGCAACTTTTTGAAAACATGATCATCCGTAAAAAACCCGATGGCATGCCCCTTGCTATTCACAACTTGCGGTTGCGACAGGCAATCAGTGAACGCGCTCCGCAATATAAAATAACCCGCCTGTCGTTAGTTCACGCCGCACTTGGTTAAAGAAAGGCAAAAGAAAATATGAAGATCACCACCAACAGAACAGCTGGCTTCACCCTCGTGGAAATCATGATCGTGGTCGCCATCATCGGCTTGCTGGCCGCCATCGCGATCCCCAATTTCGTGAAGGCTCGTAACACATCTCAGGCCAACGCCTGCATCAGCAACATGCGGCAGATCGATAGCGGAATTCAGCAGTGGGCTTTGGAAAAGAGCCAGAAGGATTCTGCGGCTGTCGACAACGCTGAAGTTGCAAAGTACATTAAGGGTCAAGCGCTGCCCACCTGCCCTGCTAGCGGCGCCTATTCCACGACAACCGTGTCCGCCGTCCCGAGTGTCACTTGCGCAAATGCAGCGCTTGTACCGCCGCACGTTCTGCCTTGATCCACAACGACCTCAACGTGTCCCAATCTCAAGAGCCCGGGGCATCGGTCCCCGGGCTTTTTTGTGCTTAAATTTAGATCGCTTGTGAGCCCTCCATTTCTGCCATTTAACCTGGTTGACACTTATTGTCTGGAAATCTGCTTTTAGGCATTATCCATGCTCCAACAGGATGATGTTGCGGTTGGCAGAGGGCAATTCGTGAACACTCCGTCATTATACATTCCCGCCCTAGGCTTCGTTCACACCGCTCCGAAAGGAAGAAACATGAAGTATGAAAGTAACAAAACAGGGAAGCTCAGGGTTTACCTTGGTGGAGATCATGATCGTCGTGGCCATCATCGGGCTGTTGGCGGCTATTGCTCTGCCAAACTTTGTCCGCTCGCGCAACACATCTCAAGCGAACGCTTGCATTAACAATCTACGGCAGATTGACAGCGCCACACAGCAGTGGGCGTTGGAACGGGGCAAAAAGGATTCCGATGAGGCGGTCCCAAGCGAGGTTGCAGGTTACATCCGGGACCAAGTCATACCCACCTGCCCCACTGGCTCCATTTATGTCTTCGGAGTGAGTGTCAGTGTAACCCCAAGCGTAACCTGCCCGGTGGGAACGAGTCTGTCTCCAACCCATGCTTTGCCGTAGTCTGACCCTGCAGGGCAACCAAAACACATGCCAGTGCCAAGAGCAGGAGGATCCACGTGATCCTCCCGTTCTTTGAGCATCCTCAGCAAACCACTCTCACTTCGATGTCTGGCAGAAACAATCGTCCACATTTGACACAAAATCAGGACAATGGCTCACCACATTTTGGACTTTTGTTTTTGAACCTCTTCCCATAAAAAGGCTTTTGATTTTTTCTGAAAAATGAACATAGTTCTTTTCGGGTACACAGACCTTCAATGGATACGATCATCGAGTTAAAGAACTTGCGGGTTGAATACAAGGGCCAGTCCGGTGGCCAGGATCCCAAGATCGCCGTAAGAGACCTGAACCTTCGGGTGGAGGCAGGTCAGGTGTTTGGCTTTCTCGGCCCAAATGGGGCCGGTAAAACCACCACCATGAATGTGCTGTTGGGTTTTGTTCCACCGACAGCCGGCAGCGCGTCCCTTTTTGGGGTGGATGTACGTGAACCCATCGCGAGGCAGCGAATCGGATACCTGCCGGAGTTGACCTATTATTACAAATTTCTCACTGCCGAGGAGTTGCTCCGTTTTTACGCCAAAATTTTTGGCCTGACCCGCTCAGAAACGGACAAGCGGATCATTGCCTTGGTCAAACTTGTGGAACTGGAGAGCGCAAGCAAGAGGCCCATAAAGACGTATAGCAAGGGAATGCAACAACGTGTTGGGCTCGCCCAGGCACTCATAAACAACCCCGACCTCCTTATCCTGGATGAACCCACCAGCGGATTGGACCCCTTGGGACGCATGAAAGTCAGGGAAATCATCCAGCGCCTGAAGAACGAGGGCAAAACAGTCTTTTTCTCCTCCCACGAACTCGGGGAGGTTGAAACCGTGTGCGACCGCGTGGCCATCATTCATCAGGGTGAGTTGAAGATGGAAGGCTCCGTGAGTGACCTGACCGCAAAATATCAGACCAATCTGGAGCAGATTTTTCTCGATATCATCGGCTACCAAAGCAAAGCCCCCCTTAGGAACTAGCCCCCATGAATATCACCCTCGCCCTTGCTGGCCTGGTCATCAAAGAGCTCTACCGCCGCAAGGATTTTTACGTCCTCTTCATCCTCACAACAGTCATCACGCTCGTGATGGGGTCCCTGAACTTCTTCAACGATGACAAGCTGGTCCTCTATCTCAAGGACATCGCCCTGCTCTTGATCTGGATCTCTGCCCTCGCGATCGCCGTGGGGGCAGCGGCACGCCAATTGCCCTCAGAGCGGGAGAACCGCACTATCTTCCCCCTGCTCGCGAAACCTGTCACCCGGGCCCATGTGATTCTCGGGAAGTTTTTAGGCTGTTGGATGGCTACAGCGATCGCCCTCCTGGTCTTTTACCTCTTCTTTTGCGTTGTCAGCGGATCCCGGGATCATCACTGGCCCCTGGCCCAATACGCCCAGGCGCTGGTCATGCACTGGATGATGCTGGCGATCGTCATCTCGATGGTTTTGTTGGGCTCGCTTTTGTTCAGCGCCCCCTCTGCAAACGCCACCATTTCCATTTCTGTGATCGTCGGAATTCTGCTCCTGGGTCGCCACCTCCCCACCGCCGCAACCCAGCAGGCGGAGCCAGTCCGCACTGTCCTCTATGCGATTTACTACATGTTACCGCACCTTGAATGGTTTGACCTTCGGGACTTTGTGATCTACGAGCCGACCCTGGTTCCGTGGTTTGATTGTCTTCTCGCGGCTGTTTACGCCGCCGTTTACACATCCTTCATGCTGTTCTTCGCATGGCTCCTCTTTCGTCGCAAGAGCCTCAGTGTTTGACCAAGCGTGAACCCCGGCAGGCAAGCCCAATGACGATGCGCAAGACCTCACCAGAACTCGTTCTTCTGCTGCTCGCCGCCACAGCCCTCACCCTCGCGACCTGCCTTCAGCCCCGTGCCAAAACGTGGGCCCGCCAGGGGGATTCGGAGAACGTGTTCAAGGCCCTGCTTGGGGACACCCGCCGCCTGTTTTCCAACCACTTCTTCGTCAAGGCAGACGTCTCCTTTCATAGCGGATACTACCCTTCTATTTTTGATCAGGCATCCGCCCCGAAAGACAGCAAGCACATGATGGAGAACCATGGGGACGATCATGACGGCCATGAAAAAGAGGATCCAGACCACACTGCTGCCGAAAAGGCCCATGAAGCATCCATGTCCTTTCTCGGCCCTCCCAAGGATTGGATCGAGAAATTCGGCCGACGCTTCATGATCACCCACCACAGCCATCTTAATTCGGGCCGTGAACGGGAAATTCTTCCCTGGCTGAAACTCTCCTCCGAACTGGACCCGCAGCGCATCGAAACCTATACAGTTTCCTCCTATTGGCTCCGAAGCCAGCTGGGCAAAGTGGACGAGGCCGAAGGCTTCCTTCGCGAGGGGCTTCGGAACAACCCGGACAGCTACGAGATCCTCTATGAATTGGGTCGTGTCCTGGAGGAGGACCGCCACGACGATATTCGAGCCCGCAACCTCTGGCTTCAGTCCCTGAAGAAATGGAGAACGGCGGAATCCACAGGGAAGAATCCCCTGGCTCTAACACTCAATCAGATCACGACTCATCTGGCCCATCTGGAGGAACGTTCCGGGAACCTGAGTCAGGCTGTTGCTTATTGGGAGATGTCGGCAAAAGTATCACCCTCCCCGGAAGATATCGAAAAGCACATTGAGGAGCTGAACCAGTTGATGGCAAACCCCAAGCGCTGAACATCCCCTACCACTGAAAGGCATCGGGCGGGTGCGGATGGTGCAATTATCCCGCTTGGCCCACCCTCAGAATGGCATTATGGAAGGTTGCCGGAACGGTTGCCAGCGGTTGCCATTTTTTGGCAAATCGTGGCAATTTTCCATTTATAGTAGCACATTGGTCTATGGTGAGCAAAAAAAACCTGAAATCTGCAAAACGCCATATTTATTGGGGTTTTTGAGGGGAAAAAGTGGAGCCAGCTGTCGGATTTGAACCGACGACCAGCAGTTTACAAAACTGCTGCTCTACCACTGAGCTAAGCTGGCTTTGCCAAGGTTCTTGATGATCCTCTTTGACCTGCGCGCTGTCAAGGTCCGATCAATAATTCCTGACGATCGGACTTCAAGATCTATCCCAAAACAGCCCGATAAAAATTGGGCGACGTATTTGTCTTGCTCACGAGCTGGAATGGTTCTAACTATCGCGTAATGAACCTTCCCTTAACGAAGGGGCGGACACATTCTCGTGTCCGCGTTACCCGCCTATTGCGGGTGATCCCGATGCCCAAAAGGCAGGGACGCCCGATCATGACGGAACGGTTCAAATAGAAAGAACAACATCCATGAAAAAACATCCCATCCCCAATTTCCCCTCCGCCAGAAGAACTGGCCTGATCCTTGGGAAAGCCGCCGCACTCCTGCTGCTCGCCGGTGTATCGGAGTTGCACGCCGGAACCTTCAGCAGTGACTTTAACTCCGGCCTTCCTGCCGGAACCGCCCTCTTTGGTAACGCCGCTGTCAGTCCAGCAGGTGGGGTCACCAATAGTGGATGCCTCCAGTTGACCACCGCCACCGCCAGCCAGAGCAGTTCCTTCATTATTACCAACGAACTTGATCCCGGACAAACGATCGCGAGCTTTCGGGCGAGCTTCAAAGCCTATGTGGGGGGTGGCACTGGGGCGGATGGGTTCAGTCTTAATCTGGCCTCTGACATCGCCATGACCGGTTTCGGGGAGGACGGCTCGGGCTCAGGTCTGACAATTGCCTTTGACACGTTCAACAACGGCGCACCGGATTATGCGGGAGTGGGAATCCGGATGTACGGGGTTGAAAGTTACTCGTTTCCCTACAACGGGCTGAGAACCGGCACCTTCGTGGATGTGGTAATCCAATACCACCCGGATACGACTGTGGACGTGATTTACGACGGAACGTATATCTGCACGAATCTCTACACCGGCTTCCTTCCATCGCCAGGGAGTCTGTTCGCTCTGGGCTCCCGTACCGGGGGATCGATGGATAATCATTGGTTCGATGATATCGAAATCCAAACCCAGACCGGCCCGACAGCCTTTCTGGACCAGATTTATCCCGTGGGACGCAACGTTCGAGCGGATGCACCCGTCAAAATCACACTGGCGGACTATACAACAACTGTTAATCCCGCGAGCATCCAGCTGAAGTTGGACGGTGTGACTGTAGTGCCCACTGTGGCTGTCAGCGGGCCCAACCGCTTGCTGACCTACAACTCACCCGCTCTCTACACTGCCGGATCGACCCACCGGGTTGACATCTCCTTTGCCGACAGCAGCGCCAACACATCCCAGGCCAGTTACAACTTCACCGTGGCCCAATACGCATCGTTGCCGTCCAGCCTGGCTGTTCCCGAGTCCTGGGTGGCCACTGGCGATCCGGGCTTCAACCTGCGCGTCAGTCAAATCGAAGACAATCTCGGGCCGACAATCCAGCGGGCCGAAGATCAGCTGGCTGGCCTTCTGATTGATCCAGCGACAGGTCTGGCCTATTCGAACCAGGCCACTCTGAGCAGTGCCACCGAAAGTGGTGTGATCAATTATGCCCTGAACCCTGATCAGGGGAACTTCCCGGGAGATGCTCCCCTGCCCGGGCTTCCTGCGACCACGGGCGGAACGACCAACGTCGCCCTCGATGCCATCACGTATCTCCACCTCAACACGGGCATTTATACGCTTGGCGTGAACAGCTCTGATGGTTTCAGGCTCTCGGCCGCAGTGAATGCCGACATTTTTGCCCCCCAGGAATCCATCCACAACGGTGTGCGGGCAGCGGCAGATTCGACCGTCACCTTTGAGGTGAGTCAAGCAGGGTATTATCCGTTCCGGATCGTTTATCTGGTCGGCGGGCTCGAGCCTGTGAACCCCGGATCCCTCAGCCCAAGCCTGGAGTTTTTCTCGATCGACGCAGCAGGAGAGAGAACTTTGGTGAACGGAACAAACGCCGCAGGTCAGGTTCCGGTTCCCGCCTTCACAGTAGCCAAGACACCTCCGTATATCAGGGCGATCTCTCCAGGGGTGGATGTTGCAGGAGTCCCGAGTGCCTCCTCCATTACCGCAACTCTGGTGGATGGAACAATTACCGTCCAGCCCAACTCGATCCAGCTTCTGCTCAATGGTGTGGCTGTAACGCCCACCCTGACCACCACCTCAGGGATCACAGCCATTCAATACAAGCCCTCGACTGCCTTTGCCCCGAACTCGACAAATACAGTCCAACTGGCCTTCACCGACAGTTCATCCGTGCGCAGGACCAACTCCTGGAAGTTCATCGCAGAAAACATCCTCACACAAATCTGGCAGATCCTTCCAGCAAGCAGCACCAACGCGACCTGGGCCAAGTGGCTCACTTCCGGAAGCACAGAACGTGGACTTGCATACAATCCCAAATCCGGTCACGTGCTGATAGCCAGCCGGGCTGCTGGCGCAGGCACGGATGGTCCCGGGGGCCTTGGAGTGGGTATTCTGGACGGTATCAATGGGGCCTACCTTGGCAAATTGAACATGGGTGATATTTCCACCGCGCCCAACGGCACATTCAAGCTGAACATGGTGGATGTGGCTGATGACGGAGTCATCTATGGAGCCAACCTGACGACTTCTGGAACTGTCCCCTTCCGGATCTACCGCTGGCAGGATGAATCTGCGGCGCCTCAGCTTGTTTATGAGCAAAATCCGGCCGATGTCACTGGAGCCACCCGTTGCGGGGATAGCTTCGTGGTGCGCGGATCGGGTGCGGGAACGGAGATTCTCGCCTCGGGTAACAGCGCAGTCACCAACGTTCCCATCTTCACAACCGTGGATGGAACGAATTTCACAGCCACATCCCTGAGAATCAAGGACCTGCCCTCCAACAGCGTGCGGCTCGGCATCGCATGGGGTTGCGGGAACGACTTCTATGGAGCAACGACCGCAACCCCCCTGCAGTATGTGGGCTTCAATGGTGCGCCCGACAACACGGCAAGCCGACTGGCCACCTTTGACATCCGCGATCGGCTGGCCATACAGGACATTGGCCCAATCGGCGTGGATATCTCCAACCAGCGCCTGATCGGTAACGGCACCACCGGCACCACCGGCAATCCCCACACAATGAACCTCTACGATCTCCCGGCTCTGACGAGCGCCGGAACGAACCAACCGATCGACTTCAAAACATTCCCCTCAGCCAACGGTAACTTTGGCACAGGAGCGATCGACTTCACGCCGGATGGGTCCCGGCTCTACACGCTGGACACGGGCAATGGCATCATCGCCTTCTCACTCGCGCCGAAACTGGCAGCGCCAACAATCTGCGGCCAGCCACGCAACCACTACGTCGGTGCCAACGGGATGCTCGGATTCATGTCCGTCGGTGCCATCGGATCCCCCCTGCGCTACCAATGGCGCTTTAATGGGGTGGCGATTCCTAACGCAACAAGCCGCACACTCGACGTGCCCGACGTGCAGACTTCCAAGCTGGGCTACTACAGTGCGGTGGTCACCAACGCGATGGGTGTTGTCACAAGCGCGGTTGCAGTCCTCGACACCAAAATGGTTGTCACCAGCCAGCCAGCGAGCCAGACCGTTGGCGTCGGCGCTTCACTCAACCTCAGTGTGGTTGTCTCCAACGGGTTGCCAGCCTATTCCTATCAATGGGCGTTGAATGGGGCCAACATCGCGGGTGCCACTACTGCCAGCTATTCAGTGCCGAGCGCTCAGGTCGTGGATGCAGGCGGCTATGTGGTCACCGTTTCTGACAGCCTTGGGCAACGCATCTCCAGCCAGGTTGCCGTCGTGACTGTGGGAACCCTTGGAAGTGGAACGGGATTGGTGGGCGACTACTTCAACATGAGCACTTTCGCGACCGATGTCCCGACCGGCCCGTTTGCGGGGTTTCCGTCCCTAAGCCGGATCGATCCCTCCGTCGATTTCGATTGGGGCATCACCGGATCCCCGGACCCGTCAATCGCTACGGATTACTTCACAGTGCGCTGGCATGGGCAGGTTCAGCCGCTTTATTCCCAGACCTATACCTTCTACACCCGCAGCGATGATGGTTCCCTGCTCTGGGTGAACGGAGAGCTTGTGGTCAGCAGCTGGCATTCACAGGGGCCCACAGAGCGCAGTGGGTCGATTGCCCTCGAAAGTGGAAGAAATTACGATGTCGTGATGGAGTATTTTGAGAGGGCCAGCGGGGCGGTTGCCCAGTTGAGCTGGTCCAGCCCCTCACAATACAAGGGGATTGTTCCAATGACCCAGCTATACCCCGGTGCCGGACCGCTAACGCCACGACTGACCTCAACCCTCCAAAACGGGACGAACATCGTGTTGAAATGGATGGGCACAGCGAACCTTGAGTCATCCACCAACGTCGCGGGCCCCTACACGACTCTGCAGCTCGATGCCCAGAGTCCGATAACCATCGCCCCCGGATCTGAACCCGTGCGGTTCTTCCGCGTCCTGAGCCAGCAGGCTCAGTAGCGACAAGGCCGGCGGGATTCCAAGAAATCCCCTTTGGGCCAAAAGTCGCTTCAATTAATGACAATCACGAGCCGGGCCTTCGGGCCCGGTTTCTTTTTTTGTTGGGTAGAACAGAACGCCCCCTGCTCCTCATTGCCAACCCGACGATCCAGCGGTTTCATAGCCTGCGGAGCCAAATCGGGGAAGCCTCCCGATTCACCCTTGAACTCAAGCGCTCGCAGCAGGATGCAGAAGCAGGCCGAAACACCCTCTTTTAATTTCAATATGTTCCAAAAGCTCCATCGTGTTTATTGTGGACAGGGATGCCCGCTTCTGTTCCCATCCACCCCATGAGCCTGAATGTCGCGATAGCACCAAATCACACCTGACCGACAACAGGCCAACTTGAATCATATGCACACATCCCCCCCCTTATCGGTTCTTTGCACCGCCTCAAAAGGCGCAGGAGCATTCCTAAAGCGTGGCATCGTTCTGATGTTGGTCATTGCTGCTTCGGTCGCCAGTGCTGGAAATCTCGCCGGACGTTATGCCACGATCACGCTGGATGGCAGCCTGGCAGATTGGCAAACCTCGGACACGATGTATGCAGAATGGGAGATCGGCACCGGAGCCCCTCCCAACTCTGTCTTCACCAACGTCATGGTCGCAAACGATTCCAATTACGTTTATGTCGCACTCCAGCTCTCCGCACCAGCATCCATCCTGAGCAACTGGATCAGCAACATTTTCATCGATACCGACGTCAACCCCGCGACTGGATTCAATGGCGGCTGGATGGTCGCGGGCTACAACCGGCTGGTGCAATACGGTGGAGCCGGAACCACCTACTCGGTCTACGGTTTTACGGGGGCCTCGCAATCCGACTGGACCTGGAACTGGATGGATCTGATCAGCTATTCCTATAGTGATCTGGTCATTGAATGGGCCATTCCGATCAGTTCTCTGGGGTTGACCACCAACCAGATGCGGATGGAGTTCAACGCCAGTGGTGATGGTATTCTTGCAGAAACTTGGGCCCATCACTGGGAATCAGGCGTTGGGACTTACACCCTCGCCACCCCACCGCCAGCCGCACCACCGACAATCACATCAGTCTCAGGCGCCCAGGACAAGGTCCTGGTCACTTTTTCAAAGCCGGTCACCGCTGCGACCGCTGGATCGACCATGAATTATACCTTCAACGGTGGGCTAAGGGCTATCTCAGCAACGCCGGATTTGATCAATCCGAGGAATGTCACACTGACAACCAGTCCCCAGCTGCGAGGAACCCTTTATACCCTGAACATCAACGGCGTGAAGGATGAGGCCGGCAACGCCATTGCCATCAACTCACAGATGACCTTCGTGTCTAGCATCATCATCGATGGATCCTTCGATGACTGGAGCGGTTTGCCCACCCTTTTCGAGAATGGCCAGGGCGATCCAACCGCCACCAATTTCAAGGAACTGCGTGCCTTTAACGATGCCAACTATATTTATCTCCAGCTCACCCTGTGGGAACCCAGCGACCTGTTGAGTCCTCAAAACAACATCTTCATCGATACTGACAACAACCCCGCCACCGGGAACGCTTTCTGGGGAGGGGCTGAATTGCTGGTCGAAGGCGGCAATGGCTATCAGGAAAAGAATGGCAGCTTCAACGAGGGCCTGATTAATGGGCTCAACTTCTCATCCTCGAGCATTGGGGGCACCAACTACGAATTCCGCATCTCCCGATCCGCAACCTACGTTTCGGATGGCCTGCCGGTTTTCACCACCAACACGATCAACCTCGCCTTTGATGGGGAGAGCGGCTGGGTGACCGTGAACCGGATGCCGCCCGGTCTTGGGACAACGATCCCCTACACGCTGCTTGAGCCGTTACTGCCCCCGCCGGGTCCTCTGGCAATTGCCCTTTCAGGGGGGCAGGTCAAGCTCACATGGCCCGGCTCTGCGACTCTCCAGGCCTGCGGCTCTGTTGACGGCGCTTCCTGGACAAACGTTCCAGCTGCGACCAGTCCTTACACCACCCCAACCTCCACGCAGAGGCTGTTTTTCCGGCTGATGCAGTAGGTATCCGGAGGACTCCCCGGCCCTATCACTAGGTCAAAGGGGGTTCCTCTTGCAGTATGAACGTGGCTTTCCAAACACACCTCATGTGCAGGAGGATGCTCGGGCGAGCGGTTCAGTTCGCCCTCCTGAGGTCCTTTCTGGTGCTGACATTCTGGCTCCTGCTCACGGCTTCCGGGCTCGCCGGCGGCACCAATTCCTGGCGTGTCTTTCGTAATCTGTCCTCGGGAGCGACCCTGGGCACTAATCTGGTGGCAAACCCGGGGATGGAAACCACGGGGACTTCGCCTCCGCTGGCAAGGTGGAACGTGTTCGGTCTGGGCTACAATTCCAGCACGGCAGCGCACATCGGCACCCGTGCCCTTCAATGTGTTGCCACCACCGCCACCGAAGTCCATGGTGGGTTTCAAACAATCGTTCTCAACCAGACAATCCCGAAACCCCTCAAACTGGGTGGCTGGAGCAAGGCCCAAGGTGTCACCGGCGCAAGCGACTCCGACTATTCGGTTTATCTGGACATCCTTTACACCAACGGCACCTGGCTTTATGGGCAGATCATCCCCTTCTCCGTGGGAACCCACGATTGGGAATACCGGGAGGCTTTTATCATGCCGACCTTGCCCATCCGGCAGATCAGCTGTTACCTCCTCTTTCGCAATTCGCATCTTGGCACGGTCTGGTTCGACGACATATCCCTTGCTGAAGTTCAGAACAACGTCGTCCAGTTTGACGGGACCCCTGTCTTGTCCACTCCACCAAGCCCATTCCCGATTAATCCGGCTGACCGGTTCACACTTGCCACCGAAGACGGTCTGCAAATTCAGATCACCCAGGATGGCGGTATCATAAAGGCTGTCTCCGCTGGCACAAACAGTCTGGTCGACCCCACAGCAGACTACGCCTCCGGTTGCTTCGTTTGCGATCGGGGGGCGGGATCCGACTGGTGGAACGTGGGCGGATGGGTAACCGCCACGAACGGCATCCTGCAGCAGCAGGGAGTTGTCAGCGCTCTCGATCTCTCAGCGCATGTCCTCTACTCCGAGACAAATAACGCGATCCGCATTCAGGCCACTATTTCCAACCTGATCAGTCAGGATCGCGCCATTTCATTGTATTTCGCCCTCCCTGTAGCAATGGATGGGGGCTCCTGGTGGAACTCTCCGCGTGATGTCGTCAGCGTCACCCAGTCCGTGGAAAGCGCCACCTTTGCAAGTGCCGAACTCGGCGCACGGAATCTTGTGAGCCAATATCCACTGGCCACGTTGGCCCAGTCTGGTGCTATCACCCTCGCCGTCCCCCCAGACCAGTATCGCCCCTTCCGTTTGGTTTACAATAGAGTGACCCGACAGTTTTTTGCCGTCTTTGATATCGGCATCAGTTCCATTCCTACAAACTTTCCCGGATTTGCCACTGTGGAAGTCTGGCTCTACCGCACTGATCCTGCCTGGGGACTCCGTTCAGGATTGGAAGGGTTTTACAGCAGGTTCCCTGGTGCCTTTAGCCGAAATTTCACCAACGAAGGCATCTGGGTTGCCTTTGCGGACATCCACAACATCACGAACATCGCCGATTTTGGCATCGGCTATCACGAGATTGGATACAACCCCGCCCTGGTGAAGTTCGATGATACGAAAGGCATCCAGTCCTTCCGCTACGTGTCCGAGCCATGGTCGCATTGGATGGCCATGCCAGCGAACATATCCAACACCAACTACGCCTCGGTTTACAGTTATCTCCTTTCCCAACATGCCCTGGGCGTCAAAGCCGCCACCGCGACCCTCAGTTCGGGCCTTCGGAACCCGAATGGGCTCCTGAATTTCTTCCCTGCTGCCCAGCCGTGGTGTCCCTATGGAGCCGCTTTTAATGTCAATGCGAGCCCCTTCATCACGGATTCAAACTACTCAACCACCAAGTTCAAAAACGAATGGAACATCACGGTGCGGGATGTATATAACCACCCGGAGAATGGCCTTCTTGACGGCGAATACATCGACAGTTTCGCCGGTTCGGCCACTGAACGCGACTACAGTTCCAACCACCTGAGGACCACTTCCTTTCCACTGACCTACACGCGGGACAACCCCATGCTGATGACGCCGTTGATTTATGGCACCATCGAAATGGCACGTGCCCTCGGGGATGAACTCCACTCCCTGGGTAAACCCATCATCGGCAACACTCTTTTTACAACGTGGCCCGGCTTGCCGGTTGGAATTGGCCTGTTCGACTTCGCCGGCACCGAGATGAATTGCTTCGACCCTGCAGGCAACCTGATCCCCCCCGCCGACAGTTCCCTTCTTTATGCCCGCGCTCTGTCGGGCAGACGCCCTTACGGGTATCTCCTGAACACGGACTTCACCAAAGTGTCCCAGACCGAGATGGAGAGCTACATACGACTGTGCGGCGTCTATGCGATCTACCCGAGTGCATTCAGCGCCAACGCCGCGAGTGACAACTATTTTGAACAACCGTCACTGTACGAACGTGATCGATCCCTCTTCAAAAAGTATGTGCCCATCATCCGATCAATGAGCCTCGCCGGATGGCAACCGGTGACCGACGCCTCCCCCGGCAGCACGAACCTTTGCCTCGAAGCCTATGGCACCAATAACATCAACGGACATCGCTACCTCACAGTGCGAAACCTCTCAACCCAGGCCCTCACCACATCGGTGACTTTTAACGTTGCAAGATGGTCCTATCCGGGGGCCGCATGGCTGCGGCTCACCAACCTCTATGATGGGGGCAGCTACACCATCAACCTCGCTGCCGGGAGCAATTCGATGCCAATCAGCCTCCAAGGCAACGAATGCAGGGCTTACGCCACACAGGTCAACCCTGCCCGACCCAGGATTCTCTCAAATGAAAGCAGCTTTGGCATCCACACCAATCACTTCGAATTTGATGTTGGGGCGCTGCCCGGCCAGACCATCACGGTTGAAACCTCCACCAATCTCACCCAATGGAGTGATATCTTATCCGGTGCCGTCCCAGACGAAGGGTTGTTCCACTTCACCACCCCCTCCCCGGTCACCTTGTTCCATCGATATTTCCGGGTCCGCTCACCGTAAATGCGCCGGGATCCTTTCGACGGGAGAAGACTGATCTTCAGCTGCGCCAGGAGCATATTCCCATGGTTCCCCTGTGCCTTTCTGGTGGCCTCCCGGCCGTTCCGGACCGGCATGTGAGGATCCGGAATGGAGCCAATGATCCGTCCTGTACACTTTTGTGGCTGGACTTTTGGACAAAATCGTGTAAACGAGTGGGAGTTTCTAACACGAATAATTCGCACTTTGTATGAAAATTGGATGGAAGTTAATGATAGCTACAGGATTCACCCTTGCCCTCGTTGATCAGGGCTTCGGAGCGGATCAGCCGACCACGTTAAAGGACCAAAAATCTAAGGTCAGTTATGCCGTCGGCATGAACATTGGAACCAGCCTCAAACGGTCTGGATTTGATGTCGATGTCGACATTCTTGCCGGAGCCATCAAGGACGCTGCGGCAGGCAAGACGCCGGCGCTCAGCGAGACGGAAGCCCGGGAAGTCATGATGGCCTACCAGCAGGAGTTGAAGAAGAAGCAGGAGGAGGAACGAACCGTTCTGGGCGATAAAAACCGCAAAGCGGGAGCTGAGTTTCTGACAGCAAACAAAGCAAAGCCCGGCGTCAAAACAAAGAGCGTCGCGCTGGCTGATGGCACAACTGCAGAACTCCAGTACAAGATCATCACTGAAGGCACCGGGACCACTCCCGGCAGCAATGATACGGTCACGGTCAATTACAAGGGAACCCTGATTGATGGTAAGGAATTTGACAGCTCCGCAAAGCATGGTCAGGCCGCCAAGTTCCAGGTCAACCGGGTCATTCGTGGCTGGACTGAGTCCCTCCAATTGATGAAAGTTGGATCGAAGTTCGAGGTTTATATCCCCTCAACTCTGGCCTACGGCGACCGCCAGTCCGGGCCGCTGATCGAGCCCGGTTCCACCCTGATTTTCGAAGTGGAATTGGTTTCAGTCGAGGCACCCGCCGCTCCGGCAGCACCGGCTCAGCCGCTCACCTCCGACATCATCCGCGTCCCCTCTGCGGAGGAATTGAAAAAGGGTGCGAAGATCGAAGTGATCAAGCCTGAGGACGCCGCCCGCATGGCTGCTGAGGAAGCCGCCAAGCAGAAGAAGACAGATTCTGAGAAGAAGTAAGTCCTTACGAAAAAGGCCGCACCCAATGGGTGCGGCCTTTTCTCTCCCTGGCATTCTTCGTTCTCCTTACCGAATAAAATGCTTGGACCGGGTTTGTGTTGTAACCCGAATGAAAGCCTCGATCGACCTTCCCTCGCTCCAACTACTTCGCTGTGCGACCCGGATCAGAGTCAGCAAAGACAGCACGGGAAAGCCCGGCCACAAAGATCACCCGGGGAACAGTTGAATGACGGCCCGGTGAGATTCCCCGGGCTCAGATTGCCAAGCTATCGCAACGTGCCGCCCTACCCTCGCCCCCCCCCCATTTAACCCAACGTTGAGTGTCGCATTTGCAAAGCCAGCCCATCGCCAAAATGAAAATCAAGTTCTTCACCACTGGAGGCACCATTGACAAGGTCTACTTCGACTCCAAGAGCGAATTTGAGGTGGGATCGCCTACGGTTTTGGATGTCCTGAAGGATGCAAATGTGGCCTTCGAGAGCGAGTGTGAATCCATTCTGCGCAAGGACAGCCTGGACATCTCTGACAGTGACCGCCAGTTGATCAGGGACCGGGTGATCGCGGAACCGAATACCAAGATCATCATTACCCACGGAACGGACACCATGCCTCGAACGGCAGAGTTTCTTTTGGGCATACCCGAAAAGACAATCGTGCTCACAGGCTCCATGCAACCGGCCAGATTCAGGTTGAGCGATGCGACCTTTAACATCGGGGCGGCCGTGTCCGCAGTCCAAATTCTGCCGGCGGGGGTTTACATAGTCATGAACGGCCGCGTTTTCCATCCCCCACAGGTTCGCAAAAATCGCGAGTTGAACCGCTTCGAAGATATCCAGTGAACAGGACTCGACCGGCATCACCCAATCCTCCCAGGGAAGTCACTCCCCATTCTGAGATTACTCACATTCACATTGGAACAAACCATGAAAACGACACCCATCATCCTCCTCTGTTCATCATTATTCACCATGCAGGCTTCTGATATGAATCTCCCAAACCCTTTGTTGAGCAACGATCACCGCCCCATAACAACCTCTCAGGAATGGATGCAAGTCCGCCGACCGGAATTGCTCGAGCTGTTCAGGGATAATGTTTACGGTCGGGCCCCCATCCAACGCCCGGAGAAGATGACCTACAAGGTTGAGGAAAGCGCCCCCGCTCTGAACGGTTCAGCCGTAAGAAAGCAGGTAAGAATCGACTTCTCCGGGCCCGGAGGGGATGGCCATGTCGATGTGATCCTATTCGTTCCGCAGAAGGGATCACGGCCGCACCCCTGCTTCCTGCTCCTGTCGAACCGCAGCATCAAGGACATGGATCCCTCCAGAACCAACCAGGCCCCCTTCTGGCCGGTTCAGGAGATCATCAATCGGGGCTATGCCACTGCTGCCTTTTTCACTGCGGACATTGACCCGGATTTCCATGACGGTTTCACAAACGGGGTCCACCGGATATTTGATCGTCCCGCCGCGAGGAAACCTGATGCCTGGGGGACTATCGCTGCCTGGGCCTGGGGCGCGAGCCGGGTGCTCGATTACCTCGAAGCGGACAAGAACCTTGACGCCAGACGCGTCGCACTGGTGGGCCATTCCCGGGGCGGAAAGACCGCCCTCTGGGCCGGAGCCGAAGATCAACGCTTTGCGATGCTTGTCAGCAACGAAAGCGGCTGCACAGGTGCCGCAATTTCAAGGATCAAGGAAGGAGAAAAAATCGGCGGCATCAACGAACATTTTCCACACTGGTTCTGCCAGAACTACAGGAAATTCAATGGTCGTGAAAATGATCTTCCCGTGGACCAACATGAGCTTCTCGCCCTGATGGCCCCGAGGTTGCTTTACGTTTCCAGCGCGAGCGAGGACAAATGGGCTGATCCAAAGGCTGAGTTTCAATCCACCGTGGAGGCCTCACCCGTTTACAAGCTTTTCAAGCTCGAGGGGGTTGGTGCCCAATCATTGCCGGCGCCTGAGCATCCCCTCACCAGTGGCCACATCGGTTACCACCTCAGGACAGGCAAGCACGACCTGCTCGAATATGATTGGAGTTGCTTCATGAACTTTGCAGACAAGTTCATGAAGTAGATCCCAGCATCCCTTGACTCCCCGCTACTGCAACCAAACCCGAGCCCTGTAATACATCAACCTGGATGAACCAGGTTGGGGATAGGTAATCCGGTTGTTGTTCCCTAGGATGTTTGTGAATCCCGACACTCCGCCCCAGGAGCCGGTCAGCGCCGCGTTGGTGGATGCTTCCAAACTGTATAGGCGCGCCAGCCCTGAATAACCCACCCCCTCAGCCTTGCGAGCCAGAAAACTTACAGTCGTGCCGGGAGCAGCGTTGGTGATTTGAAGCGAGAAAACATCCTTCGGATCAGACGGATTCGATCCGGCAACGTATTCCCGTGAATTGGAGACACCGTCCCCATCCTTATCCCCATCACCGGTGCCGGAGATGCCGTTCTGGACCAACCACTGGTGGTAGAGCGACGTGGGCGCCGCTGGCCCAACTGTGAAATCCAGTTGCTGGAACCTGCCGCGAGCAGGAATAACGTAGGAAGCCTGGGCGAGGTCGCCGGATTCATCCCGAAGTGTTATGAACAGGCGTGTGCCATTCGTCAGGGCTCCACCCTTTCGTGTGGCGGGAACTGTCTCGATTGGCAACTCGAGAAAATACATGCTGCCATACTGGGCAACATCACCAATCCGATAGCTGGCCACCGGCACCCCATTAGTGGTTCTCCGCGCCTCGACCACCAGATCCACCCTGTCCGCACCAGCCACCACGTTCGAGATGGTTATCGAGCCAAAGACGAAGTTGGAGGGCTCGGGGAGGACGGCCATTGAGTTCTGCCCGAACAGAAGAACGGACAAGAGAAGCAACGCAAGGAGCCACCGAACCTCTTTCCCGGGGGCTGGCGACACACCGGCATCGGCCAGCTGTTCATTCCCACTGGGATGCAATCCAACGGCGTTATGCGTGTGGAGGAATCCGGACTCCTGCCCTGGACGGTCCAATATGTTGTTGATAGTCATATTCTTTGTATTTCGCTTATGGTCGTCACCTCAGTTGCCGGCGTAGGAATAGCTCATGATAAGCAACCGGATGTCGCTCACAGAGTTGATGAAGGAATCGATTCCTTTGTTTGGATCGAATAGCAGTGTGCCACCCGGGATGATCAGGAGCCACTCCGTGTTCCAGGCGGATCTGCCCACCAGGCGTGTGTTGGCAGCTATGGTGGCCGTATCCAGATCGGCGAAGGCCTCGGTGGGATAGGCGCGCATGCTGGAGAACCGCCGAACCTCCCCATAGGCCCCGCTCAGGGTGTCGTTGATCGGCAGGAACCCGGCAGCGCCGATATCGCTGTCGCCGATCGGGAACGGGATGGGCAGTGCCTGATCAAAGATGCGCCATTGGCGGGTCGCCAGAGTGTTGCCTGTCGGGGACCTCAGGACATCCATCCCCACAGGGATGAGATAAACGCGCGGAGTGACGGAGAGTGCAGCGGCATCATATCCGTCAAACTGGACGCCCACCGCGTTGATTTTGGTGGAGTAATAGGTTGGGTCGTAGGCACTATCGCCCCCGCTCAGCGGCCATCCAAAGTGATTCAACCCGAAGGTGATCGTGCTGGAGAACCGCAATACCAAGCCCGGCTGTGCACCGGCGCTCTCGGGGGCAAAGGGTCGACAGTAGCGCCGGAACTCGGGAACATTCCACAGGTTGGGAACGTAGGCCTTCCGCAGTTGCTGATGCCAGCTGTCGTCTGAGATGGCGTTCGCGGCATCCGCCTCCGCCACAGCAGCCAGTTCCTCGGGGGTATTGGCAATCCCGTCCGGACCCAAGTCCGGTTGAACCCGCGAATGGATGCGAAACAGCTCGGGACGCAGATGAAACGCACCCGACTCAAGCTGTGGATTGTTGATGCCGAACTGGCCCCGGATCACCTCAAAGCTGGCCTCCAGACGTGCCACAGAATCAGCAAGTCCGGGTGGTCCCACGACCGGGTTTCCATCTACGATCTGGCCAATGGCCCTCTGCTTGATCAGGCTGTTGAGATACCGGCGCCCTGCGCGGGGATCACTCCCCAGGAAACTGGTCTCGTAGTCATACACCGAGGCGGCCAGGTAGCAATAGCGGGCGGCGAGATCGAACTGGGCCCGATACTTCTGAATGGCGTCATTCCGGAAGATCCGGAACGTCATGTCCTGATATCTCTGCTCCGTGATCTGCGAGGCAATATCCCGCCTGTAGCGGACCAACTCCTCCATGAGCCTCTGTCCCTCGGCCAGTTTGGTGAGATACTTTTGGGCAGCCTGCCGGACAACCTCCTGCTGGTTGAACAACTCGAGCCGAAGGGCAGCCTCGTTCCTGACCCGGCTCTCGAGTTCCTTGGTCCGTTGCAGAATCTCGAACCGCTGGTCCTCGGTTGTTACGTCAATCTCCGTCTGCAGCGTGATTTCCTCTTTCGAGAGTTCCAATGCAGTTTGTGAGAGGTCAGCCACATCGGATGTGATTTCGATCGCCTTGGCTATGGCTCCAGCGGTGATCTTGATGGTGGACCGGGGCACTGAGAGCGCATCGGTCGCCAGGCCGACAACCTTGGGAACCGCCTCCGCAATGGCATCCCCGCACTTCCACGTGGTCTCGGACAGGTGACCCATGGTGAGTTGAACAGCCTTGAAAATGGCGATCCCCACATTCCGCCCCACGATCTCACCCTTCTGCTTGGTCAGGAATTTCAGCTTGTTGGCGTTCACGTTGTAGTTGGCCTCGAGCAGGGCAATGTCCGACTTAATGTCCTGGATGACCCCATCGTAATTCTGGGCCGAGATCTTCAGCTGGGCGTTGGCCTGGACGAGATCGGACAGGGCAAATTGCAACTCCCCCTGGGCCCTCCGTTTGGCCATTGCCGTCGTGGCCAGGAACCCGTAGTCCCCGGCTGACATGTGGAAGGAAACCGGCATGATTCCGTTTGTCGAGGGATCCAGCGAACTCGGATTCGAGACAAAACCCAGGAAAAAGTCGTTCGTATCCAGCCCCGCCGACTTGTTGGGCGATGTGAAAAACCCGGTAAACGTCGTTGATGCCGGTGAGTTTTCCCCGGTCAGCTCGGTGGTGTCCACATACATGTAGTGGTAGAGATCCGGCCCGTCATAACCGCTCGGGTAAAGTTTTCCGGCCCCAATATCCCCCGCGTATGGATAACCAAATATCTCGATCATGCGGGACTTGTAATCGTTCTCCTGTGAGCGGTAGGTTCTCTGGAAATCATCCAGCGCGTCCTGCTGCTGCCTGAGTTGACGGCTGGAGTTGTTTGCCTCGTCCCACACCCTCGCGGCGTTGTTGAGCGACTTGATGGCCCGTTCTTTGATCTGGTCAAAATGCCCCAGCCCTTGAACGGCCGCCCGTCCGATCTGGGCGGTCGATCCAACAGCGTTGAACGTTGGATCAATGTCAAAAACCATCGCCCCCTTGACCAGTCCGAGCGGATTAAGCCCGACATCGGACATATCCAACTTGGCCTGCACCTCATTCATCTGGGAGGTGATTTCTGTTATTTCCTCAACCGTCTGCCGGTCCACCTTCTCAAGCCCCGTATGGTTCGGATTCGGGTCTGAATCCGGCAGAATGGCATTGGCTGTCAACCAGGAGAAGTAGGATGCCAGGCCGCCCCTCCGTGCCCACTCATCCACACCCCAGGAACGGTCCTGAACCGTATCCTTGTAGCCCTGCCACTGGCCGTTGGGATCCTCGGTGTAGCTCAGCCGGTAGGTCAGATCCACGATCTCCTTGCCGGTCTTGGCAAGGGCTGCAGCCGCCCGGGCGAATTTGCGTTCGTCCATGTAGTCCACTTCGATGGCCTGCCCGGCTACCGAGACATTTTCGGTCCGGGGCACCCAGGTGAACTGGGGATGCCTCAGCAGAGAATAATACTCCTTCAGGGCGGTAAGGTAGTGTCCCCACGCATCGCCATGGCCCTGGGGAAACAGCTTGCGGGCATCCTTCTCATTGATGAAGCCATCCGGCACATCCCGACCGGCGCTGTCCTGGGCTCCGGTGAGGTCCTTGATGTTGTAAACCTGCTTGTAGGCAACCTCCCCCTCACCCAGGGTGAAGTTCCAAAGGAGCCGGTTGTAAACCGGGAAGGAGGCCACGCCGGAGCGTGAATCGTCCCTGCCACGCAACAGGGTTAGTTCCTCCTCAAGAAGTGAATCCACCTGGTTCTGAAAGGCGAAGATCGAGGAGGATAAAGTGCCGTATTCCGTGCTGCTGGAGCCAAAGCCCACAGTGGGATCCTGTGCATCCCCATAGGCCTCGTTCCCCACCAACATGTAAAGGTCGGCAATCCGACCCGCCGCCAGCAGGAGGGCGTTATTTGCCGGATCAAAGTTCACCTGCGGCACCCCGTCAATGCTGAGGCTTCTTCCCCTCCGGAGCACCGTTTCATAGGCCTGGATCAGCCCCAGGCTGTTCAGGTTGTCGGCCCCTGGATTGAAGGCGATATCCCCTGTGTAGCGGGGTCCCGCCTGCTGGATCATGGAGACATAGGTGGCAACCGGGCTGGAGTGGAAGTCTGCCACCCGCTGGTCAAACAGGTTCAACCCGCGCAGCACACGCTTGATCCATCCTTCTGCCAGCTTGGCCCGGGGCTGGTCAGGGGAGGAGGCAGGATCCCCGACCCACCCGCTCCATTCGTTCGTGGTGTGCAGGTTGATGTTGTAGCCGCGATACCGGCAAACCCACCAGGTGTCACTCATGATCAACAACCCGGCCTCTCCCCCCTCACCTATGGTAACGTCATTGACTCCCTGCCCCGTGGGCGGTTGAAAGCCGGAATACTGTATCCATCCATTCAGGTTAACCTCAGAACTTCCGGCTTGCGCCAGAGGAAGCGAGGTGGGATCAAAATTGGCGGTATCAAACTTGTAATACCACTGGAACTGTATCCCGTCCGGATTTCCGCCAAATTCGCTGCTGTGCCTGAAGGTCATGCGCTGGTCGAACACGTTGTCGCCGGGCAGTGCCTTCAAATCTCCCAGATACGGGCCGTCATCGATTCTGATGATGTTCAGGCCCACAGGGAGCCCGGGAAGTTTCGGATCGTTGTTGAATGCCACCGTGACATACCTGGGGGGGATTCCACAGGGAGCCGTGGACGCCACCCTCGACGCACCTCCATACAATGTGGAGTCCAGACCGTGCCTGCTGGAATCAGCAGCCGAAGTCCCGGCCTCATCAAATCGGTAGGAGATGAACAGGTCGGATTCAACCCCTTTCAGGCGCTTGTTCTTGTTCAAATTGATCTGGTAACCCGATCTTGCGGCTGTCCAGAGGCGGATCTCGTCGATGTCCCCCTTGAAGAAGTCCCTCACTCCGGCACCGGTTCCGGGTTGCGCCCCTACAACCATGGACCCGGAGCCATTGTAAAGCCCTGGAGCAACATCCGAGTTGGCCAGAACCCCGTCGCGGTAGATCTCCCGGGTGCCGGTGACCGCGTTGAACACGCAGGCCCAGTGATGCCACTCTGTATCTGATAGCGATGGGGAGGCCTGGAGCGCCGTGCCACCAAAACCAAACCTGAAACTCCCGTCCGCCATGAATCCAACACTCAGCCCGCTCCCAAGGGCTGCACCATCCCTCATCGCGACCAGCATGTTGGTGCCGAAGGGTGTGGACCGTTTCGCCCACAACTCAATGGTGAAAGACTTGGATGACAAATCGAAGGCCGTCGATGTTTGCAGGTAACCGGAACTGCCGTCGAACCGCATCGCACTCCCCGGCTTCGGGCTTGCCGGAGGGACGCCGGAAAGGGCTGCGGTCAGAGCCTTGGGCTGGTCACCAAAGGCCTCCGGAACGACATTTGTCCTGAGCACCGTCAGGCTTGCGGGGAGCGGACTAGGCAGAGTGTTGAGATAATTCGTCACGGACAGGCTCGACTGAACTCCCAGAACGGAAACAGTAAAATTGGACCTCACGACATACTGGTAGACGAGCCCAAGAATCAGGTCATCAGGATTGTAGAGCGGAGGCTGGTTGATCTGGTTTGGATTTCGCGTCAGAGTATACAATTTATCAACAAGACTCTTCCAATCCGTATTTGATTCGGCCAGCTTCTTGATGCGGTCCCTCTCCCTCGAGGAAAGAACGTTTGGCAACATCAATGGCTGACCCACATCAAACTCCTCGTCAAGATATCCGGCGAACGAGAGCCATTTGTTCACAGGGTCATAGGTCAGGCGGCTCTTCAACGCCCAGGGCAATTCGCTGAAATACTCCTTGCCCCCGATGTTCTGGCGGGCGATTGAATCGGGAATGACAACACCGGTCTTGATGACCCGGGGCGTGAGCGGATCATACAGCCTGGCAAGGGTGGCCCCGTAGTTGGTGTCCCCCACATTCAGCGAGTCAAACACCAGCTCGGCCCTGGCCTGGTTTTTGATCTCCGGCAGGTTGCCACTGATGCTGGACTGTGCAGACTTCAGAAGGGTCTGCCCAATCTGTAGAACGTTATCCTGATCAGGCCAGCGAATGTCATAGGTCACATTGACCGGTGTTCCAACGGTTCCACCGGGAAGCCGGTCCAGCCAGGCAACGCTGGTTCCGTCAGCCACATCGTTGGTTCCGTTCGCATCCACATCATACCAGAAGCCGGGCTGCAGCTTGTAAAACCACTGAATGACGACGTTGACATTTTCCCCGTCCGCCCCGGCAGCACGGGCATATATCTTGCCCTGATAATCCTCCCACCACGGACCGGACACCGCCCGGGACTCCAGACAGAGCGGAAGCCCGCTCAGCGGCAGCGGTGGCTGAATCTCCTTGCCCGCCTCACCCGCATACTTGAAGAAATAGGGATCCTCCTCAGCCACGACCTTGTATGGCCGGATTTTCCACAGGTCCGTGGCGGCATCCCTATACTTCAACAACGCGAAGGGTGCGGAAAACCTGGGGGGCGAATCGATCTGGCCGTTCAAATCGTTGCGCAAGGCATACAGAGACTGGCCTGAATCTCCTGGAATGAGCAAAGCATGCTCCTCGTTGGGGTTGAAGCCGGGCAGATTGGTGTCCCCTTGAACATAAACACGCAGATCCTTGTAGAGGTTGTCCGGGAGTCCACCAGTGCCGGTCGTCTGGGCGATGATGATCTTGTTCGTCGTGTCCTGGGGCCACCCCGCATTGTATTGCACTGCTCGGTTGGCCCATGCAACACCCAGCCGGTTGGTCTGATACCAGGCCACAACCAAGGGGGAATAGTTGTAGGGAGCCTGGGAGGTGGTCGGGGTCAGGGCGTTCACCGGGATGATGGATCCACGCCGGGATACCCTGTCGTAGGCCCGGTCAAGTCCTGAACCATCATAAAGCGCCTTTTCAAACAATACGAAGCCGTTCTTGCCGAGGTAGTCGTAATGACTGGAGTCACGGATGGTCTCACCCACAACCCAATCGGTCTGCGCATAGACAACGGAATTCGTGTAGAGATGGGTCCTCACAACATCGAACACCAGATTGTCGCTGAGCGGGTCGGCAATGCCATCGCTGCCAAGATCGAGGTAGCGCAACACGGTGTAGCCGGGTGAGGTGGCACGGAACACCTTTGTATTGGGCTCAACAGCCCCTCCAGACCCCGCAAGGTATTCCACGTTTTGAAAGCTGTATCCGAAAGGCACACCTTGGGGTTCGACCTCCACCGGGGCGCCGGCCACATGCCGGGTGGGAATACGGGGCCAGATGGCAGCACCAGCCACGGCAATCCGGTTGGTGTTCGCCAACAGGTTTGTGCCGACTGTAATCACATCGCTGTCGCTCGTGAACCAGTTCAGCCGGGCCTTCACCGGCCGAACCACAAAAACCTTCTGCTCGTGGTCGCTCCATACAAACGAGTTCCCCTCCGTGTTGGCACCACGGTCACCCAGTAACTGCATCTGGGGCAGCCGGGGATACGCCCCCTCGGGACGGGGGATTTGCCGGCCAACCACCCATGCGGGAACCGCCAGAAACGCCCGCGTCTGACCGCTCGGGCTGGTCCCGATGCCGGTGATCCATCCATCGCGATTGATCGCTGTGGCGTCGGTCAGAGTCCAACCACTGTCCTCAGTCGTCAATTCGTTCAAGTCATAGAGCTTGCTGGCACTGTAGAAAAATGCCTTTTGCTTGTCCCCGGTAAAACTAGCCTGACCGACCACCTGACCGAAATCATTGATTCCCTTCGCCTGTCCTTTTACAGCCGCCGGGATCAGAGGCAATTCCCGACTTCCCTGATTGTCCCTGATGAAGGGCCTGTAAGCTGGATCAGCCCTGCGATAGCTGTATCCGACCGCATGGCCAAGATTGTTCAAAGCCAGCGCACGGCTTGAGGCCTCGTTATTTACCCCAACAAACACCCAGCGATTACTGGTGTATATCGCAGCACGGTCAACATTTCCGTTGGTTTGAGCGTAACCGGCAACCCATCCCGTCTCGTTCAGGCCAAATGCTTCACTGTTTGTCCCGCCGAGGGATCCCAGATTGTAGGCGATGTTGTTGGACCACAGCACCGCCGCATACTGACCGCTCGAGAGTAGGGCATAGCCTGCTATCATCCCGCTTGCGTTCACGCTCCGCCCGGAAGATTCCACTGTCAGCGCAACGTCCGGCAATGCGGACATCACGCCGCCGGATCCGGTGTCCGCCCAACGAAAAGCCCGCCTCGTGCCGGTTCCCGTGGCCGAAACCCCGGTGATCACCCCGGATACGTTGATTCCGTTGGCCTGGGCCACCGCCCCGCCAAGGGTCCCGAGATACACCGCGTTCTCCTCGGTCTCAAATCCGCGATAGAGCATCGCGGCACTACCCGGCAGCGCAGGCGTGTCCGACGATCCGACCACCCAGCCCTTATCTGAGATGGCCTTGCCATAGCTTTCCTGCTTGAAGTTGACCACCCCCAAATCATAAACCGCATAGGCCGGCTTTGGGACGACTTTGACCGGGAACGAGATCGACTTGAAGCCGTTATTCCCGTCAACCGCCTGAATCTGCACGGTCGTTTGCCCCAACTCCCCGGCAGCCGGGGTTATTTGAATGGTCCTGTTCGTTCCAGATCCCCCAAACACGAGGCTCGCCGGGGTGGCGGGAATCAAGCCCGTGTTCAGCGCGGATGCATACAGACTAATTTGCGCAGCCGGAGTTTCCGCGTCATACACCTGAAAAGGAATGGGTGGGGAAGCGGAATCCTCTTCAATCACTATCGGTGCGATATCTGAGAGGATGGGCAGATCATTCACCCCGGTTACTTGAAGGTAAACCGTCTCTATCGATGAGAGCGCGCCACTGGTATCCTTAAGCCGATAGGTGAAGGTGTCCGGTCCATTGTAATTCGCGGCTGGCGTGTAAAGCACCGGGTTGGCTGCGGTCGGATTCCAGGCACCTGAGATCCTGTTCAGCGATCCGTGAACCGGTTGGGTAAGAACCTCAAATGACAGGCTTGTCCAATCCTCAACGTCATAACCCGAAAGGAAAATCGGGGTGGTTGTGTCCTCATTGACGAGGTTCGTTCGGTAGAACGTATCAGCGAACACACCTGGAACATAGGCGTATCCCCCGGTCAATGTTCCATCGGTTCTGCCACCGTTGCCGGGCGAGGTAAAAGCAGAATCCGCTGCCACATCCCCGCCACCTTCGTCAAACCGGCAATACAACTGCAAACCCACCTCATTTCCCACAAGCCGGGTTCCGTAGATCTGCTGAATTTCAGGAGCGCTGAGAACACGATTCCAAACCCTCAGTTCGTCCACCGCCCCGTGGAAGGTCGTTTCCGTCCCTGTGGGCGCGGCGAGCGAAAGCGTCGTGTTCGTGAAGAAAAACGGCACGGCGAGTGTCTTCTGGCGTAGGGCAACGCCGTTAACGTAAACGGTGTAGTTTGTGGTCACGGGGTCGTAGGTGGTGGCCAGATGGGTCCACTTGTCGGTTTCTATCTCAGGGTCTGTTATGGCGTCCTTCCCCCAAACTCCGAACTGCATTTTCATCTTGTTGGGCGCACTGCCGGGGTTGAACAGCCAATGATGGGAATATGTTCCATATTGGCCCAGGTTTAGCAGCCACTGCCGGGCCGTTGTGGGGGTTTTCAACTTCACCCACGCTTCTATCGTGTGGGCCGTATTGCCAGTCGGCAGACCACCGATGCTGGAAACCAACCCCCGCGCGTCCGCAGCGGAAAAATCAACAGCGTAGGGACTCCCAGCCACCGGCGCATCGTTGACCGACCGGACGGTCACCTGAAACGTGTCGGATGCGGTCTGACCAGCCAAATCGGTCACTGTCACCTGCACCGTGATGTTGGTGCCGAACGCATTTGGACGGGGCCGGATGGTGACTGAACGGGATCCCCCCGCACCGCCAAATGAAATGCCCGAGGTCGGAAGGACCACCCCATCAGAGGTCGTTGCACTCAGCTTCAAGTCGGCGAGGGGGGTGTTGTAGTCGAACACGGTAAAACCAACCGACAGGGCACCGTCCTCGTCCATCACCTGGTTGGGAATGTCTGAAATCGTGGGGGGGGATGCAATCAGCGGAAAATCCACACCGGTATCGCCCGCCCTCTGGACTTTGCTGAGGGGGGAGAAGACAAAATTGGGGAACTCGGCATGCACAAGCCAATCGACTCCTGAGGGGATGTTGTTGAAGGTGTAGTTGCCGTTGGCATCCGTGTAAACGACCGCCAGCCTCGCAAGGTTGTAATAGGTGGCATCCCACTGTGTCCAGGGCTTGAGCAACTCCCGCGAAAAGACCGACCCGACAGTCCCCTGCCAATCGAGATACAGCGACCATGGCGCAGAGCCTTCGAAAGCCCTTACTTCGAGATCATGCCCCGAGAGGCTCAATGCCGTGTTGGCACTGACTGTGATATCCCCGTGGTTGCCATCATTGTTGATGAGAAGTCCCCCATCCAGGTAAAGCCGGGACCCATCATCGCTCCTGAGAAAAATCGATTGCGCCGTCGAATAGGAGGAGCCCGACACAACAATCTGCCCCTTGTAAATCGCGGCAACCCCCTGGTTGGTGCCACCGGGCCACCAGTTGTCATAATTTGCATTGCGGTCCAACAACGCCACGTTCGTATGAAAGGCTGGGGTGAAAATCTTGTGGGGGATTTCATCGACACTGTTGATGAAGGTCGGTGTCCCCAGGACAACGGGCACATTCTGGAGGGGAACCCCCGTTGGGGTCGCGATCCTGCCGGAAATCGAGCCGAGGTCCGAGCGCGAATAAAGGTTCAGGATTTCCCCGTCCGTGAGCCTTCGCCCCCAGGCCGCGATCTCGTCGTAGGAGCCCATCAGAATATCCACGCCAGCCGCCCGCCGTCCCATCACACTGCGCGGCAGGGGGATGGACGCGGCGATCGTATCCTGCAGGACGCCGTTGACATAAAGCGCCGTTTTAGCCCCATCAGTGGTCATCGTGACATGCGCCCACTGCCCCACTGGTAGAATATAATTGAAGGTGTAGTCCGCGACGCCGAACTTCGTGAAGCCAAGTTTTCGGGTGGATGGATTCTGCTCAATTTTGATTGCGCTCACGCCATCCGCCAGCAGGGCGGCTGAGACATTCGTCGAGGCCGTCCGGTTGGCCCAGAACGAGAGCGTCCACGCGCCGGAGATTGAGCCCAATCCGATATCCAGATACGAACTCGCCTGGTTGCCGTTGAAGACAAAACTGGTTGCAACCTTGCCTCCTCCCAACCACAGCCCCCCGGGACCAAGAATCCTGCCTGAGATCATTTCCCGTGCATAGCTCCCATCACCGAGACGGAACCATGTGTTCAACCCGGGCGTCTCAGCGATCACCTGCGATCCGAGTTGCGGGAAGGTGCCGATCTGTTGTGAGTTTATGCCTGTGATGGGTGCCATCTGGCCGGTGGACTGAGGCTTGACAGTCAATCTGCCGGGATTTGAGAAGAAGGTTCGATCGGCACTATAGTTGACGGTGTAGTAGGCTGCGTTGTACAGGAATGAGAAAATAAACGGGACCGGATCATAGTAAAACGCATTGATGGACCAGTTGCCATTGGCGTCCGTGTAGATCACCTCGTGGTAGCTGAAGGCACCAAAAAAAGGGCTGACATCCGAACCATCGCTTTTCAGGTCAACTTTGACACCGGCAAATGGTGTCCCATCCCAGTGGGTCACCTTCCCCGAGATGTTAACGCTTCCCGCCTGAGCCTCCCGGGTGCAAACTCCCGCAAGCATGGCAAACAACGCACCCGACACAATGGTGCGGAAAAAGATCCGATGCATGAGAACGGCAAGGCCTTTTCGAAAAATGATGGATATCATGTGATTTTTGGATGCGATGTTAGCGGTTCAAAATTCCTGTGGACGAAACACGTTGCAGCGTGAAGGTCCCGGCGGCAAAAATGTTCGTTTTGTGCAGTCCGGACACCGTCTCCTCGTAGGTTCCCTGAAGGAGGCGGTAACCATAATCCGGGGGCGAATCAGGCGTGGCAGGCTTCAGCCGAAGACCGATCACCCGAACCACATCATAAGACGCATCCGACTGATGGTCTGGATGATATTTGTGCCGGAAGGGATTCGTGGGCCAGCTCTTCGGAAGAATATTGGTGGTCAGCAGGGATTGGTTGTAGGCAAAACTACCCGTGAACGCCAGTGATGTGCCGGGAAAATCGAACGCGATGCTGCTGAAACGCCTCCCGGCGAGTTCGGTATCGCGGGATGCCACTCCTGTGTATTGAGGAACCAGGGTGTCATCCGTCAGCAACACATGCCTTCCGGCTACGGACTGGTAAAGGACACCGCTGACGTCATTCGTATAAACGGGCTCCTGCCACATCTGGATGACCTGCTTCAGAAGCCTTGCGGTTCCGTTGGTATCCACATGCACCAGAAGCCTCAGCTCAGCCGGGGTTCGGACAGGCTTCGGCGTGGGGTCGAATCCCACCCGTTCAACAACCAGCGCCCTGCCCTGGCTATCAAATCCATTGGTGACCAGAATCCCGGAGTGCGCCACGTTGACATCTGTTACACTGGCCGATCCAATCCAAAGTCCAGCAAAGCCCTGGCTCTGCACCTCAGCAGTTGCACCTGCCGCAAGTGCACTTTGCCGGGACTTGGAGGCGGACAGCGGCACCAAATACCTGACCCCCGCACCGTTTCCAATGGAGATCACCGTATCGAAGTTTGTCCCGGAAAAGAGCATGCGGTTCACAGCCACCCGCAAAGTCGCGTTGCTTCCGCCGGTGATCGGGAGGATGTAGGGGCTCGGCAGAGCCGGCCATTGGGGGCCCACACTGGGGTCGAAACGATAGTAAACCAAAGGGTTCACACTGCCGCCGCCGACATTCTCCCACTTCACGGATGCGAGGGTGGAAGCCCTGTTGAAAACTCTGATATTCTGGAGGTCCAACAGCTCCCCGAATTCGATCTGGTCCCCCGTCTCAGTGAGAACTTCCAGCGGTCCCTGATAGGTGGATCCCCCCTTGCAGAACACCCAGCAAACCTCGCCCGGCTTCATGGTTGTGGTAGGGGCGACCTGCGTCCACTCACCGCTACTGGCCATCCTGTAGACCGGCTGCATCTGGAGCGTGGAGGTGTTGTAATGCGCCGAAGAGTTGCGGAAAAAGGTCTGGAACGTGGGCGGGGCGGCAGGATCCACCGGGAATCCCACAAGGTTGTATGCATCCGCCTGCCAGGTGATGCGCTTCAGGCTTGGCACACCTGTAACGCGCCAGATCGCCGCGTTGCTCATGTTGATGAGGTAGGGCTGGTTCCCCAAGATTCCAGAAAGGCGATTGGCGGCAGACTCCAGCTTGTTGGTCGGAATGTAAAAGGCCCAGCGCTCCAAATTCCACACCGGCTCTGCAGGGTCCTGAATGAAATCGACCGACCGCACCTTCTCCTGAAAGGCCCACGCACTGGCCATGGGGAGGCCACTGAACAGGAATTCCGGCCTGGAATTTGTCGGAGCCACCTCAAGGTACACAGCATTCCAGCCGGATTGCAGGTTGATGGTTTGGGTTTGTAGCGGCGAAGCCCCGGCCAGGCAGCAGCTGGCCACAATCAAGGCTGAAACAAAAGGTCGAAGGCCGAAAACCAATGGATGATGCATGGATTGGGATTTCATAAGTCTGATGTGGGCAGGAGTGATCTTGGAACAAAGCGTGATGTTTGACCGGAAACCGCCGAACCGGCCTTGGCGACGCCGCCAGTAAGCGCATCCCTGGAGGCGGTTTGTTGACCCCCAAAAGAATCTGCAGCAGGTCCGGCGCGATCACTCGACGATTGCTGATGAACGGGCTTAACGCCAACAGGCTGCACACCCCGCTCCCGGCCGGGAGATTCCGGTGGATCCATCGAATTAACAGGAGGTGAGACAGCGTCCAACTCAGCTTTGTTGATGGAAACCTTAAGGCCTGCGACCATCCTGTTCGAAAATTCGATCTCCTCCCCTGCCTTCCTCCGATGAAGAATCTTGGTGCGGATCGACTCCCCCACCTCCGCCAGGGACTTGGTGGCAGGGCCCTTCAGATCCAATAGTTTCACGATGCACCAGTGATTGGATGTTCGGACAAGTGGTGCGAAGAGCCCCTGTTTGGGGAGTTTACTCAGGGCGTCAACAATCTCCGGATTCACGATGTCGCTTCCAGGAACGAGCCACCCCGTGTCACCGCCGGAATATCGTGTCCCGGGATCGGAAGAATATTTGGAAACGACCGCTTTGTAGTCCTGAACCGCTGCCGTTCCCCGGGCCAGCTCAAGGACGGACTCGGCATCCTGTCTAGCCCTCGCCTCCCTCTCTGCGTCAGCCTTGGATGGAGCAGAGATATAGATCACCGAGCCGCGCACCATCGCAGGTGTTGCATATTCGCCTTTATGGCTGTCGTAATAAGCCTTGATCTCCCCGGGATCCACGGTCGTCAGGGATGGTTTCCACTGGCGCTCCTTGAACTGCGCCACAACCATCGCCTTGATACGGCTTTGCATCTCGGGAGTCTGGTCAAAGCCCGATGCCTTGGCCTGGGCATAGATGGCCTCGGTGCGAATCAAGCCCTCCAAAGCCACATCCCTCGCCACCTTCACCTCCGCAGCCGTGGTTCTCCCCCGGATCGCCTTGCCCCATTCCTCCCGCAGGCTGGTGCCGGTGATCGGCGCTCCCTCGACCGTTGCTACAACATTGCTGGCTGTTTCAGGAGTCTGCCGTGCCTCCTTGCTTTTGGTGCCACAGCCGATGATCCCAAATGCGATCCCGGCAACGCAAACACAGGCGGTCCACCGCCTCGTTCGGCAAAAGCCGGTTCCGAACGACGTGACACTCGCTTCTCCCTCCTCGATCAAGACTGCTCTCATTGTGGCTGATTTTCTGGCTGCACCGTGGTTACTTAATGGGCCAGAACCTCCTAATTGCTTACGATGCAAGCTGACGCGTATTTCTTAACGCATCTTTTCTAATTGTCCAAACCATTTTTGCTCACTTGCTCACTTTTTCTTTATCCTATCTGCACCGGTGCTGGCCAGCGGTGCCTTGATCGTGCACCGAAAAGGCTTGCCGCGCAGCGTCACAACGGCAAACTTATGACTGCAATCTTGGATGGGCCCATAGCTCAGCGGTTAGAGCAGGCGACTCATAATCGCTTGGTCGGGGGTTCGAACCCCTCTGGGCCCACCATTCTGCCACAATAACTTACGCAAACAATTCCAGACCGCCCATAAAGTCACTGAGACAAATCTGAGCCAACTCCGACCTGGCCGAATCTCCTGAAACCGGGCAAGCGGGGGTTGCGACGATGCGGGGCGCTTTGGCCAGGGGCATTTTTGTGGGCTGCGCCTTTGGCCGCTTCATCGACACGCAAAAATTGAGATGAACAGAATCCGGTTTCGGGCAAGTAGACCCCACTGCGTATGCCGTGGTGCAACAACAGATTTGCCACCGCCAAGATTCGGCCAGTTTGGGCTGACGGTGAAGGAAACGGGCCGCAGCTGTGCGCCAATCCGCCTACATTTCCCTCGACCGGGGATGGAACAACCAGTGCGCCAAGGCAAAAGCCGTCGCGGCAAGCGACTTGGGCAGCTTTCGCAAGCCCAAGCCCGGCAAATTTGTTGATTCCAATCCTTGAAGTTCACATCATGGCACGGGACGCTTTCCGTTTGTGGATGATGACACGTATGCTGACCACGAAACAGGTGCTTTTGACGAGCGCCAAGGGACCGGTTTTGACGCTGCGGCGTTGACAACTGAAACAGTCCTTGCCCAACTCGCGTCTTCAGTGACCCTGCAAGCTGCTAGCGAAACCTCGGCAAATCGCTTGCCCGGAGAATTTGGAGCGTTGGCAAATTTGTTGGCGCAAGACAAGGAGTTGCTATACATGTGCGCATAAATAACGGGACATATAGGCATCAAGAGAACGGACGAAGGATGCCCAGGAGTTTTTCCGGATGGCGCTGCATGTCATCGAAGGTATGAAACAAGCTGGAGCACAAGTCTTCCGGTGTTTCAAAGAACCGGTTATGAGTGGAGTTGGATCGTGTGTACTTCCAAAGAGGTTCCTGAGCGTTCAATTCTGGCGAGTATTTGGGAAGTGAGAACACCTCGAGTTTGTTACGCTCTTGTTTGAAAAATTCCCAGACTTCGGGATGCCTATGATAGGAAGCGTTGTCCTGTATCAGATAAATCCGGTGTCCACGGCGGTAATAGCCCGGCAGGACGACATCCTCGACAAACGAGCGGTAGGTTTGATGATTGAAGTAATCGGTTTGGTGGCGATAAACGTATTTTGCTGAGCGAAGTTCAACGGCACCAAGGACCTTCTGGGTGTTGCG
The DNA here is from genome assembly GCA_903913865.1 of uncultured Verrucomicrobia subdivision 3 bacterium. Taxonomy (GTDB): domain Bacteria; phylum Verrucomicrobiota; class Verrucomicrobiia; order Limisphaerales; family UBA8199; genus UBA693. Next base: position 61,496 of record CAIWMU010000104.1, read on the forward strand.
CTCGCCGCGGGTGGGAATTTGGGGACGTTTGTTGCAGGGGGCCCAGGTTTGACGCAGGGTGGGGGTTTGGCGAAAAGATGCCTCATCGACAAAGACGATCACCGATCCTTCGGCTATGGCGTTTTTTTTAGATTCGGATAGGAGTAGCGAATCCATTTCTTTTGGGCCTTGGGATCTGCCTGCACCAGCCGGGTGGTGGGTCGTTGCACAGAACAGCCGATCAGGTGAAGGACTTTGCGGACGTGTCCGGGATGGTAGTCCACGCCAAACTCCTCTTGAATGACCTCGGCAACCAACTTGGAAGTCCAGACCCCCGTGTTGAGTCCATGAGCCACCGGTCCACTTTCTATGATGTCGTGAAGCGCCTCCCGTTGGGCAGGTGTCAATTCACTGGGGCGTCCACTACGGTGACCTTCCTTGACACCCTCGATTCCGTGATCCATCCAACGGCGGATCCAGTCGTGAACACGGCTGCGATGCACGTGCAGCAGGTCGGCAATGGCTGGCGGGGTGTGGCCGTCAGCACTCAGGAGAATTGCCTGAAGACGCAGGGCCACGCGCGGTGATTTATCGGTTTGCGCCTCCTGGCGAAAGGCAAGGAGTTGGCGGCGGGTTCGGGCGTCAGCGGTAACAAAAATGGGCTTCATAACGTCGTTTTACTTACGCGCATTCTCTCGCAAAACTGCCCTGAATGCAAGAAATGGGTGCAGAAGACCTACCTTCCAGACAAAAC
>CAIWMU010000105.1 GCA_903913865.1 uncultured Verrucomicrobia subdivision 3 bacterium
CCGTTCCATGGCGGAGATGGCGGCGATTTGTTCGAGCAGGTGTGCTTTTTTGGGTTGGTTCATATATGCCTAGAAGGCTAGGCACACATGACGCGAAAAACAAGCTGAAAAACTCAATCCGAAATTTTTTGTCTCACACCCACCGATACCGGATTTGGTGCTTTTACCTTGCACCGCGCGCTTCGCATCTGCTACAAGTTCACCACCTTATGGCAGCAATCGGCCGGTTTCAGAATGGCGACGACGTCTTCCATGCCAAAGTTGTGGAGGGCGAATTGTTTCGTCTGCAGGGGGATGTCTTCGGCTCTCCGACCTACGATAAGAAACCGCTCAAGATCAAGGGATTGCGAACGCTCACCCCTGTGGTTCCCTCAAAGATCATCGCGGTGGGGCTGAACTATGCTGATCACGCCCGTGAGAGCGGCAAACCCCTTCCGAAGGAACCTCTGTTCTGGCTCAAGGCCACCAGTTCACTAATCCCGGACGGCACCAAAATCGAAATCCCCTTCCCCCAGCACCGCACGGACTTCGAAGCTGAACTCTGCATCGTGATCGGCCGCAGGATGAGGAACGTCACCCCAACGGCAGCTGCCCGTTACATCTTTGGCTACACCGCCTCCCAGGATATCAGCGACCGAACAATTCAAAACAGCGAGAGCCAGTGGGCCCGGGCAAAGTCGTTCGACACCTTCACGCCGCTCGGACCGTTCGTGGAGACGAAAATCGACCCGCACAACCTCAATATCCAGCTTTTTCAGAACGGGCAGCTGCGGCAGAATTCGAACACTTCCCAACTGATTTTCAACTGTCATCACCTGGTGAGCTTCATCTCAACAAACATGACCCTGTTGCCCGGGGATATCATCCTGACCGGCACCCCGAGCGGTGTCGGTCCCATCACCTCCGGCGACCGTCTGGAAGTCCGGATCCAGGGCATGGCCCCCCTCGTCAACTCGGTGAAGTGATTTCCCGGAATCTGGGCATCCCCGGATCCCCTCTCTTGCAGGATCGTCGCGACCCAGGGTCGGACCACCTTTGCAATCGACATCCGCGGCCCGGAACCGCACATTATGCCCCTGTATTATGCGCTGGACACAGACCATCATTCCGACACTTAAAGAAACACCCGCTGAGGCGGAGATCGTATCCCATAAACTCCTCCTGCGTGCGGGACTGATCCGCAAGCTCACGGGAGGGCTTTACATTTTCATGCCGCTCGGGTTGCGCGCACTGCGCAAAGTCGAGCAGATCGTGCGCGAGGAGATGAATCGCGCCGGGGCGCTGGAACTCCTGATGCCAGCCCTGCAACCGCCTGAGATCTGGGAAAAGAGCGGCCGCTACGAGACGGCCCGGGACGTCCTCTTCAAGGTGCGCGACCGGGCCAAAAAGGAATGGGTGCTCGGGCCGACACACGAGGAAGTGATCACCACCCTGGTTGCAGGGGAGATCAATTCCTACAGGCAGATGCCCAAGAATTTCTACCAGATTCAGACCAAGTTCCGCGATGAGATCCGCCCCCGCTTCGGCTTGATGCGGGCCAAGGAGTTCATCATGAAGGACGCCTACAGCTTCGACTCCTCGGATGCCGGGGCGCAGGAGAGCTACCACAAGATGTACAACGCCTACGCCCGCATCTTCCAGCGGTGCGGGCTCAAAACCATTGCTGTCGAAGCTGACACCGGGGTCATGGGCGGCAAATTCTCCCACGAATTCATGGTCCCGGCGGAGACGGGCGAGAACGATGTGGCCTACTGCGACGGCTGCGGCTATGCGGCGAACGTGGAGAAGGCTTCGAGCAACGTCACCAAAACCGCTTCCGAACCTTCAGCCGCCCTCCCGGAAAAATTCCCCACACCGGGCGCTGTCACGATCGATGCCCTGACAAAAGCCCCGCACTCCGTTCCTGCGGAACGGCAGATCAAGACCCTCGTTTACGTGGCGGACAGCAAGATCGTTCTGGTCCTCCTGCGGGGGGATGATCAGCTAAACGAGGCCAAGCTGGCGGGAACGCTCGGTAGCACCATGTTCCGCCCCGGTGAACCGGAGGAAATTTTCACCGCCATGGGGGCACATCCCGGCAGCCTGGGTGCCGTGGCTGCAACGCTCAAGGGAGATGGTTGGGCCATCTATGCAGATGAGCGCCTGAAGGACACCACCGGAATGACCACCGGCGCGAATGAGGATGGATTTCACCTGCGCAACATCGAAATCGGCAGGGACATCAAGGTCTCGAAATGGGCCGACCTTCGCCTCGTCCAGGCCGGGGAACCCTGCGCCAAGTGCGGACAACCCCTCAAGGTTCAGCGCGCCATCGAAGTCGGGCACGTCTTCAAGCTGGGCACCAAATACAGCGAAGCTCTCCATGCCATGTTCCTGGATGAAACAGGCCGTCAACAGCCTGCCGTCATGGGTTGCTACGGCATCGGGGTCACCCGCACCCTGCAGGCCGTGATCGAGCAGAGCAACGATGCCAACGGGATCGTGTGGCCCATCAGCGTTGCCCCATATACCGTCTGCATCACCCCTCTCAACGTGGCGCCTGAAAGCCCCGTCATGCAGCTCGCGGAAAAGATCTACGCCGAGCTCACCAGCCTCGGCATCGATACCATTCTGGATGACCGGAATGAGAGGCCGGGCTTCAAATTCAAGGATTCTGAACTCGTCGGCTTCCCCATCCGCATCGGTATCGGGGAAAAATCCCTCGCCAAAGGTGAGGTGGAACTGAAGCCCCGGGCCGGGGCGCTGACAGCGGTGAAAGTGGAAGATGCAGTGTCAGCAGTGCAGGCTCTGGTGCGGGCAGCGCTGGGTGCCTGATCTGGAAGGCTTCATCCATCGTTTCGGGCGCGGGGGGGCAACCCTTCGCGCCCTTTTAGCTGTCCAGGCAGGAGCGAACGGTCTGGGAGAGGATCAGATGCGTGTAGGGCTTCTGTATGAATGCGGCAGTCCCCTGCCTCATGAACCCGATATCGATTTCGTCCATGCTGTAGCCGCTTGCAAAAACTATGCGGAGATCCGGCCTCTGGGCATGCAGGGTCTTTGCAAGGTCCATCCCTGATATTCCCTCAGGCATCACCATGTCGGTCAGCACCAGGTTGATCTCACTCCCCATTTTCTCCCAGATTCCAAGCGCCTCGACTCCTGACGCCGCATCAATGACCTTGTAGCCGCAGCTTTCCAACATGAAATGGGCCAGTTCACGCAGCACCGATTCATCCTCCACCACAAGGATGGTCTCCGTCCCCCGGGGAGGCTGGACGGATGAACTCTCCTGGGGAGCCAGGGCCTCGGCACACCGGGTACTTGCGGGGAACAGGATTGAGAAAACGGTCCCCGCGTTCAGCTCACTGTTCACCGTGATCCACCCCTCGTGCTGTTGCACGATTCCATAGGCTGTGGCCAGACCCAGGCCAGTACCCTTTCCGATCTCCTTGGTGGTGAAGAAAGGCTCAAAGATGCGGGACAGGGTCAACTGATCCATCCCGCAGCCGGTATCGCTCACCCGCAGAAGGACGAACGAACCGATCCGTCCCTGCGGATGCTCCTCAACATAAGCGTCATCGACCTCCACAGGAACGATTTCGATGGTGAGGCACCCACCCCTGGGCATGGCATCACGGGCGTTCACCGCGAGATTCATGACCACCTGTTCCACCATCCCGATGTCCGCGTGAATCATCGGCACGGCAGTGGCGGAGTGCAGATTCAGGCTGATGGTCTCCCCGAGCAACCGGGTCAGCATCCTGCTCAGATTTGTGACCACATCGCGGAGGTCCAGCGCCTTGGGCTGCATCACGTTCTTATGGCTGAACATGAGCAACTGGCGCGTCAGGCTTGCCGCACGCTCAGAGCCAAAGAAAATGGCCTGCACTGAGTCGCGCAAATGGGGTGGCAGGGTGGGGTTTGCGATCAACATCCCGGAATGCCCCTGGATGATGGTCAGCATGTTGTTGAAATCATGGGCAACCCCGGCGGCTAACTGACCCAACGACTCCATCTTTTGCGCCTGTCGCAGTTGTCCCTCAAGATTCAGCCGATGGGTGATGTCCTCGACATAACAATGGATGATGTCACTGTCGAGCACCGGGTGGAATGACCACGAAAGCGTATGGTTTTCAAAAACGGTGTCCACTCGCATCATACCGGGCCTCATCGCTATGCAATGCTGGGACAGCTCGGCAATATTCCCCGGCAGCAGCATCCCCGGATCAGCGTGCCCGACTGAGACAGCCAACCGGAGCGCGGCGTCATTATGATAAGTCACCTTGCCTCTGGCGCTCAACTCCATCGCCGGATTCGGGTTCAACTTGGCAAAGGCGGCAAGTTTCGAGAGCTCCGTTTCCGCCCGCATCCGCTCCACCGCCATGGCCAGCATCGTGGCCATCGAGAACAGCAGGTGCACTTCATCCTCGGTGAACCGGCGCTGGTGTGTTGTGTGCGCGGCAAGGACGCCATACGACCGGCCATTTCCGGCAATTGCGATGCTCATCCCGCTCCGCACACCATGCCGGGTCAGAAAATCGCTCCCCTTGAAACGTCTGTCCGCAGGGAGGTTCTCAATGATGACAGGATCACGACTGGAAATGGTGTAGCCCGTCTCATTCTCAGGGGAGATCGGCAACCGAACGTTCCAGACCGATCCATCCTTCCACCCGGTCCCGGCCACCAGCACAAGTTCCTGAGTTGACGGATCAAGCTCGAACACCGCCCCATATTCCACTTCCAGTGTCTGGGCAGCGAGTATTGAAGCCTGATTGAGCAGGGCCGAGACATCCTTGGAAACCATCGCAAACTGTCCCAGGGCACCAATGACGGTCTGCTGCAGAGACCGGTTCAAGAGCGTCCGCTCGACGGCGTCCCTCTCCTTGATCCGCTCCTCCAGCGACCCGGCCATGGTGTCAAATGCCCGGGCCAGTTCCCCCAGTTCCCCTTTTTCCCGTGCCAATCCGGTGCGACTCGACAAATCCCCCTGGGAGAGCCGCTGCGCTGCCATCAGGAGCATCCGCACCTGTCTCAACACGAAATGCTCCCCCCCGAACCAGGCCGCACCAAGCGCCATCAACCCGATTCCGCCGGAAAGAAGCGTCCATAGAAGATCGTCACGATTCCCGGTTTCCTTGACGATCAGATAAATGACCAACCACGCCGGGGCAATGGCGAGAAACACCGTGCCCACCAGCCTCACACGCAAGCTTGAAAAACTCGTCATCTGATTTGTGACATCACGTTTCAGAATCAAAGATAGCGATTTGCACCGAACATGAAAAGGGTAAAGCCACCAGCCAGCCGGGAAAACCGCCAGGCCGCCTCTGAAATCACAACCCACCCATCGCATTGACGGCCATGCGATAATCTGCGAACCTGCCGACGAAGCAAATAAAACCCCGATTGAGGTTGTGGAAATCAAGAAAGCTATCATTACGGCGGCTGGAAAATCGCAGCGAACCCTGCCCCTGCAAACCCTCGTGGACCGCGATGGAACATCCAAGGCGGCCTTGAGAATCATCATTGAGGAGGTGGCCGCCGCCGGCATCGAGGAAATCTGCGTCGTAGTCTGCCCCGGCGATCAGGAATCCTACCGCGCCGCCGCCGGCCCGCACGGCTCACGGTTGCGTTTTGTGGAGCAGGCCAGGCCCCGGGGCTATGGGGATGCCGTCCTCAGCGCACGCCCTTTTACCGGCGTCGACCCCTTCCTGCTGCTGGTTGGCGACCATCTTTGTGTGAGTTCCTCAGAGCGCAGGTGCGCGGCTCAACTCGTCGCCGCAGCCGCCCAGGAAAACTGTGCCGTTTCAGGGGTCCAGGCAACCCATGAATCGAAGCTGCCCTATTACGGCGCTGTCGGCGGTCGGCTCTCCGCCGGAAGGAAATCTCTCTACGAGATCTCGGATGTTCTGGAAAAGCCCACCCCCACTGAGGCTGAACAGCGGCTGCTGGTGCCAGGCTTGAGGGCCGGGCACTACCTCTGCTTTTTCGGGATGCATGTGCTCACCCCGACGGTGATGGAATTGCTGGCAACTGCAGCAGGGACGGCCGGGGATCGCCCGGTGCAACTGACCCCCGCACTCACAACCCTGGCACGGCGCGAGCGCTATCTGGCACTGGAATTGGAGGGCCGCCGTTACGACATCGGCGTCAAATATGGATTGCTCACCGCCCAACTCGCCCTGGCTCTGTCCGGCAGTGATAGAGATGAGGTCCTGACCACCATGATCGACCTGCTCGCCAGGCGTGAACAAAAGTAACCCGACCCATCCCCATGTCGGCTCTTGTTCAAATCATCACGGCAACCGATCCCCGGACGCGCAACCGATCCCTTGAATCGGCATGCGCCGGAATGCCCCCCGATGCCCTTCTGGCAGAATGCGCTTCTCTGGAGCAGTTTCGACATACGAGCGACAATCTCTACGAGCGGGTTCGCGCCCTGTTCTTTCTCTACGCCATTCACCGGTTCCATCTGCCCAAGGCGCTCGAGTCCAGTCCCCACCGGGCAACCTCCCTCGTGCCATTTGCCGGCTTCGAGCATCTGCTCCAGCGCCGGTTTGAGGAGTCGATTGATTGCTTCCTCGCCGTCCAGCATCGTGAAGGTGCCAGCGATGCCATCTCGAGCGCACTTGCATCAGGCTACCACCGCCTCGCATTCCAGACACTCGCAGATCAGGTTCGACGCAGTGTTCGCACCGTCCGGGGCAACCAATGGATGTTCCGCATGGGCCATCCCGCCGATCATCCCCTGCGCCTGCGCCCGGAGTTGCTGCAGGCGGATCCTGCGGATGGCACCTACCCCATCCTGCGGGAACTCACCCCCGTCCGGATGGATCTCACCCACTGCGGCTGGAGCGATATCTTTTTTCTGGGAATGGACTACCCGGAGGGCGCCAAGGTTCTCAATGTGTCGATCGACCTCGGTGTCCACGGGCGCGATGAACATCCAAGACCGCCTGTTGAGGCCTGGCTGCGTGTCATCGAGGAGCCGGTCCTTCGGCTGGTCAGCGTGGATTTGGGAGCTTCCGCAGAGATTTCCAACCTCGCCGAGGTGTTTGATTTCGCCAAGGACTATCTCGGATTGCTGAAGGCGGCGGTCATTGCCTCGGGAATTGTGCCCCCCGGCATCGAAGGCTCCGGCCAGAGCCTGGCGGACCTGCTGGCCCGGGTCGTTGGCCCGGGCCGTGGTTTGGAGATTGTCAGCAACGTGAACAGCATCCCGAAAGGTTCACGACTGGCCGTTTCAACCAACCTTCTGGCAGCTCTCGTCAGTGTCTGCATGCGGGCCACCGGTCAGGCAACATCCCTCACCGGCCCGCTTCAGGAGAACGAACGCAGGCTTGTGCTGGCCCGCGCATTGCTGGGCGAATGGCTGGGTGGATCAGGCGGCGGCTGGCAGGACTCCGGCGGAGTCTGGCCTGGAATGAAATTAATAGAAGGTGTCCTTGCCGGGGAGGGCGATCCCGAACTGGGCATCAGCCGGGGGCGCCTCATGCCCAAACACCGGATTTTGAGTGATGTGGACGCCCCGGCGAGCACCCGGCAGAAACTGCAGGACAGCCTCGTGCTGGTTCATGGCGGAATGGCACAAAATGTGGGGCCCATTCTCGAAATGGTCACCGAAAAGTATCTGCTTCGATCCGAAGCCGCCTGGAAGGCACGCCAGAGCATGCTGGGTGTGCTGGATGAAATCCTCGATGCCCTGAAGCGGGGTGATGTGAGGGCCATCGGGGCCGCAACCACCCGTAATTTCCGGGAACCGATACAAACCGTCATCCCCTGGGCCTCGAATTATTACACGGAAACCCTCATCTCCCGCGTGTCGGCGGAGTTTGGAGCGGATTTCTGGGGCTTTTGGATGCTCGGCGGCATGTCCGGTGGCGGCATGGGCTTTATTTTTGATCCTGCCAAAAAGCCGCTCGCGCAAACCCGCCTGCAGGAGATCATGAGCGCAACCAAGCGTGAACTGGAGCATGCCCTCCCGTTTGCGATGGAACCGGTTGTTTACGATTTCGCCATCAATCAGAACGGCACCACCTGCGACCTGTTGCAGGGGGATTCAGCCCTGATGCCCCAGGGCTATTACTCCATCACCGTCCCCGCCCTGCTCCGCCAGGATCGCCATGCCCTCTCCCGAACCCGGCGCGCCGAACTGGACAAGTTCGGGTTCGCCTGCCGCAACCGCCCGGAACTGAGAGGGGTGGTGCAGTCATTGTTCGATGTCATGCTTCCCCGGGGCAAGGCAGCCAGCGGGACCGGATGCTCCCTTCAGGAGTTGCTGGATCAAAATGGCTTCGACAAAATCCAGCACGAGCAAATCCGTGCGGACCTGAAGGATGGCCGCATCGGGCTGCCCCAGAACCGCCTTCCGGCCAGTGCCTTGATCGAGAATGTCACATCTGCGGACGTGGATGATTTCTGCGGTGTAATTCCACGCCGGGCTGACTTCGAGACTCTCGGCAAAGCCTCACTGGCGGCCGGTGAGGTGGCTGTCGTCACCCTTGCAGCGGGAGCTGGCAGCCGCTGGACACAGGGTGCCGGTGTGGTGAAAGCACTCCACCCGTTCTGCCGTCTGGGGGGGCTTCACCGGACCTTCATGGAGACCCACCTCGCCAAGAGCCGTAAAGTCTCCCGTGCTTCAGGCACCTGGCTGCCCCATGTTTTCACCACAAGTTATCTCACACACCAGCCAACGGCGGACTTCCTTGCCCGGCACGAAAACTACCGCTACGAGGGGCCGGTGATCCTGTCCCGGGGCAAATCGGTCGGGCTGCGTCTGGTGCCGATGGCCCGCGATCTGCGCTTCGCCTGGGAGGAAATGCCCCAGCAGGTGCTGGATGAGCAGCAGCAGAAGGTCCGGGACAGTCTCCGCCATGCCCTGATCCAGTGGGCGGAAAAGGCCGGGGAATGCTCCGATTATACTGATAACCTTCCCTTGCAGTGCCTGCATCCCGTCGGCCACTGGTTCGAGATTCCGAACCTGCTCCGAAATGGAACCCTGGCCGCGCTGCTCAAGGACAGGCCTCAACTCAAATACCTCCTGCTCCACAACATCGACACCCTCGGGGCGACGGTCGATCCCACTCTGCTTGGATGGCACATCCAATCGCAAGCAGCTCTGTCGTTCGAGGTAATGACGCGCCGTCTCGAAGATCGTGGCGGGGGCCTGGCCCGCGTGAACGGATCCACCCGCCTCGTCGAAGGCCTCTCCATGCCGCGTGAGGACCTTGAATTCGCCCTCACCTACTACAACTCCAACACCTGCTGGATCGACATCGACAAGCTTTTGACGGCTTTCGGCCTCTCCAGATCCCTGCTGGGTGATTTGGAAGTGGTGCAAGCCTCCATTCGGCATCTTGCCGCCCGGATGCCCACCTACGTCACCCTCAAGGACGTCAAAAAACGCTGGGGTCACGGGCAGGAGGATGTTTTTCCCGTCGCCCAATTCGAAAAGCTCTGGGTGGACATGACCGCGTTGCCGGAGTTGGCATGCAGGTATGCCGTCGTTCCCCGGGAACGTGGGCAGCAACTGAAAGATCAGGCCCAGCTGGACGGTTGGCTGCGGGATGGTTCGGCCGCCCACATCGAGTCCCTTGCCGAATGGGATTAGTGCATTTTGATCCAGATTTGCGGTCTGCGCCACCTCCGGAAGTTGCGAAACCCCGCGAATGCCCGCCGAAAGAACTTGCCTCTCTGGAAAGCCATGCCAAACTGAAAATCAAACACGAATGTTTTTTGCCGGGTTGGTGATCACAGCTGAATGAATAAAAATAAAAGTCAGGGGGGCCATTGAGCCGCCCATTTCCCTCCCGTTTTCAATCCCGCGAACCCGCGCATCGACGTAACGGCAAGATCCGTGCACGCGAAGTCCGGGTGATCGATGAAACCAAGCAGCAGCTCGGGGTGATGTCCCTGGATGAGGCCCTCAGGTTATCCCGCGTGAAGGGTCTTGATCTCGTGGAGGTGGCAGCCACCGCAACGCCACCCGTCTGCCGGATCGTGGATTACGGCAAGTTTCTTTACGAGGAGTCCAAGCGCGCCAAGGAATCTCAGGCGAAGCAGGCTGCCAACAAGATGAAGGAACTCCAGATCTCGGCCGCCATCGACCCGCACGATCTCGGTGTTAAACTTAACCATGCCATCGAGTTCCTGTGCGATGACATGAAGGTCCGCGTCAAATTGCGCTTCCGTGGCCGCCAGCGTGCCCACAAGGAGATCGGTTTTGAGGTCGTCAACAAGTTCGTCAGGGAACTCGCCGCATACGGCCAGGCGGATGCGCCACCCAAGATGCTCGGCGACAGGGATCTGAACGTGGTGATCAGCCCGCTACCCCGCAGCAAGCGCCCGGTCAGACCGCGTTCGAATGAGGAACCCCCCGAGGAACCCACTCCTTCCGCAAAAGCCCCTCCCGAGCCTGAGGACGAATAGGTCCGGGTCAAAATCCGGTTCCGTCGTTGCCGTTCCTGTTAATGGGTTGTATAATACATCCTGCTTGAAGCACCATTCCGGTGTCTTGAGCAGGATGCCAGCAACCCATTTGCAATAACGATGAACGATGTCCCGGGATTTACCCCCCTACACCCTGCAGGTTCCAGCCTCCCTGATTCCCGGCAGACCACGATTTCCAAACCACCCACTTCCAACAGCCGGAACTGGAGGGATATTGTGGCGAAGTATCAGATCCCTGCCCCCTGGCGGAGCACCTGGCAGGCGATCAATAGTTTCGGCGGCTTCATCCTTTCGTGGTGCCTCATGTATTGGAGCATCCCCATTTCCCTCTGGATCACCCTCCCCCTCGCCGTGCTGGCGGGTGGATTCGTGGTCCGGGTGTTCATCATTTTTCACGATTGCGGGCACGGCTCCTTTTTTAAGTCCCGGCTGGTGAATGACATCCTTGGCACCCTCGCCGGAGTGGTTACCTTCACCCCTTACTTTCATTGGAGATGGGAACACTCCGTGCACCATGCCTCTGCGGGGAATCTGGATCGCCGTGGGACGGGCGACGTCTGGACTTTGACGGTCCAGGAATACCTCAAAGCCTCCCGTTGGAAGCGTTTTACCTACCGCCTTGTCAGGAATCCGGTGATTTTGTTCATCATCGCCCCGCTGTTATTGTTCCTCGTCCGGGAGCGTTTTCCCACGCGTGGTGCGGGTCGGCGTGAGCAGCTTTCGGTCTATGGGACAAACATACTCCTGGCCTTGTATGCGCTGATGATGGGCGGGCTCTTTGGCTGGAAAATGTGGATTCTACTCCAGCTGGTGGTCCTCACGGTGGCAGCCTCTGCAGGGGTCTGGCTCTTCTACGTGCAGCACCAGTTCGAGGGGGTCTACTGGCAGCGCCACGAAAACTGGGATTATCAGGAAGCCGCGCTTCAGGGCAGCAGCTTCTATAAACTGCCGCGAATCCTCCAGTGGTTTTCAGGGAACATTGGCTTTCACCACATCCACCATCTCAGCCCGAGGATTCCCAATTACAATCTGGAAAAGTGCCACAACGCCGAACCGCTCTTCCAAACCGTCACACCGGTCACCCTGCTATCCAGCTTGAGGACGATGAATCTTCGCCTCTGGGATGAGCAGGAGCAACGGTTGGTGGGGTTCGGCGCGCTGCGTCGCAGACGCGCCGAACCCAACTGAAATCATCCGAACGGACTACTTCGCCTGGCCGTAGGCCCGGACGAAATCGATGCACTTGGTGACGTCAGGCACGCTGTTGTCCCAGTTGTATTCGTATTCGATCGAGATGTTGCCACTGAATCCCTGGGCCTTCAGCTCATCCAGGCAGCCCTTGATGTTCGCCACGCCTTCGCCGTAGGGAACGTCATGGCTCTCGCCGAATGCCAGCTTGTCCTTCAGGTGCGCGCTGACGATGCGACCCTTCAGGATGCGCAACCCTTCAACCGGGTTCAGCCCCGAGGTGCACCAGTGCCCGGTGTCCGCTGCGGCTCCAATGCGTGAATCCCTGCCAACCAGCACGCCCGCGATGTAGAGGGGATTCCAAACCTTGTAATCCGCCTTGCCGAACGAGCCCGGGTGATTATGGAACCCGACACGGATGTCATATTCCTTCACCATCTTCTCAATCATGTTGATCGATTGAACAGATTCGGTAGTGATGATCGGAATGCCCATCTTTTTGGCGAACTCAAACACCTTGCGGGCCGCCGCCTCGTCTTCGGGAATCGAGACCACCCCGTAGTTCACGGCCTTCATTCCATGCGCCTTGAGTTTGGCCTGAACCTTCGCCAGCACCTCCGCGGAGGCATCATGGTCGATCTTCAGCGTGGGTTCCTCCTTGCTGAGCTTCTGACCCGGATAGAACTCAATGACCTTGCCCCCGGCCTGGGCGGTCTTCTCAATCGCCTCAAAGGCGGTAAAGCGGTTGAAGGTGTAGGCTTGGCAACCGATCGCAAACCCGCCGGTCTTGAACTCGTCGGGAATGGATTGGGCAATGGCCACAGGCATCGCGAACGCAAACGCGAGGGCTGCGGAGAGTAGGACTTTGTTTTTCATTAGCTTCGATGGTTTGTTGATGTTTGCTGCCTGCCATTTAACACACACTGACCCCTGCGGAAACAAGAAAATCTCCGCCACACAGAAAATGTTCGCCCCGGTCGTGGTGGACCCATCAATTTCCTTGAACTTTTCGCTCGCTCGCGCATGGCAAATCTTGCTAATACCCTTCTGTTGCATGCGGCATCGAATCAACAAGCGTCATCTCGCGGTCTCCCGGCACGGATGTCTGTTCCCTGTGGGATCCGATGCAACGGACGCCCTCAAAGCCCCCTCAATCCGCAGGCGGTGAGCCGATCCACCAACAATCCACAACCTCCATTACCCGTGTGAACTCACAAATCTCGAACCTTGAATCCCCCTCCCGCATCACCTTTCTGGAGGGGCCGGGCGAGTTGCCCATGCTTGAAGTCTCCACTCCCTGGAGCACCGCGGAGATCTTTCTGCACGGAGCGCACGTGACCCGCTTTAAAAAGCACGGGGATGCCCCCCTGCTCTTTATGAGCCAGTGCAGCCGGTTCCAACAGGGATCCCCCATCCGGGGAGGAATCCCCATCATCATCCCCTGGTTCGGCTTCCGCGAGGGATTGGGCCAGCATGGAATCGCCCGGACACGGGCCTGGGAATTAAGGGACATCCGTTGCTCCCGGGAGGGAACTGTCACCGTCCGATTCTCCCTGCCGCAATCTCAGGAGGCCTCCACATTCCCTCCATTTCAGGCGGAATACAGTGTTTCGATTGGCGCGACTCTGGACCTCTCTTTGGAGGTTCGGAACCAATCCGCCGATCAGGTGCTCCCGCTGGAGAATTGCCTCCACACCTACTTCGAAGTCGGCGATTCCACCACGATCACCATCACGGGACTTAAAGGATCGAAATACCTCGATCAGGTCGAGCAGTTCGCGCGAAAGGTTGATTCAGAAGATTCCATCCGGATCGGCAGCGAGGTGGATCGTCTCTATCTGGACACCGCAGCAACGGTGGAAATCAACGACCCGCAGCTCGGCAGGGTCATCCGCGTGGAGAAGAGTGGATCGGCATCCACGGTGGTCTGGAATCCGTGGGTGGAAAAATCCCGGCGCATGCCGGATTTCGGCGATGAGGAATTCCAGCGCATGGTTTGCGTGGAATCCGGCAACGTGGCGGACAACACCCTTCAGATCGCCCCGTTGGAAAAATCTGTGCTGCAAGTCCGTCTGGTCAGTTCCCGGTTGGGGGCCTAATCGCCCTGGGGCTTTTTCCTGGCCTCAAGACCGCTGAAATTTCCCTCCTCGCAGCAGGAGACAAACTGCTCGGTAGCACTCTTCAACTTCTCCCATCGGGCCCGGATTTGCTTGGCCTCCTTGGTGGTGATCTGGTTGTCCCCGGCAGCCGTGGCCACCACCGCCAACAGATCGGCAAATTCCTGAACGACCTGGTTCGTGGCCGGGATGAGATACTCCGGGTGCGGGTGGGTGCTCTTCGGGTTCAAGATGAAGAACCCGCCTGCGTGCTGGCAGACCCATTGGACAAGGCGCCGATCCTGAGTGCAGCGCATCAGCGCTTCGATCCGGTCCAGGGGGTTCGTGCTGCCGCTGCCGGCAGCGGGATCGGGCGGCTCTGACCACTTGTAGATCATGGACAGGGAAAGCCCCATCCCGGCAGCCACCTGCTTGGGGCTGCACTCCTGAAACACTTCCCGGAGAAGTTCGTGCGATTGCATGGGCCGCATCATTGTGAAACCCGGCCCATCTGTCCAGCCCGGAGGCTCAAGCGGTTCACTCTTTACGGCGCATGATGGCGGGCGTATTCACACAGGGCCCGCAGGTTTTCCGGCGGTGTATCCCTCGGCACCTCGCAACCGGCACCCACGATAAACCTCGAGCCTGCCTGCCGATGGCACTCCGCAGCCACCTGCGTGACCAGCTCGGGAGTCCCATTCCGCAGAATCGTCACCGGGTTCATGTTGCCCAGCAAAATCTGGCCCGGGGCCGCCTGCTGGCGCGCATCGGAGAGGGCTGCCAGCGAATCAAGATCCACCACCTCGCATCCCAGGCTGCCCATCCCTTTCAGAATCCGCCGGGTATTTCCGCAAATGTGCAACCGAACTCTTCCACCCATGGCGTGAATCCCGTCCACTAACTGCTTCTCATACGGCCACACGAACTCCTCGTAAATCTGCGGACCGACCAGCGATGCTGCCGCATCCCCCATGCCGATCATATCGGCTCCCGCCTGGATCTGCTCCCGCGCAAACCGTAACTCCATCTCCACAACGAACGCGAAAAGATCCTTCACGAACACGGGATCATCAAAGAAATCGGTCATCAGCGTGTTGATGCCCCTCAGGTCGGAGGCCTCGGCGATCGGTCCTTCCACCCACCCTTCCACCATCTTTTCATTCCCAACCCGTTCCTTGAACAGGCCAATCGCCCGGATGCCATTGTGCATCCGCCCGCCCCCCAGGGGATCGGGGATCTTGAGGGTGGCAAGGGTGGTTTTTTCTGTCAGCAGTGCCTGGTCCTCCAGGATGGCCACCGGCTGGTTCTCAAAGTATTCAATCGCGGCCCCGCAATCCGCCGCCTCCCGCGCCGGATCGGACATCGTGTTCACGTAGTCGAACCCGTAGGTTTCGGCCACATGAATCTGCCCCTCCACCAGCACCCGGTAATCGGTGCAATAATCCCGATACCTTGCCCCGATCCCCTGGCAGGCCAGCATCATCGTGATGGGCATCAGGGGGAGCCTGTCCACAGGCTGACCTGCAATGTGGGCCAGCACACGTTCTCTCGAGTTCATAAAATCATGGAGCAAATGGGGTCAGTCCTCACTTTTGACAGTAACTGTCAAAAGTGAGGACTGACCCCTTTGCGGCGGGATTCCTAGCCCAGAAGCTGCTTCCGCACGGCGGCGATGAAGGCAGGACTGGTTCCGCAGCATCCCCCCACAAAGGAGGCTCCCGCTTTTACAAGCTCAGGGATCTGCGAGGCAAAATCATCCGAAGAGGTCCGATAGGAAGCCACGCCGTCCACCATCTCCGGCAGCCCGGCGTTCGCCTTGGCCCAGATCGGCACCTTCACTACAGCATGCATGCGGCGGCAGATCGGAATGAACCCGGCGATCCCCTGACCGCAGTTCGCCCCGACAACATCCGCACCGGCCTCCACCAGAGCTGCCGCTGCAGCCTCCGGGGTTGCCCCCATCATCGTGCGGTCCTTGTCCTTGCCGCTGTCGAAAACCATGCAGGCAACCACAGGTAGACCGGTCAGCCGGGCCGCTTTAACAGCGAGGCAGGCCTCCTCGATCTCCGCCATCGTCTCGACCACGAGACCGTCCGCGCCGCCCTCTGCCAGAGCATTCGCCTGCTCCGTGAATGCCGCCAGCACCTGCTCCGGCGTCACGTCACCGCTCATCAGCAGCAAACCGGTGGGACCCATGGAGGCAAAAACCTTCGCAACCCCGCCCGCAGCCTGCTTGGAAATGGCCGCCCCCCGGCGGTTCAACTCAACGGCCCGGGACTCCAGCCCGTGGGCCGCCAGACGGATCCGGTTGGACCCGAACGTATTTGAGAGGATCACCCTGCTTCCCGCTGCCACATAGGCCTGTGCCACCTCAAGAACCCGCTCCGGATGATCGACATTCCACTGGTCGGGAAATTCCCCCACGGCAAGACCGCGTGCCTGCAACTGTGTTCCCCAGGCGCCGTCCGTCAGAACCGGGCCGGACGCCAACAACTCCGTCAACAGTGGATGCATGGGTTCCTAAATCAGGCGGCTACCGCCCGTTTCGCCAGCGCAACCGCGCCGACAGCATTCTCGCTATAGCCATCCGCGCCGATTTCATCAGCATATTTCTGCGTGATCGGTGCGCCACCAATCAAAACCTTCACCTTGTCCCGCACGCCGGCCTTTTTCAAAGCCTCGATCGTCGTCCGCATCGCGGGCATGGTGGTGGTCAGCAGCGCCGACATCGCCACGATGTTCGCCTGCCGGGTGTTGATTACTTCGATAAACTTCTCCGGCGGGACATTGACACCCAGATCAATCACCTCAAAGCCACCACCTTCCAGCAGGGAGGCCACAAGATTCTTGCCAATGTCATGGAGATCCCCCTTCACGGTGCCGATCGCCACCCGACCCACCGGCTTGTCGCCCCGGGCCACCAGCAGCGGGCGGATCACTTCCAGTGCCGCCTTCATCGCGCGGGCTGAGATCAGCAACTCCGGCACAAAATATTCATTCGCCTCAAATCGGCGACCCACCTCATCCATGGCGGGCACCATGTAATCATTCACGAGTTGCAGGGGATCGACCCCGTCAGCAAGGGCCTGCTGGGTGATGGCCAGAGAAGACTTCGCATCTCCGCTCACAACAGCGTCATACAGCAGTTTCGGATCAGGCATGGTTTTCCTTTTTTATGGTTCTGTTCCACAACTTTTATTCCTTCCCTGCCCCCCGGTCAATTCATTTCGGCAACACTTGCAAACTACAATTCTAAGAACCACTTAAGGAGTCGCGAGTCTGGATATCTCCCTTATCGATCTGTTGGTTGAAATCAGGAAGGTCCCGGCTCAACCCGATGAAGCTCATCCACCCATCGATCCTTCTCACATTCATCCAGCAGGCATCTCCGCTTCCATCAAGGAGTGATGCCCGGTTAGAAATGGGCGCGATTGATTTCATGAGTAGAGCCACTGGAATCTGCCGGAACCCTCCGAAAGTCAGTTCCAAGGGTGTGCTATCACCGTAGCCGGGAATGATCTTCAAATTTCACAGATTTCCGCAGATGGGAGATGGTCCACTTCCCGGGATCTGCGCTCATCTGCCGCATCTGCGGATTCTCCCCATGGGAAGGCCATTGCAAGGGAGCTGAACGATCTAAATGATTTACATCATCCCGGTGGCTTTCTAAGCTCTGGGATCATTGAATTCAGATCCGGAGGAACTGTGGCGTTGCCGGACTGATGCTGCTTTAGAGGTTGGTTACGCCGCAAAAAGCCGGGTAAAACTGATGAGTGCGAAATACACGATAGGTCTGGACTACGGCACCAACTCGGTGCGTGCGTTGATTGTGGATGTTGCCAATGGCAGGGAACTGGCAGCGGCCGTATGGAATTATGCCCATGGCACGAACGGCGTGATTCTCGCCCGGGATCCCAATCTGGCCCGTCAACATCCGCAGGATTACCTGGACGGGGCCGAGAAAACCATCCGCAAGGCTCTTGCAGAGGCGAGGAAAAGCGCCTCCGGCTTCAAACCGGAACAGGTGATCGGCATTGGCGTCGATACCACCGGGAGCACTCCCCTGCCCGTGGATGGCAAGGGCCAGCCGCTGGCATTCCAGAAGAAATTTGCAAACAACCCTGCCGCGATGGCATGGCTCTGGAAGGACCACACCTCCGTGGTGGAAGCGGCCGAGATCACCGCAAAAGCCCGCGAACTGCGCCCCCAATATCTGGCCAAGTGCGGTGGCATCTATTCCAGTGAATGGTTCTTCAGCAAGATTCTCCACTGCCTGCGCACCAGCCCGGCAGTGTTTCGGGCGGCCCATTCCTGGGTTGAACTGGCAGATTACGTGCCAGCCGCGCTGACTGGAACCGAGGCTCCGGACCGGCTTTCGGTCGGGATCTGCGCCGCAGGGCACAAAGCCATGTTCCATGAAAGCTGGGGTGGCTATCCCGATGCGGAATTCCTCTCAGCCCTGGATCCGGAGCTGGGACAGTTGCGGGCACGGCTCCAACCGGTGGCCAAATCGGTGGATCAGTCTGCAGGGACTCTCACGGCGGAATGGGCGAAGCGGACCGGGTTGCCCGCCGGGATACCGGTGGCGGTAGGCGCTTTTGATGCGCACCTGGGCGGCGTTGGTTCCGGGATCACCCCCGGCACTCTGGTGAAGATCATCGGAACGAGCACCTGCGACATGATGGTTGCCCCCCTAAGTTCCACCCTGGCGGATGTTCCAGGACTCTGCGGGATTGTGCCGGGCAGCATTCTCCCGGGATTCCATGGGCTCGAGGCCGGCCAATCGGCAGTGGGCGACATTTTCAACTGGTTCGTGAACTACCTCCAACCGATGGGGAAGGCTGGTACGCATGAGGCACTGACTGCAGCCGCTGCAAAACTGGCTCCCGGGGAGTCCGGCCTTCTGGCTCTGGATTGGAACAACGGCAACCGTACCGTTCTGGTGGACCAGCGGCTGACTGGTCTTCTGCTGGGGCAAACCCTCTACACCACCCCTGCCGAAATCTACCGGGCCCTGATCGAGGCCACCGCCTTCGGCGCCCTCGCCATCATACAGCGGCTGGAGGAATACGGCGTGAAGGTGGAGGAGATCGTCAATTGCGGCGGGATCGCCGAAAAGAATCCGCTCGTGATGCAGATTTATGCCGATGTGACCGGCCGCCCGATCAAGATCTCGCGATCGGGCCAGACCTGCGCCCTCGGTGCAGCCATGGCGGGTGCAGTGGTCGCAGGAAAAAAGAACGGCGGGCACGCTGACTTCTCCGCCGCGCGAAAGGCGATGACCGGCCTCAAGCCAAAGGCTTTCAAGCCAAATGCATCGGCCCACGCGGTTTACAAACGGCTCTACACCCTCTACAGGAAGCTCCACGACGCCTTCGGCACCCCGGAGGGGGATGGCCGCCTGTATGATGTCATGAAGGAGTTGCTGGAAATCCGGGCCGCAGCCCGCAAGTAACAGATGGGAACACCCGCCCAAATGCTTCTGGAACTGAAAAAGGCTGTATGCCAGGCCAACCTGGACCTCGTGCGGGAGGGGCTGGTCATCCAAACCTGGGGTAACGTGAGCGGGGTGGACCGTGAACAGGGACTGATCGTGATCAAACCTTCAGGGGTGCCCTACTCGGAGATGAAGCCGAAGCACATGGTGGTTGTCTCCCTGGCAACCGGCCGCGCGCTCGAGGGGCAGCTCAAGCCAAGCTCCGATACAGACACCCATCTGGAGCTTTATCGAGCCTTCCCCTCCATAGGCGGGGTGGTTCACACCCACAGCCTCAATGCAACCGCCTGGGCGCAAACCTGCCTGGATGTCCCCGCACTGGGCACCACCCACGCCGATTATTTCCACGGCCCGATCCCCTGCACCCGGAGGCTTACCCAGCGTGAAATCGAGGGGGATTATGAGAAAAACACCGGCACGGTGATCGTTGAGACCCTCGCCAAGCGGGATCCACTCCACTGCCCCGCCATGCTGGTTGCCAACCACGGTCCCTTCTCCTGGGGTGCGACCGTCAGTGATGCTGTTCACAACGCGGTCATCATGGAGCACGTCATCAAGATGGCGATGCTCACTCTTTCTGTCCTGCCAGCTGCCTCGCCGATGCAGAAGGTCCTGCTGGACAAGCACTTTTTTCGGAAACACGGTCCCGGGGCCTACTACGGCCAGAGTTCCCCCCCGCCCGTCACGTCCCCAACCCGGAACAGGCGGAAGTGAGCCGATCCGGGGCGTGCCCTTGAACCAAAAAACAAAACAAAGCCGAGCCATATAAGTATGAAATTAAACTCCCGTTCCTATCTGATGCTCCTGTCCGCGCTCGCGGGCGGCCTGCTCCTCTCAGGATGCCAGAATCTGGCACCCGCGACCTCGCAGGTCACCCGCATGCCCTGGGGCAAGACCAAAGAGGGCACCCCCGTGCAACTCTTCACCATCCGCAACGCCCGGGGTGCTGAAGCCAGAATTTCCAACTATGGGGGCATTGTCGTCTCCCTGAAGATGCCGGACCGGGATGGCAGGATGGGGGATGTGGTGCTTGGTTACGAGAAGCTGGATGATTACATCAAGGAAACCCCCTATTTCGGCTGCCTCGTCGGCCGTTATGGCAACCGCATCGCGCGCGGCAAGTTCTCCCTGAACGGCACCGGCTATTCACTCGCCACGAACAACTACCCGAATGCGCTCCACGGCGGGCTCAAGGGCTTCGACAAGGTCGTCTGGGAACCCACCATCGTCGGTCGGCCGGAAGGTCCCGGTCTCAAGCTCCAATATATCAGCCCTGATGGCGATCAAGGCTACCCGGGCACTCTCAATGTGACCGCCGTTTACACCCTGACCGAGGACAACAGCCTCAAGCTGGAATACACCGCCACGACCGACAAGGACACCGTGGTGAACCTGACCCACCACTCCTACTTCAACCTCGCGGGTCGCGGGGACATCCTCGCCCACATGGTGATGATGCCTGCTGACCGCTTCACGCCGGTGGATGAAACCCTGATTCCGACCGGGGAACTCAAGCCGGTGGATGGCACCCCGTTCGACTTCCGCTCGGCCACAACCATCGGGGCACGGATCGAGCAGACCGATGAGCAACTCAAATTCGGCAAGGGCTACGACCACAACTGGGTTTACACAAAGGCACCGGATCAGTTCACGCTCCTGGCACGGGTCTCCGAACCCACCACAGGCCGCGTGCTCGAAGTTCTCTCGACTGAACCGGGCCTGCAGTTCTACTCCGGCAACTTCCTCGATGGCACCCTGACCGGGAAGAACCGTTGGAATTACAAATTCCGCAACGGTTTCTGCATGGAACCGCAGCACTTCCCGGATTCCCCGAATCAGGCGGCATTCCCCTCCGTGGTTCTCAAGCCGGGCCAGATTTACCGCAACAGCATCGTTTACCGGTTCTCAGCCAAGTAAAAAACCCGCTGCCGGGCTTTCGGATGCCGCAATCTGAAAGCCCGGCATGCAACTCCCCTCACCAACCCCCCCCCATGACATCCATCCCCCTCGCAGAAGCCCATCCCGTCAGCACCTCCCTGAACGGGCTCGATTGGCTCGCCATCGCCCTCTATTTCGGTGTCCTCATCATTGTTGCCTGGAAGGCAATCTCGAAAGAGAAGGAAACCACCGCCGATTATTTTCTGGCAGGGCGCAACCTCAGCTGGTGGGTGGTTGGTGCCTCCATCTTTGCGTCCAACATCGGCTCCGAGCATATCGTCGGACTGGCCGGTTCCGGTTCCAAGGATGGTGTGGCGCTGGCCCATTATGAACTCCATGCGTGGTGTCTGCTGGTGCTGGCGTGGGTGTTCGTGCCGTTCTACGCGCGGTCACTCGTGTTCACAATGCCGGAGTTTCTTGAAAAACGCTTCTCAACCGGCAGCCGCTACGTCCTCTCCATTGTTTCCCTCCTGACCTTCATCGTTTCCAAGATCGCGGTCGGAATCTTTGCCGGTGGCGTTGTATTCGGCACACTGCTGCCTGAAATGAAGATCACCCTGGGCTCCATGGTGATCGACAGCTTCTGGATCGGCTCGGTGCTCGTTATTGTCCTGACCGGTCTCTACACCACGCTGGGCGGCATGAGGGCGGTGGCCTACAACGATGCTGTCCAGGTGATCGTGCTGATCGGTGGATCCACCCTGCTCACCGGCTATGGACTCGTGCAGTTGGGCGGATGGGGTGAACTCAAGCGCATCTGCGGGTCTGAGATGTTCAACCTGTGGAAGCCACTCATCCCGGATGGCATGCAGGGCACCTGGTCCCCCGTCAAGGAACCCACCCGTATTGCCTGGTATTTCAATACAAACTATCCCTGGCTGGGCATGGCAATCTGCGCCCCTGTGATCGGCCTCTGGTATTGGTGCACAGACCAATACATCGTGCAGCGCGCGTTGGGGGCCCCGAATCAGAAGGTCGCCAGGCAGGGCAGCATCTTTGCCGCCTTTCTGAAGTTGTTCCCCGTTTACCTGTTCATCATTCCGGGCCTCATCTGCTTCGCCCTCGCCAAGAGTGGCAAAGTTCCAGGACTCGCCCCGGTCTATGACGCCACCACCGGCCAGGCCACCAATGCGGCTCAGGGTGCGTTCCCATTGATGGTTCAGCAACTTCTGCCGCCCGGTCTTCGTGGCATCGTCGTCGCGGGACTGCTCTCCGCGCTGATGGGATCCCTGGCTGGCGTTTTCAATGCCTGCTCCACCCTGTTCACTGTCGATATCTACGAGAAACTCCGGCCCAAAGCCACCCAGAAGGAACTCGTCAAGGTTGGTCGCATGGCAACCGGAGTCATGGTTTTGATCGCCATGCTCTGGATTCCGGTCGTCAAGGGTGCTGACGGCCTCTACAACTACCTGCAGGCTGTTCAAGGCTATCTGGCGCCGCCGATCTTCGTGGTGTTCTTCTTCGGTGTCTTCTGGAAACGCCTCAATGCCCAGGGATGTTTCTGGGCCATGGTCATTGGATTCATCCTCGGCCTCTTCCGGATGCTCGTGGATACCCCGATCACCCTCAAATACATGGTGGGCTATCCCGAAGGATCCTTCTTCTGGATCGTCAACAACATCAACTTCCAGTATTTCAGCATCCTGATCACCATCGTGTCGGCCATCGTCATGGTGGTCGTCAGTTACGCCACCCCCGCCCCCGATTACGACAAGATCAAGGGACTGACCTTCGCCACATCCTCCACGGCTGATAAGGCGGAGACCTGGGCCAGCTGGGATTGGCGGGAAGTCTCGGCTTCCGTGCTGGTCCTGGTGTGCATCATTGGTGCCTACCTATACTTCAGAAACTAGTGTAGTGTCCCTCAAATAACTGGACTTACGTCTTTCGATGACGTAAGGTCATGAGATGTCCAAACAAAGCGCGCCTGTGATATTGAGTCCCGAAGATCGCCAGCAACTCGAAGAGTGGGAAACATCCCACAAAACCCCGCAACAAGTTGCCCTTCATTGTCGGATCATACTGGCCGCCGCCAATGGCCAACCCAGCCTGCAAATTGCTTCGGCCTTACACATCAACCGGCACACCGCTGCCCTCTGGCGGCAGCGCGCCCGGAATGACGGCATCCAATCCGTCTGGGAAATAGCTCCGGGACGCGGACGCAAATATCACTATGACCAGGCCAGACGCAACGGGGTGATTCAGGCCACCCTGGAGACCAAACCCAAAGGCATGACTCATTGGAGTTGCCGGACCATGGCCAAGGCCCAGGGAATGAGCAAGAGCACGGTCAACCGGCTCTGGCAAATGCATAATGTGAAGCCGCATTTGCATCAAACGTTTAAGTTGTCGCGCGACCCGAATTTTGTGGCCAAACTGACCGACGTTGTGGGGCTGTACTTAAACCCTCCGCAGAAAGCCATCGTGCTGTGTCTGGATGAAAAGAGCCAGATTCAAGCTCTGGACCGCACCCAGCCCGGACTGCCTCTCAAGAAGGGGCGTTGTGGCACCCACACTCACGACTATGTCCGGCATGGGACGACAACCCTCTTTGCCGCACTGAATGTGCTCGATGGTAAAGTGATTGGGCAATGTCAGGCCCGTCACCGACACCAGGAGTGGCTGAAGTTTTTGCGTCTGGTGGACCGAGAGTTTCCAGACGTGGACCTGCACCTGATCATTGACAATTACGGGACGCACAAGGAACCGCACGTCAAGGCATGGCTGGCCAAACATCCGCGCTTCCACTGCCATTTCATTCCTACCAGTTCGAGTTGGCTCAATCTGGTGGAAAGGTGGTTTGGGGAAATCAGCGAAAAGGCCATTCGGAATGGAAGCTTTGTGAGTGTGCCGGAACTGGAGAAAGCCATTCAGGATTTTCTGGAGGCGTGGAACAAAGACCCTCGCCCTTTTGTATGGACCGCCAAAGTGGAGGACATCATCGCAAAACTGGACCGGGCTCGGCGAAAGCTCGAAGCAATCAAGCCGGGGTGCACCACCCGGGCAACCAGATCAAAGGCAGATCCAATTGTATAATTGTTTATGAGACACTACACTAGGAGACCAACATGAGATCGAGCAAACCCATCCTCGCCGCCGTGCTGGCGGCCTTCTCAACCCTGACTGCCGTGGCTGAATCACCCCTCGTGTATGAGGGGGGGGCCGGCCCCGGAAAGGGGAAACATATCGTGTTTCTGGCCGGGGATGAGGAATACCGGTCGGAGGAGGCGCTACCCATGATGGCCAAAATTCTGGCCACCCGGCACGGGTTCAAATGCACAGTCCTGTTTTGCATTAATCCCAAGACAGGGAACATCGATCCGTTGGTGACCACCAACCTGCCCGGCACCGAGGCTCTCGCATCGGCCGACCTCTGCTTCATGAGCCTGCGTTTTCGGGACCTTCCCGAGGACCAGATGAAGCCCATTGTTGACTATGTCAATGCCGGGAAGGCGATCATCGCGCTGCGAACCAGCACCCACGCATTCGCCATCAACGCGAACAAGTCCGGTCCCTACGCAAAATATGACTGGCAGAGCAAGTCGTGGCCGGGGGGCTTCGGGCAACAAATCCTGGGGGAGACCTGGATAAACCACCACGGCGATCATGGGAAGCAGAGCACGCGGGGAGTCCTCAATTCCAACGTCGCCAGCCACCCGGTGCTGAAGGGAGTCACCGACATCTGGGGCCCCACGGATGTCTATGGGGTGATCCACCTGCCAGCGGATGCCACCGTTCTCGTCCAAGGCCAGGTTCTCACCGGAATGAATCCGGCAGATGCTCCCCTGCCCGGCCCGAAGAACGATCCAATGATGCCCCTCATCTGGCTGCGGGAGCATGATTTCGGCAGCGGCAAGGCCAGTCGAATCGTCACCAGCACGATCGGAGCCGCTGTGGATCTCCAAAGTGATGGTCTTCGCCGGCTCCTGGTGAACGCCTGTTACTGGGCCGCCCGCATCGAGGCAAAAATCCCCGACAAGGCAGATGTCTCTTATGTGGGCCCTTACACCCCCCGCTATTTCGGCTTCGGAAAGTTCCAGGAAGGCCTCAAACCTTCCGACCTGAGGTTGCAATAGCATCCATCAGACGAAAGTGTCCCAAGGGGAGCGTGACGATCACGCTCCCTTTCCACA
Organism: uncultured Verrucomicrobia subdivision 3 bacterium; assembly: GCA_903913865.1. GTDB lineage: Bacteria > Verrucomicrobiota > Verrucomicrobiia > Limisphaerales > UBA8199 > UBA693. Next base: position 25,281 of record CAIWMU010000105.1, read on the forward strand.
TTCCCAATTCCCCCTCGACCCTGCGGCACCGGGAAGGTAGTCTTTTGCAGGAAATGAGCTGACTTGTTTTATGGATGAATTACTCAAAATTTTGCAGACCAACGCGCTGGAATCGCGCGAAAACCTGGCCCGCATGCTGGCGTGCCCGGTTGCCGAGATTAACGAGCGCATCGCCGGGTTCGAAAAAGACGGTGTGATCCGCGGCTATCAGGCCATCCTGAACGAGGACAAACTGGGCCTGGACAAAGTCACTGCAGTAATCGAAGTGAAGGTCACTCCCCAGAGGGAGGGCGGATTCGACACCATCGCGGAGAGGATCAGCCGGTTTCCGGAGGTCAGCTCGGCCTACCTGATGAGCGGCACCTACGACCTGCTCCTCTTCGTGGAGGGCCGGACACTCCGGGAGGTGGCCTCCTTCGTCAGCGAACGGCTTTCCCCGCTGGAGGGAATCCTCTCGACCTCCACCCATTTCATGCTGAAAACCTATAAACGCTTTGGCGTTTTGATGCGCCAGGACAAATCCGATGAACGCCTCTCCGTCTCTCCGTGATTTTCTAAACACGACCGTGCGGGACATCCCCCGCTCCGGGATTCGCGACTTCTTTGACATCGTCACCACGATGAAGGACGTGATCAGCCTGGGCATCGGGGAACCCGATTTTGACACCCCCTGGCATGTCCGGGAGTCGGCCGTATTCGCCCTGGAAAGGGGAGTCACCCATTATACGAGCAACCTGGGATACCTCGATCTCCGCGTCGCATTGGCAAAGTATGCGGCCAAGGCCTTCGGTGCCGAATACAAGCCCGACACAGAGGTGCTGGTAACAGTCGGTGTCTCCGAGGCACTTGATCTGGCTCTGCGTGCCCTGCTCAACCCCGGGGATGAGGTCCTCTACCACGAACCCTGCTACGTCTCCTATCGCGCGACGATCCTTTTTGCACATGGAGTGCCTGTCGAGGTGCCCACGAGCGCGGAAAACGGATTCCGCCTCACCCGCGCCATGCTGGAGGCCCGCACCACCCCCCGCACCAAGGTGCTGATGCTCAATTTCCCGAACAATCCCACGGGAGCCGTCATGAGCAGGGAGGATCTGGAGGACATCGCAGCCTTCATCAGGGAGCGAAATCTCATTGTCATCACAGATGACATCTACGGGGAGTTGACCTATGACCAACCCCACACAAGCCTTGTGAGTCTGCCCGGGATGCGGGATCGCGCCATTCTCCTGCACGGATTCTCCAAGGCCTGGGCCATGACCGGTTTCCGGCTGGGCTACGCCTGCGGCCCGGCGGTGCTGATCGACGCGATGATGAAGATTCATCAGTACACCATGCTCTGCGCCTCCTCGCTGAGCCAGAAGGCAGCACTCGAAGCCCTCACCCGCCCCGAAGTGGATGTGACCCAGATGGTCGATGAATACCGGCGTCGCCGGAATTTCATCGCTTCCGCACTTGGCGACATGGGTCTGCAGTGCCACCGGCCGCTGGGGGCCTTTTATGCATTCCCAAGCATCGCTGGTCTCGGAGTCACCTCGCACGAATTTGCAATCAGGCTGCTCCATGAGGAGCGTGTGGCTGTGGTGCCCGGTACCGCCTTTGGCGCCTGCGGCGAGGGATTTGTCCGGTGTGCCTATGCCACGAGCATGGACAACATCAAAGAGGCGATGCTCCGCATGGACCGGTTTGTGTCGAAGCTCAGGAAAGCACAGGGCGCCGGCGCCCCGATCTGAAGCCCGCGGAAAACCAGGCACTCCATATCATGGCCAGAGCACCCTCAGAGCCACTGTCAGCACTGGATGGGAGTCCCCGCCATTTCTTCCTCCGGATCGAGGATCTTGAGCGGAAAGTGGCCGCTTTGGAGTCCGAGAACCGGATGCTCCGCGCCGAGGGGGAACTGCTCTCGAGCGATGCCCGCTTTCGGCAGGTGATTGATGCCTCTCCGGTGCCCCTCTCCGTCGATGACATGAGGGGCACCATCGAGTATGTGAATCGCAAGTTCGAACAGAAATTCGGCTATTCCCACGCCGAGGTTCCCACCTCGGCTGCGTGGTTCTCCCGGGCCTATCCCAACGCCGCCTACCGTGCACAGGTCGCTGAGGAGTGGAAATCGTTCGTGGAAGCGGGACTCAAGCACGGGACGGATATCGGACCGCACGAGGTCGAAATTACCTGCAAGGATGGCTCGCTGAGGCGGGTTGAATTTTTGGGAACCCTCCTCGGCAGCCGTCTCCTGATTGCAGCCCGGGATATCACGGTGCGCAAGCGGCTGGAGAAGGAAATTCTCGAGATCTCCGAGCAGGAGCAGGAACGGATCGGGCAGGACCTGCACGATGGATTGTGCCAGTTGTTAAGCGGGATCAAGTTCAAGACCACGCTACTGGAGCAGAAGCTGCAATCGAAGGCCCCGGCAGAGGCCCACGAGGCCGCCGCGCTGGAAAGGCTCCTCAACCAGGCCATTGAACAGGCCCGGGATATTGCGCGGGGCCTGCATCCGGTGGATCTCGAGGCCCGGGGGCTCATGTCCGCACTGGAGGAACTGGCCGCCAGCGTCTCCAATGTTTACGGCGTTTCCTGTGTCTGCCACTTTCCAAAACCGGTCCTGATCCACGACCATCAGGTGGCAAAGCACCTCTTCCGCATCGCCCAGGAAGCCATCAACAACGCCATCCGCCATGGCCAGGCGGGCTCCATCACGGTGCGGCTCACAGCCAGAAGCGGCCGTCACGTCCTCACCATTCAGGACGACGGCATCGGCATGAGCTCACGGCCCAAGCGGAAGAAGGGCGGCATGGGGATCCAGCTCATGAACTACAGAGCAAGAACGATTGGAGCCGCCTTGTCCTTCCATACCGACACGAATGGGGGCACCACCGTCACCTGTGACCTCCGTCTGACCTGCCCTCCCAACACCTCTGAAACCCATGTCCGCCAAGGCACGCACCATTAAGCACCGCATCCTGCTGGTGGAGGACCATCCCGTCACCCGGGAGGGCTTTGCCCAGCTGATCAATTACCAGACCGACCTCGAAGTCTGCGGGCAGACAGGTTCCGCCTCGAGGGCAATGACCAGTGCTGAGACCCTCCACCCCGATCTAGTCATTGTGGACATTTCACTGGCTGATTCAAATGGACTTGAGCTGATAAAGAATCTGAAAACCCGGTTCCCAAAGCTTCCCACCCTCGTGCTCTCCACCCATGATGAGGCGCTCTACGCCGAAAGAGCCGTCCGTGCCGGGGCATCGGGCTATGTGATGAAGCAGGCTCCCACATCGGCAGTCATGGCCGCCATTCGCGAGGTCTTGAAAGGGAACCTTTACCTCAGCGAATCCATTCGAAGCCAGTTGGTCCGCCAGCAGGTCCATGGCACTCCCGCAGCCCCCTCCTCAGGCATCAGTGCCTTGAGCGACCGCCAACTTGAGGTGTTCCAACTTCTGGGTCAGGGCGAAACCACCCGGGAGATTGCCTCACGCCTCCACCTGAGCCTGAGCACCGTCGAAACCTACCGGGCCCACATCAAGCAGAAGCTCGGTCTTGCGAACGCCACAGAGCTTGTGCACAGGGCCGTTGAATGGGCCAACTCCCAGCGCAAGTAGCGGGGGGCCTGGACATTCAGCCACACACAGCCCGCCGCTCCGGTCCGCATCCCCTCCTCGCAGGCATCATGGTTTCCACTATGCCGCAATCATGGGTGACATGATTTGAAAACAAAAGCTGCTTGACTACATTCCCTGCGCTCCGGCGAACCCATTGTGGAACAAGCCGGAGAAACCAAATGAATAAGAGAATAACAGACGAGTTCACGCACCTGGAGATTTCGCGACAGCGGAAATACCAGCTCCGCATGCAGCGGGACAAACGCTGCACCGAATGCGGCGCCCCTGCCGCCCAGGGGTCGCGCTGCATTGAACACCTGGTCAAAGCCCGGGAGCGTCAACGCACGAAGCGCGGCCTCAAACGCCGGTACCTGAACACCCTCAGCTACAAACTTCAGGCTGTTGCGGCCTGAACTGCCCACCTTCCCAAGCCCCGGTTTCATTGCCGGGATGATTGAGCCGTTTGATGGAAAAAGGCGGTCTGGAAATTCCAGACCGCCTTTACTACAACAACTCAAACCTAAACAGAAAAGCATCCGACTTTTCTATCCTACACCAGATAGGCCCCATCAGCAACCCGGGTGTATCCCTGAAAAACATCCCGGGGATTCCCCGGTCACCACCCCGCAGATTTTTTATTCCGCTCATTTGGCTTGCAGCCAACCTGTTGACCAGCAATCATTCATGCCAATGACCCACCGCTTTGCCCACCCGACTACTGAGTCTCATCGCTGACCTTGTCCTATGAAATCCATCACGCTCCGCGCCCCGGCTTTCCTGATGCTGATCATTTCCCTGGCAACGCTGCCCGGTGCCATGAGGGATACCAAATGGTGGCCGCCCCTGTTTTTTGGATTCCTTCCGGCCGCCTTCTTTCTGGTCGCAGCGATGATGTCTAAAATGAACCGCGAGAACGCCCGCCTCCGGCGCCGGGTATCCCGGCTTGAGCAGCGCCTTGATCGCAGCCGAACCTCCATTCCCGGCCCCCTCCCCAACGAGTCGGACGCGGATGATGAATAGGCGAACTTCCCTTTCCGATCCCCCGGAACCCTGTTTCATCCGTCCTCGCTGACATCCCGCCAGAAATCCCCCGTTTGAGTTTCATCATGCCTGAATTCCGCTTTGACAGAAGGCGGGGCGATTGGCATCGTTTGAGTTCCGCTTTTACGCGGTATTGGCATTTGAACGGCTGACCGGGTCTCGGCTGACGTCAAGCAACAGAAAGAATTATGGCTGAATTAGTCGGAAATCTATTAGTAGCGCAATCAGGCGGCCCCACGGCCGTCATCAACTCCAGTCTCGCAGGTGTCATCCAGGAAGCAGGACGCCACGATTGCATAGAGGAGATTTACGGGGGAGCCAACGGCATCCTCGGCATCCTGAACGAGGAGTTGATCGACATCAATGATGAGAAGGCCAAAACCATTGAAGGCCTCAAGAGCACCCCGGCAGCAGCCTTGGGAACATGCCGCTACAAGATCGATTTCAAGAAAAAGCCCGAAAAAGCGGCCAAGGACATGGATCGCCTGTTCGAGGTCTTCCAGGCGCACAACATTCGTTACTTTTTTTACGCGGGCGGCAACGACTCGCAGGACACCTCCCACAAGATTCATGAGGAGGCGGTCAAACGCGGATACGAGATGCGCGTCATGGGCGTCCCGAAGACCATCGACAACGATCTCCCCTTCACCGACAGCTGCCCGGGCTACGGATCCGTCATCAAATACGCTGCCACCACAGTGATGGAAGTGGGCATCGACGTCGCCAGCATGGCCACGGATGATGGCTCCTGCTGCATCATCGAGGTCATGGGCCGCTCGGCTGGCTGGATCGCCGCAGGCACAGTGCTCGCGAAGCGCGGCAACGCGGCAAACCCGCCCCACATCATTCTCCTGCCTGAGATCAAATACAACGTCGACGCGATCCTCGCCAAGGTCAAAGAGACGGTGACCACCTACGGCTACTGCATCATGGTTGTCGGCGAGGGAATCCGCGATGAGCAGGGTCATGAAATCGGCGCGGACAAGACCCGCCTCGATTCCTTCGGCCACCCCGTTCTCGCCGGTGCTGCGGAGAAGATCAAGGAACTGGTCCAGGATCGCCTCAAGACGAAGACCCGCACCGTGCTGCTTGGGTATGCCCAGCGGGCGGCGGAACACTTTGCAAGCCTCACAGACTCAACGAACGCCTACGCCTGCGGTGAGGCCGCCGTGCGGGCCGCCGTGAATGGCCAGAGTGGTTACATGGTGAAAATCGTCCGTAACACAGAAGGTGGCACCATCAAATGGGGCACCGACCTTCAGGAACTGGGCACCGTGGCAAACGTCGAGCACTTTGTCCCGAGGGAATGGGCCACGGAAGACGGGTTCCTGCCCAACGAGAAATTTGTCGAATACGCCCGTCCGCTCATCGAAGGCGAGGTCAAAATCCCCTTTGAAGGCGGTCTCCCGAAGTATGTGACCCTCGAAAAGAGCAAGGTCGAAAAGAAACTGGCTCCGAGAAGCTGAGTTTTTGACGATGAACGCCGAGCTATTGGCCAAAGCCAAGTCGTTGGGGTTTTCCGATCGCCAGATCGCAAACCTCACTGGTCGGACTGAGGATCAGGTGCGGGCTGAGCGAAAATCGCTCGGCCTTGTGCCGAGCTACCGGCTGGTCGACACCTGCGCGGCGGAGTTTGAGGCATACACTCCCTACTACTATTCCACCTACGACCGTGGAGACGATGAGGTGCGCCCCAGTGACCGCAAAAAGGTCATGATTCTGGGGGGGGGACCCAACCGCATCGGTCAGGGCATCGAGTTCGATTATTGTTGTGTTCATGCCGCCTTCGCCCTCAAGGAGGACGGTTTTGAGACCCTGATGGTCAACTCCAATCCGGAGACGGTGTCCACCGATTACGACACCAGCGACAAACTCTACTTTGAACCGCTCACCCTGGAGGACGTCCTCCACATCTATGAGCGGGAAAAGTGCTGGGGAGCCATCGCCCAGTTTGGCGGCCAGACACCTCTGAACCTCGCCCTGTCCCTTCAGAAGAACGGTGTCAATATCATCGGCACATCCCCCCAGAGTATTGAGGTCGCCGAAGACAGGAAGCTCTTCGCGGCGATGCTGCGGAAGCTCGACATTCCCCAGCCTCCGAATGGCATCGCCACCAACGAAGCCGAGGCACTGGCTGCCGCCCACGAACTGGGTTATCCGGTGCTCGTTCGCCCCAGCTTCGTTCTCGGGGGGCGGGCGATGCAGATTGTTTATTCCGACACCGAACTCCATCACTACATGCGGTTCGCCGTAGAGGCATCCCCGGAGCGTCCGGTTCTCGTGGACAAATTCCTTGAGGACGCCACAGAAGTCGACGTCGATTGCATTGCCGATGTCGGGCAGTTTGAGGATCAATCCGAGGGCACCATGGTCATAGGCGGCATGCTGGAGCATGTCGAGTTTGCCGGGGTTCATTCCGGCGACGCAGCCATGGTTTTGCCGCCACACACACTTTCACAGGAGGTTATCGGGACCATTCGCCAATACACCCACGCCATGGCGCGGGAGCTCAAGGTCATCGGCCTTATGAACGTGCAGTATGCCGTCAAGGGAACCACCGTCTATGTGCTTGAGGTCAATCCCCGCGCATCCCGGACGGTTCCATTTGTCAGCAAGGCAATCGGCGTTCCCCTGGCCAAAATGGCAGCCAAGGTGATGGCAGGAAAGTCCCTCAAGGAACTCGGTTTTACGAGCGAAATCTGGACCAAATACTGGACGGTGAAGGAATCCGTCTTCCCCTTCAACCGCTTCCACGGTCAGGATATCCTGCTCTCTCCCGAGATGCGATCCACGGGCGAAGTGATGGGGCTGGATGCCGATTTGGGGATCGCCTATGCCAAATCGCAGATGGCGGCAGGCGCGGCCCCTCCCCTGTCCGGAACCGTTTTTATCAGCGTCAGCGATGCTCACAAGGATGACCTCCCTGAAGTCGCCCGCCTCTACGCCGATCTGGGCTTTGAACTGATTGCCACGAACGGGACTGCAGCGATCCTTGAGAAAGCTGGCATGAAGGTGCGCCGCGTCTCCAAGCTCTCCGAGGGCAGGCCCAACGCGGTCGATCTCCTCAAGAACAAGGAGATACAGCTCGTCATCAATACCCCGGCAGGTCAGGCCCCCAGGGCTGATGAGGTCAAGATACGGACCACGGCCGTTTACACGGGCACTCCCATCATGACCACCATGAGTGGTGCCCGCGCCATGGCTCTGGGCATCTCTGCCCTGCGCAAAAGCGGCTACTCCGTCAAGACCCTGCAGGAGTATCACTAGACGATCCGCACGGATCCGATCCCGGATAGGGCCTGAACCCTGTCTACCCCCTCTCATGCTCCCTGTTGGAGGCTGGTCTTCCAGCCTCCTGCAGGATGGCCCCCTACCCGGATTCAAATCAAAGTTCCGATGGGGCCAACCACATAAAAAAACACCCGCCCCACCTTGCGATGGGACGGGTGCATGAAAAATCCGGATCTCTTAATTCTCCTCAGGAATGCGCATTCCGTAGAAGGACCGGTAAACAAACACCAGAGCGATCAGGAAGAAAACGCTGCCAATGGCCGTCTTGAGCCCCTGATCCTTCATGGTGACTGCAATTTCCACCGCCAGCAACCCGAAGAGGGTCGTGAATTTGATGACCGGGTTCAGGGCCACAGAGGAGGTATCCTTGAAGGGATCGCCGACGGTGTCACCCACGACCGTGGCAGCATGAAGCTCAGTGCCCTTCTGTCTCATGTCCACTTCGACAATCTTCTTGGCGTTGTCCCACGCGCCGCCCGCGTTTGCCATGAAGATGGCCTGGAACAACCCGAAGAAGGCGATGCCGATCAGGTAGCCGATGAAGAAGTAGGGGTTGAAGAACGGCAGACCGAGAGCAAAGCAGAACACCACGATGAAGATGTTCCACATCCCCTTCTGGGCGTAAACCGTGCAGATCCGCACGACTTCCTTGCTGTCCTTCTCAGACGCGGTCGTCGCATCCAGCTTCATGTTCTCCTTGATGTAAACCACGGCACGGTAGGCCCCGGTGACCACCGCCTGACAGGATGCACCGGTGAACCAGTAGATCACGGCTCCACCCATGATCAGGCCCAGAATAATTTCCGGCTGCACGATCGAAAGGGCGTCGATGACCGGCTTGAACGGGCCGGCAATACCAGACTCAACCTGCTTCTCATAAAGCCCCTGGAGAAGCATGATGATGCCGAACACCATCGTCGTGGCCCCCACCACCGCAGTCCCGATCAACACCGGCTTTGCCGTGGCCTTGAATGTGTTTCCTGCCCCGTCACCCTTCTCGAGTTGGTACTTGGCATTTTCAAAATCCGGCTTGAATCCGAAATTCTTCTCAATGTCCTCACGGATGCCTTTGCGTCCCTCGATCTGGCTCAGTTCATAAACCGATTGCGCGTTGTCCGTCACCGGACCGTAGCTATCGACGGCGATCGTCACAGGTCCCATTCCCAGAAATCCGAATGCCACAAGACCGAATGCAAAGATCGGGGCGGCAAAGAGGAATTTCGCGGGCATGAGTGCCAGCAGGGCCGGGTTCTGTGAGAAGTAATAGGAGGTGGCCATCAGAAGCATGATCACCAATCCCATCCAGAAGGCCGACATGTTGCCCGCCACAAAGCCGGACAAAATGTTGAGCGACGCGCCACCGTGTTTCGAGCAGTTCGTCACTTCCTTCACATGCCTGGAACTTGTGCTGGTGAATACCTTGGTGAACTCCGGAATCAGGGCCCCGGCGACCGTTCCGCAACTGATGATGCACGACAGCACCCACCACAACGCAGGTTGCGCCGTGCCACTGGCATCCTTGAAATCACCGAGCAGCATCTTGCTCGCCACGAAGGTGATCAGGATGGAGACAGCCGAGGTGATCCACACCAGGTGGGTCAACGGAGCCTCGAAATCAAAATCCTTCTTGCCGCCAAACATCGCTTTGCTGATGCCTTCGTTCACAAAGTAGGAAATGAGCGAGGTCACGATCATCAGCGCCCGCATGGTGAACAGCCAGATGATCAGCGTGGCGCAAATTTCAGGGCTCTTGGCCAGTGCCAGCGCCAGAAAGGCGATCAAGGCAACGCCCGTCACTCCATAGGTTTCAAACCCGTCCGCTGTCGGTCCGACAGAGTCACCGGCGTTGTCACCTGTGCAATCGGCGATCACGCCCGGATTCTTGGGGTCATCTTCTGGCAGCTTGAACACAATCTTCATCAGGTCCGAGCCAATGTCGGCGATCTTGGTGAAAATACCGCCGCAGATACGGAGAACCGAAGCGCCCAGGGATTCGCCAATCGCGAAACCGATGAAGCACGGCCCCACCAGTTCCCTCGGCAGGAACATCAGAATGCAGATCATGAAGAACAACTCCACAGCGACGAGCAGCAGCCCGATGCTCATTCCGGAACGCAGCGGAATTCCGAGGGTTGCGAGCGGATTGCCTTTCAGGGCGGAGAATGCCGTCCGTGAATTCGACATCGTGTTGATCCGGATTCCGAACCAGGCCACACCGTAGGAGCCGAGGATGCCCAGAATCGAGGCCATCAGGATCACGAGCACATGGGGCAGCGTGTTATTCTGCAGAACACTGAAATAGTAGAACATGCAGACAGCGATCATAACCCAGAGAATCGCCAGAAACTTGCCCTGCGTCAGGAGGTAGGTCTTGCAGGTTTCATAGATCGTATGGGAAACCTTTGCCATGCTCTCATGCACCGGGAGCGCTTTGGTCTGCATGTATTGAACGATCCCGAATATCGCCCCGATTGCGCAGATGACGATACCAAGATACATCAGCCAGGCACCGCTGATCCCCCCCAGACCTTCAAAACGGACCCTTGAAAGATCTGGAATGGCAATGTCGGCCTCACTGGCGAAAGCGCCTGTTGAAGCCCCGGCGAAGGCGCACAATAGCGCGCCCCGTATGTTACGATTTATGTTTCTCATAAAATTGAGCCGTAACTATGAAAAATTCAGGGGCGTCCTGCCAAGCCATTTTTTGAGGAAAACAGTACATTTGTTGCCCTTAAGGGGACAATTTCAATTCAGACTCCCCTTTTTTGATGAAAACGGGGGGGTGATCCTCTCCAATCTGGCCGGTTTCCTACTTCACCACAGTGGTCCGGACCCTCAACCATGCCAGATCCCGATTACCCGGGGATGAATCGTTGTGTTTGTGGAAGTCTGCTGATTTCGGATTTATGGTCCTGCCATCCACCCATTTATGGTATTCCGCATGTCCGTCGCTGAATGAGAAAACAGCCCCGCTGCTGTGCGAGCTGCCCGGGTAGTTGAAAAAAACATCCCTGTCCATCACCACCCCGAAGTATGGCCAGCAGATGCTGTCCCGATGGACATCGCCGAACAGAAAGGTTCCCTGCGGCATCGCGGCGTTCACCTGTGCGTATTTCTGAAAAACCCGGTAATTTGCCGCAAGCCGGTTATCCCAGGTCCCCGCCCAACCCAGATAACCGTTGAGGGAGTAGCTCCGTATGCGCTGCTGATTCACTCCGTTGACCCTCACCTGGGTTTGATCCGTGGGACACGCATAAACCTTGATGGTCCTCAGGTAATTGGCAAAAAGCGCGTAGTTGGGATCCAGCAGCAAGGCCTGGTTCGTGGTGTCGGTAAGGTTGAAGAAGGCGCCCTGAACCCACTGCTTCAAGGTTCTGCTTGGGGGATCGTTATGGCCGTTGGCTGCCAGCCTGTCGCTGTTGTCACCGGCATAAATGACCCATGTGGCAGCCAGCTGCCGCTGGTTGTTGATGCATTGAATGCGCCTTGCTGCCGCCTTGGCCCGTGCCAGACCTGGCAGCAACAGTGCCGCCAGAATCGCTATCACAGCGATTACAACGAGCAACTCGACCAATGTGAATCCGCACGAAATCCTCAATCGTAGCTTCGTGGGCTCATGGTTCATGGGCAAAGAATCGCACACAAAGTGGATGAATGCCAATGATTATGGTTCGGGGAGATTTTATCAGACAGGCCACTCTTCACTGGCAACCTGACAGCTCAGGAAATCGAAAACCCGAAGCATCCACACCAGTCATGAAAAAGGACCACAGGGAAGATGCAAGGCGGACAACAAGCAACCGAGGCGGATTCGGCGCCCGGGAACCACCCCGGGCGCCTGGTGCAGTAGACCAACCCAACAGCCGTGATATTTCAACCCAACGGATCCAGCCACCCAAGCGGAACCGCTCACGGTCTGAGCCAAAAGAGAACCACAACCGGACAATCGGCGCCATACCACAAAATAGGTAGGTAAGTCCCCCAAAAAGGGGATGGCGCACCCCAAGGCAAACCAGTTAAGTTTGGGGCATCGAAGCTTTATCAGAACATCAGCATGGGTGCGAACTGTTGCCTTGGCAGCAGAATCCATCCATAAATCAGAACCGCGCACAACGAATGAAAAAAAACGAACCCACCCTGTCCAGCAGGAAGCCTGAATCAAGTTCACGGGGCTTCACCCTGATTGAACTCCTGGTTGTCATTGCCATCATCGCCATTTTGGCAGCCATGCTTCTCCCCGCTCTGTCGAGTGCCAAGGAGAAGGCCCAACGAACCCAGTGCGTCAACAACTGCCGGCAGATTGGCCTCGCCATTCACATGTATTGCGGTGACAGCCGTGACAAGCTGCCGTTTCCAAACTGGAACCCGCCGTGGCTCAAGGGTTGGCTTTACGATCCGAAAACCACCGGCACACCCCCGAATCTGGACGTCGCCCCCTACAACCAGAACCCCCAACTCGCTTATGAGGGAGGCCTCCTTTGGTCTTACATCAAAAATATCGGGGTATACCGCTGCCCTCTTGACAAGACCAATACAATAACCTTCAAGGGCCGATCCAACAAAATGTCCACCTACGTAATGAATGGTGCGGTATGCGGCTACGGTGCACTTGTCCCCCAGGGCAACACCTACAACCAAACCGATTTCAAGCAGGACGCCTTCATGATGTGGGAGCCTGACGATATCAGCCCCACCCTCGGCGCGAACAACTACAACGATGGATCCAGCTACCCCGATCCAACTTATGACTTCGGTCTGGGTCGGCGCCATGGAAAGATTGGCGGCATCGTCCTCGGATATAGCGGAAGTGTCCAGATGGTCAAATACGCCGAGTGGAGCCGCGAAGCGCTGTTCATCAACAAGAACCGCCTCTGGTGCAACCCCGGCACGGCCAATGGCCATTGACCCCAAACTCTGGCAGTTTAGATGACTTTCATCATTCCATTCAAATATTCCAAAGGGAACCAGCTTTTTTCGGAGGAAACTCCGACGGGATACGGATGTCCCGGAACCACCCCCATCCACCAAGACTCACTAATATGAAACAGCCCCAAATCCCGAACACAAACCAATCCAGACGACAATTCCTGAGAAATTCCGCCATCGTGGGCGGCATTCTCGCCGCCCCGGCGATCCTGCCCGGCAACCTGTTCGCTGGCACAAATTCCGAAACGCTGAAGGTCGGCCTCATTGGATGCGGCGGACGTGGCTCCGGAGCGGCCAACCAGGCCCTGAAGGCCGATCCAAACGTTGTCCTGACCGCCATGGGGGACGCTTTTGATGATCGTTTGCAGGGCAGCCTGCGCGAGCTGCAGGCGGCGGTCCCGGGCCAGGTCAAGGTGACCCCGGACAAGTGCTTCGTGGGATTGGATGCCTACCAGAAGGTGATCGACAGCGGCGTGGACGTGGTCCTTCTGGCCACACCTCCCGGCTTTCGTCCGCAGCACCTGAAAGCCGCAATTGCCGCAGGCAAGCACGTCTTTTGTGAGAAACCGATGGCGACCGATGCGCCTGGAGTGCGCACCGTGCTGGAAGCCGTGGAACAGGCCCGCCAGAAGAAGCTCAGCCTCGTTGCTGGCTTTTGCTACCGCTATAATTCCGGCGTCCGCGCCATCATGGAGAAGATTCACAGTGGAGCGATTGGTGATGTGCGCGCCCTGTATACCACCTACAACACCGGCTACGTCTGGTCACCGTTCCAGCGCAATCCAGCGTGGACAGACCTTCAAATGCAGGTCAAGAACTGGTATTACCACACCTGGCTCTCGGGCGACCATATCGCCGAGCAGGCAGTCCACAGCATCGACAAGATGGCCTGGGTCATGAAGGATGTGCCCCCCCTCAAGTGCGTTGCGCACGGTGGCCGGCAGGTCCGTACCGGCGCTGAATTCGGCAATATCTATGACCATTTTTCCGTGGTCTATGAGTATGCCGATGGCGTCAAAGGATTCCATTTCAGCCGCCAGCAGATGGACTGCGCCAATGACAACTCCGACTATTTCATGGGCGCGGACGGCGCAGCCCATATCGTTCGGGCTTTCAGCGGACCCTTCGTCATCAAAGGGAAGAACTCCTGGCGCTTCAAGGAGGAGAAGCCCACTGACATGTATCAGCAGGAACACAACGAGCTCTTTGAATCCATCCGCAAGGGCACTCCGATCAACGACGGTATCCGCATGGCCCACAGCACCCTGCTGGCGATCATGGGCCGCATGGCCGCCTACACCGGTCAGGAAGTCACCTGGGAACAGGCACTGAACTCAAAGGAGAGCCTGGTTCCGGAGACCCCCAACTGGAATTCCCCCGTCACCCAGCCCCCTGTTCCAATGCCAGGCCGCACCAAAATCAGTTAACCCCCCCCAACCCCCGAGCAAAGGTAAATGAGAAGACCTATCAAAGATGAATTCACGAACCTGAAGGTCTCACGGCAGCGCAAATATCAATTGCGCAAGCAGCGAGACCGTCGGTGCACCGAGTGCGGTGCCCCCGCGCAGAGCGCCTCCAGATGCCTCAAGCATCTGATTGCCGCCCGCGAGCGTCAAAGGGCCCGCAACAAGCCAAGCAAGCGCTATCTGGGCACACTCAGCTATCGTCTGGAGGCAAAGGCCAAAAACTGAGCTGAGTGCCCCCCAAAAACCGCTAACAACCCTAGTCCGGGATCCCGGTTGAACCCGGGTAACTCTCACCAAACGGGGACGGCTTGCAAAGTCGTCCTCGTTTGCTATTCAGCCACAGGAGCGGCAGGCAAACCTGCGGGCTTCCCCGGGTAGAACTCCTCCAGGCATCCCCAACCACCACAGAAATAGACTTGTCGAAAAAAAGCATCGACTTGAAGGCCGCAAGAGTATTTCATCATCGGGAATTTTAAGATGGCAAAACGCTCCGACATTCACTCCGTCCTGATCATCGGCGCCGGCCCGATCATCATTGGTCAGGCCTGCGAATTTGATTATTCCGGCACCCAGGCCTGCAAAGCTCTCCGCGAGGAGGGCTACAGGGTGGTGCTCGTAAACTCCAACCCGGCAACGATCATGACCGATCCGGAGTTTGCGGATCGCACCTACATCGAACCCATCACTCCGGAATGCGTCGAGAAGATCATCCTGCGTGAGCTCGAAGAAATGAGGCGCATCGGTGCCAATGGCAAACTGGTGCTCCTGCCAACGCTCGGCGGCCAGACAGCTCTCAACACCGCCATGTCCCTCTGTCGCAGTGGTGTTCTCGAGAAGCATGGGATCGAGATGATCGGTGCCAACGCACGAGCCATCGAACGTGGCGAGGATCGTCAGGTTTTCAAGGACCTCATGCTGGAAATCGGCTTGGACGTCCCCATCAGCGGGACAGCCCATACCGTGGAAGAGGCGCGCCAAATCGCGGAGAGAATCGGCAAGCTCCCCCTCATCATCCGCCCCGCCTTCACCCTCGGTGGAACAGGCGGGGGCATCGCCTACAACCGTGAGGAATTCGAGGAGATATCCAAACGGGGTCTTGAACTCTCACCGGTGTCGGAGATTCTCGTCGAGGAATCCCTGCTCGGCTGGAAGGAATTCGAGATGGAGGTCATGCGGGACCGCAATGACAACTGCGTGATCATCTGCTCGATCGAGAATTTTGATCCGATGGGGGTCCACACCGGAGATTCCATCACCGTGGCCCCCATCCAGACGCTGACGGACAAGGAGTTTCAGCTCATGCGGGATGCCTCCTTTGCCGTCATCCGGGCTGTCGGAGTCGAAACGGGGGGATCCAACATCCAGTTCGCTGTCAACCCGGACAACGGCCGCATGGTCATCATCGAGATGAACCCGAGAGTTTCGCGATCCTCGGCCCTGGCTTCAAAGGCCACCGGATTTCCGATCGCGAAAATCGCCGCAAAACTTGCTGTGGGATACCTCCTTGACGAGATTCGCAACGACATCACCCGGGAGACCCCGGCGAGTTTTGAACCCACCATCGATTACGTTGTCACAAAGATCCCCAGGTTCGCTTTCGAGAAATTTCCCCAGGCCGATCCCACTCTGAACACGCAGATGAAGAGCGTCGGCGAGGCCATGGCCATCGGACGCACCTTCAAGGAATCCCTTCAGAAGGCCCTCCGCTCTCTGGAAATCGGCCGGTATGGCTTGGGGGGTGATGGAAAGCCCTGGAGAATCGGAGAGAAAGTCATCGGAGATCGTGACATCTTCCCCAGGGATCTCATCATTCAAAAACTCAGTGTTCCGAACGCTGAACGCATTTTCTACATACGTCACGCCCTCCGGGCTGGATTTGATATCGAGCAGATTTTTGGACTCACCAAAATTGACCGATGGTTTCTGGTTCAAATCAAGGAACTCGTCGATTTCGAAGAGTGCCTGGCCGCCAGCCGTGAGTAGCGCAGTATGAGGTAGCCCGTCTGTTGCCTGCCTCCGGGGATCACTGTCCCCATGCTTTCGAAAACCCACCGACCAAAGGCCTGCGCCTTTGGCCGGTGGGCTGCGAAAGCACTTCCTCATCCCCCCATTCCCCCACCCGGATCAAGGATTTCTCCGGGTCCAGAAACAATAAAGCCCGCCTGGTTTCCCAGACGGGCTTTTGTAGATTAACAGATTTCTTAGGACCTTGCGGCAGGCTTGCCCTTTGCAGAGTCCAGAATCGTGGCTGCGATGGATGAAGGCACCGGCTCGAACCTGAACGGCTCCATCGAGTAGGCGGCACGTCCCTTGGAGAGGGATCGGATCGCTGTCGCGTAACCGAACATTTCAGACAGGGGAACTTCAGCCTGCATGATCGTGGTGTTGTCCTTGGCATCGATCTGGATGATCTTGCCACGGCGGCGGTTCACATCGCCCAAGAGATCGCCCTGATACTCATCCGGGGTCGTAAGTTCGACCTTCATGATGGGCTCCAGCAGAATCGCACCCGCCTGCTTGGCTGCCTCTTTGAGCGCAAAAATACCGGCCATCTTGAATGCGAGTTCGCTCGAATCGACTTCGTGGAACGTCCCGTCGATGACCTGAACCTTGATGTCGACGACAGGGAACCCTGCGATGACACTCCCCTTGACGGCCTCTTCGATACCGTGAATAACGGCAGGAATGAATTCCTTCGGAATGGCACCGCCAACGATCTTATTCTCGATCTCGACACCCTTGCCGCGCTCGTTCGGTTGAACGGATACGACTGCATGTCCGTATTGTCCACGACCACCCGACTGGCGGATGAACTTGCCAACGCCCTCAGCCGCTTTGGTGAAGGTTTCACGATAGGCAATCTGGGGGGCCCCGGCGTTTGCAGTGACCTTGAACTCCCGGAAGAGACGGTCCCGAATGATTTCCAAATGCAGCTCACCCATCCCCGCGATGATCAGCTGGCCTGTATCCTCGTTGGTGAAGCACCGGAACGTGGGATCTTCCTCAGCCAGACGACCAAGTCCCTCGCTCATCTTCTCACGATCGGCCTTGGTCTTGGGTTCGACGGCCATCGAGATAACCGGCTCCGGGAACGTCGGAGGTTCGAGCATCACGTCAAAATCCTCGTCGCACAGGGTGTCGCCTGTGGTGATGTTCCTCAATCCGACCAGAGCGGCGATATCACCGGCAAACGTCGTCTCAACATCGATCCGCTTGTCCGCCTGAATCATCATCACGCGGCTCACACGCTCACGCTTGCGGGTTCGCGGATTGTAAATGGTATCCCCCTTCTTCAGCTGACCGCTGTATACGCGGAAGAAAACGAGCTTGCCCACGAAGGGATCAGTCCAAAGCTTGAAGGCCAGAGAGCAGAACTTCTTGTGGTCGTCCGAAGGAACATCAACAACAATATCGGTTCCCGGCTCGATTCCCTGTGCGTGAGGCACATCAAGCGGGGAAGGCAGATAATCGATGACTGCATCCACTAGAGGTTGCACTCCGCGCTTCTTGAAGGCGGAACCGCCCAGCACAGGAACAAATTCAATCTTGCAGGTCAGGCGCCGAATCGCGGCCTTGAGGATTGGAGCAGTGATATCCTTGCCTTCGATCACCAACTCCGCGATCAGGTCGTCCTTGTTCGAGACGGCATCAATCAGCTCAGCGAGGGCTCTCTTTCCATATTCCTTCATGTCATCAGGCACATCGGTGACCTGATACTTCAAACCGGTCTCATCCGTTTCGTCATAGATGATGGCCTTCTGGTTGACAACATCGAGAACTCCGGTCAGAAAGTCCTCCTTGCCAACGGGGATCATCACCGGAAAGGCATAGGCACCCAACTTCTTGCGCAAATCGTTCAGGGCGTTTTCAAAATTTGCTCCGGTTCGGTCCATCTTGTTGATGAAGGCGATCCGGGGAACCTTGTACTTCGTGGCCTGGCGCCAGACGGTTTCAGATTGGGGCTGAACACCGGCGACACCACAAAACACGGCAACGGCACCATCCAGCACGCGCATGGAGCGCTCAACCTCAGCGGTGAAATCGACGTGACCCGGGGTGTCAATGATGTTGACGCGGTGGGTGATGGACTGAAAAGCCTTGTAGGTGCTGTCGTCCTTCTGCGTCCAGTAGCAAGTGGTGGCGGCGGATGTGATGGTGATGCCACGCTCACGCTCCTGCTCCATCCAGTCGGTGACGGTGTTACCATCATCGACATCACCCATTTTATGGATCAATCCCGTATAGAACAGGATCCGCTCCGTGGTGGTCGTCTTGCCTGCATCGATGTGAGCAGCAATGCCGATATTACGGGTGCGCTCCATCGGGTAAGGTCTCCCTGCCGCGTTAGGGCCGGAAGCCGCCGATTTGTTTTTGTCCGCTGGTGATTCCATTATAAAGAGGGTCTTAAAGTTGCTGTGGGAATGAAAAAGCCCCGACAATAAAATGTACGGGGCCGATCTGCCGGGAATTGACTACCAGCGGAAGTGGGCGAAAGCCTTGTTGGCCTGGGCCATCTTGTGAACGTCATCGCGCTTGCGGATGGCATTCCCCTGACCCTGATAGGCATCCAGAATCTCAGATGCGAGAGCGACCTTCATCGGCACGCCTTTGCGCGCATCAGCAAAATCCACCAGCCACCGCAGAGCGAGGGCAAACTGACGGTCAACAGGAACCTCCAGGGGAACCTGATATGTGGCACCGCCAACACGCCGGGCCTTCACCTCAAGACGCGGCTTGGCGTTGTCAACGGCTCGCTGAAGAATTTCCAGCGGGTTGCTGGTGGGATTCTTTGCGGTAATCTCTTCAAACGCACCATAGACGATGCGCTGTGCGGTGGTCTTCTTTCCACCATACATCACGGTGTTCACCAGACGTGAAACGAGCGTGCTGTTGAACTTGGCATCCTTGGATACGGGCCGTTTTACGGCTTGACGACGTCTAGACATGTTAGCGTGGGCTGTTAAAAGTTTATTTGTGAAAAATGACGGTTACGCCGCGGGTTTCGCACCCGCCTTCGGGCGTTTGACACCATACTTGGAGCGGCTGACACGACGCTTTTCAACACCGGCAGCGTCAAGCGTGCCACGAACGATGTGGTAGCGAACGCCCGGAAGATCCTTCACACGGCCGCCACGCACGAGAACGATTGAGTGTTCCTGCAGGTTGTGGCCCTCGTCCGGAATGTATGCGATGATCTCGTAACCATTCGTCAAACGCACCTTCGCCACCTTCCGCATCGCGGAATTCGGCTTCTTGGGCGTACGGGTCATCACCTGAATGCACACGCCACGGCGGAACGGCGAGTTTTCCAAGGCTGGCGACTTGGACTTGTGCTTCAGCTTGTTGCGGCCTTTGCGGACCAACTGATTAATTGTCGGCATTTCGTGTAAAAATTTTGTCTGCCCGGATTGGCATTCTAGTGCCAAACGGAGCAAGGAATATAACAAACGGGCAAAGGCATGCAACAACTATTTCTCCTCTTTTTCATTCGATCCCTCCAAACGCTCCTTTTAATCACCATTTCCGCCCCCACATGCCACCCGCCTACCCCTATTTTTGCACCAAATCCCATTCGCACGCGAATCGCTCTTGTTACCACCCGTTGGAGTGGTAGATTGCAACAGCCATGAGTGACACCCCACTGAAGATGGTTACCTGCAGCGGATGCGAAGGACGCGCCTTCATACCCGGCGACATGCCCCCGCTGGCCACCATTCCATGCAGCAAGTGCGGACATCCCATCATGATGCCCATGGCCATCCGCCAGTTCGAGCTCCGCAGTAAAATCGCCTCTGGTGGCTACGGCAAGGTTTACCGCGCCTGGGACACCGTCCTCCAGCGCATGGTCGCTATCAAACTCATGCGCAAGGAGTTGGAGAGCGACCCGGTCGCACTGGAGAGCTTTTACCGCGAGGCCCGGGCCTGCGCATCCCTGAACCATACAAATATCATCCACATCTATGCCTTCGATGAGTTTGAAGGCCAGCGTTACCTCGTCATGGAACTCGCGGACCGGGGCAGCCTCGACAGCCGCATCGAGCAAAACCAGAAGATTCCCGAGTTGAACGTGCTGGATGTGGGGATCAAGATCGCCTCCGCCCTGGACCTTTCCCTGCGCCACAGCCTGCTGCACAGGGATATCAAACCCGGGAACATCCTCTTCAATTCTGACGACGAACCCAAGCTGGTGGATTTCGGCCTGGCCCGCAGCACGGAGGCGGAGCACGAGGCCTCCGCAGTGACTGAAGGCACCCCTTATTACGTCGCCCCGGAAAAAATAAAGCGGGAGCCGGAGACATTCCTCTCGGACATGTACAGCCTGGGATGCACCCTCTACCATGCCCTCACCGGGCACGTGCCCTTCGAAGCACCCACTGTGGAGGAACTCGTCGCCGCGCACGTCCACACCCCCCTCACCGCCCCGAACGCAGTCCTGCCTGAGGTGACCACCCCGACCAGCGACGCGCTGGTGAAGGTCCTGGCCAAGAACCCTGCAGACCGGTTCCTGAGCTATGATGAATTCAAGATGGCGCTGGAGCTTGCCAGAAGCCAGCTCCTCATCGCGCAGAGCACTGGAGCCATCCAGCCGAAGTCCCCCAAAGGCAAGACCAGCTGGTGGCGCAGGACATAGGGAGTCCCAAAGACTTCAGGCCGGCCACGGCCCCATCGTGGAACCGGCTCGTGGTCTAGTTTTTGGTGGAGGTTCCGGCTGCCTCCGGCTTCTCCCCGATCCGAAGGCTGACCGCAAAAGCCCGTCCATCCGGGGCCTTTCTGGCATAACCCACCACACTTTGACCCGGCTTGAAATCCACCAGCCGGCCCTGAGCCCCATTGATCATCAACTTCGTTTCCGGGCTGATGTAGTAGGTGCTTTTGCCGATCTTGATGATGCCCGCAGGGGCGTTCACCGAGACCAGCTTGCCCCGGAAAGGATAACCCGGGGATTTTTTGACCGCTGGAACCGGGAGTCCCGGGGATGGAGCCTGCACTGCTGGCGCGGAACGGGAAGTTTTGGCGGGAAGCGCATTGGTCCCGGAATTCGCCTGCACGGTGACATTTGTGGAGGCTGAAATCGAACCCGCCAGCCCGAATGCACAAAACAGAGCGAGGAGGGTGGGTTTCATGCTGGTTTAAGTCCTACCAACTGCCTTCCGCAAGCAGGGCTGTGATGGTCTTCGCGAGGTCCGCGGCGAGCAACGGCAGCGCCTGCCGCTCACTGCTGACGAGATCCTTCCCCACGCGCACGAGGGTGTAGCCGGTCACGTTCTGTTCCAGCAGTACTTTGCCGGAAGATCTGTCCTTGGCGGTCACTCGGGCCGTCAGAGCCACCCGGTAATCCTGAACCGTCGCAATATCGCGCGGGGAGAAGCTCAACTCCTGCCGCTCATAGGTCACCAGAACTCCACTGACAACGACATCCCCGTCATCATGCGAGGCGATCCGGAACGTCCCATCCTTCTGCACCTGCTTCCGGATCTGCTGGGTCACCGCATCCGAAAGTCGCGGTTCCAGAGTCTGGTTCACAAAGGGTATCACCTGCAGCGATCTCTCCCCCAGCCCGGAGCCGTTCGTTGGCCCAAGCCGATATCCCGCGCAACCCGTGATCAGGGCGATCAGCAACAACGAGAAAAGTAAGCGGACGGACTTCATTGGATGGGTCACTTTTTCGGGGTCGCCGCCATCTGAGCCTGGGCTTTGTCCTTCAGCGCCTCAATACGACGCTTCGCAATAGGGGCAAAGGCGGAGTTCGGGTCCTGCAGCAGCACCTCGTTGTAATAAACCACCGCACCCCGCCACTTCTTTTTCTTCTCGTAAAACTTCGCGATGTTGTAACTCCCCCGCGCCTGCTCAGTCCGGAGGCTGGAGATGATCTTCCGCACACCATCCACCCTGGAATCGTTCGGGTAGAGGGTCATGAAATCGGTGAACGACGCAATCGCCTGCCCCGCCGCGCTCTGGTCGTATTCCGCCGTCTGGGCCTGCTTGTTGTAGGCCATGCCGGCCTTGTAAAGGGCGTCCGCTGCGATCTTGGGCTGGTCGTTGTAGCGGTCAGCAGCCGTCTCATAGGCTTTGACTGCCATCGGATAATTGTGCTGCTTCTCCCGGGCGGCACCGATTTTCATCTGGGCCTGGGGAGCCACTTCGCTGTAGGGCCCGCTCCTGACAACCTTCTCATACATCTCCGCAGTCCGGTCCATCGAGGGGAACAGGGGCAGCACTCCCCAAAGTCGGAACCATTTGCCCGCCAGATACTTGTTGGCAATATTATACTGTCTGGCAAGGATCTCCTGATAGGCGGGAATCTTCGGGTACTTCTCCAGAACTTTTTGATATTCCTTGAAGGCCTTCTCATCGTTGCCCTTGGCTTCATAGCAACGGGCAACAAGGTATTGGGCCTGTCCGGCATAGTCGGAAAGAGGCCACACCTTCACCACCCGGCGGGCGGCCTTCAGCGCCATGCCGTAAACCTTTTTGTCGAAAGCGGCCTGAGCCACATCCAGCTGGTCCTTGGCGCGTGTCTGGCGCCACTTGCTGTCGCCCCCCACCGGCTCGTAAGTCCACCCCTCGCCGGGGGTATAGATGAGCGGTGCTGGCGCCGTGAGAGGCAACGCCAACAGGCACAAAATCACGAGCAGAAAACGGCTGGGCCGACACTTCATAAGCCGCACGGTAACCATCCCCCCCCATCAAGTCAAACCGGAATGGTATCTCAATAAAAACCCCGTCGAGCTGCGTTGCCCGATCATCATTTTAAACACCGCCGCATTGGCGCTCCGGCACCCCTCCGCGATGCGGGGTTCTCTTTGACTTTCCACCCGTGGTCTCATGGCGTTGCTCTTCAACCACCGCCGGGGTTGAACATGAGCGACACCCCGGGGCCTGTCGGAAAAGCCATCAGGCCCCCACGCTGCGCCCCAGAACGTTGCAGGTCCAACCAGTTGAAGCTTCCCGTTCACGAATCCATAGAAAATCGAAGGCCAATGCACACCGAAACACCCAAGATCACTGACCACGAGGCTCGTGAGCGCGATACCCCAACTCTAAACGGCCATGCTCCACACCTCCCGGTGGCAATGATCCTCCTACCTCCTGAACAGTCACAGCACGCGAGTCACAGTGGTTTCGACACAACCCACGCCTCCCCCCGCGTCAGGCCGCTGGCCCGATATTATCCGCAGATTTCGCAGATTACCGCAGATGGGCAAGCAGGGGCTGGCCGGAATCTGCATTGATCTGCGCCATCTACGGATTTCCCCTCGGAGATCGGTTATCGCAGGATATCCGCGAATGGGGATCCGTTTGCGGACGGGTTTGGAGTTGTGCAACCTTCTCCTGTGGTTTACTCGGGAGTTTGTGCAAGCCGGGAACGGAGCGTAGCGTTTGGACTGTCCGCCCGCAGGGAAAGAAGGGCAGCGGGTCGGCGGCCAGGACAAAAAGCGCAGAGGATTGACGGGGTGGGAAAGCTCAACGATGAAACCTCAGCGGGGGAAGCCAAGTCTTGTTTTGCGGCGTAGATCATTCAAGGGGAATCGCCCCGCTCAGTCTCCGCGAGGGGGGGGCGGTGACGTGTTTGTCCTGGCTTGCGACTTCTGCATATCAGTCAACAACTCAATCACCTTGGGTTTCGCGGGGGTGGACTTTCCTAATTCAAAGACCGTTTGTCCTGAGTTGTCTCTGCGATTCGAATCAGCTCCCTTGTCGATGAGGTAATTAATCAATCCGATAGCATCGTCCCCACGGCTCACGGCCATCATCAACGGAGTTTCACCGTCTTTCGAGGGAAGGTTGACGTCGGC
>CAIWMU010000106.1 GCA_903913865.1 uncultured Verrucomicrobia subdivision 3 bacterium
GTCGATCGCCACTCCCGCAGCCGCTCTGCCAATGTTTGAAGTTGAGGAAAACCACCAAAATCTCGTTTCGTTGCCATAGTTCGCCACCAACCATAGCCACTTCACCCCCAAAAGTTACGCACCCTTGCCGAAGCAACACAAGAAGGCCTGCGAACGACCCGGGTCAGGCGGGAAGCAGGCAGACATGGCCAGGCGCTCTGCAGGATAGATGTAGGTGGCATCGGTGATCTCCCGCGCCATGATTCCGGCTTTCGCGGCAGGGTCCGTCACGGTGAACGACTCGACCCGAACACTAACATCGAAGTCGTTGGTCAGATCCTTGTAAACGAACTCGAACTGGTCGGATGTGCCGAAGATGTCGGATCCATCGGCGTAAACCTTGATCTTGTCGGCGAAGGCGAAGGCGGAGCCGTTGGTGATGATGCTGTAGTTCTTTTGTTCGAAGCCGACCGCAACACCCGGGACGTTCGTGGCAACCACCACGTTGGGGATGTAGGACAGGTCGCGGACGTTCCGCACCTGGACCGTGAATGAGGGGGCTGTTACGGGGGTTGCGAGGGCGAGGAGGACGTTTGTGTCGTTCACGACCGTGGCGCTGACGATCTGGTTGCCGGTGCTGATGGAATAGTTGGCGGGATCCTGGGCGGTCGTGGCATCCACAGAGGTGTCAAACAGGACATTGACCTCCTGCCTGATGAGGCTGGCAGCCGAGAGGACAACCAGGGGTCTGGGGGTGGGGAGGACCATGACCTTGAGGGTGCCCGCGGTCTGGAGGGCGTTCGTATCCCAAATCAACCCAAGGGCCGGGATGGCCGGGGTGATGGAGGAGAACGAGCCGCTGTAGCTGGAGGCGCTGAACAGTTTGAAACTGTCCCCGGGCGCGTAAGCCACGGAACCGGTGTTCGTGAGAACAAGGGCACCACCATATGTGACACTGCTGAGGCCGCGCACAACGTCGTTGGTGACCATGTCCTTGTTGATCTTGAAGCGGCTGGTGCTGCCGGCCGCCAGAACGAGGGAGCTGTTGATCGAGAGCGCGCCCGGTTCGGTTGTGCCGGGAGCGAGGGTGGAGCCACTCGGGATAGTCACGGCATCCCTGATCGTTCCATTCCCGGAAAGAACGGCTCCTGAGAGGTTGAGCGGAAGGGCCCCTGTTCCGAGCGAGCCATCGACCTGCAGGAACCCGCCACTGAAGGTTGTGCCTCCCGTGTGGGAGCAGGTTCCGGAGATGATGAGCGCACCGCCGCCACCTGCTGTGATGGAGCCATTACCTGTCATCGATCCCATGATATCCATACCTGCAGCTGCCGGCAGGCCGATCGTGTTGGAGCCACTGACTGTAATCGGGCCTGTGAACTGGTTGGTCAATCCGTTGGGCTCGATGCCAAATGTGGCATTGGTCATGAGGACCACCCTGTTGAGCACATTGGCGGCAAATTCCGGCAGGCGGTGCAGTTGAAGGGTCGCACCGGGATAGATGGCAATCTTTCCACTGGCGTTGCCGAGGAAGGTGGACCGGGAAATCGTGAGTGTGCCGCCCTGGATGTCAATGTCTCCAAGGCTTGTCTCGCCGATGTTGATGAAGGCAACAACATTGGTGCCAACCTTGGTCAACTTGTGGCCGTTGCCCAGAAGGAAGGCGTTGAGGCCGCCTGTGGGGTCGGCTGCGGGAGCCGGGTCGCGGATATCCCAGCGGCGGAAACCGCCGAAGGTGGTGGGGCCGGTGAGGGTGACATAACGAAGGGCGTTCTGCTGATCCCCGGGGCCGTTGTTCACGATGGCACCTGCGGCGCCGATGCCGGCCCCGAGCACGGTGATCGGTTCCATGCCGAGGCCTTGGCTGTTCACATCGAGCGTCGCCCCGGCGGCCACGGTCGTGGCGGCGTTGGTATCTCCCAAGGCCAAACCACTGCCCGTTGCCAGAGTTCCGGTGGTGACTTTTGCGACCCCGGCGAACGAGTTGTTCCCGCTGAGGATGGACATACCAGAGCCTCGCTGCTCGACAGATCCAGTGCCGCTGATGTCGCCGGAGACGTTGAGAACATCTGAACGGTTGAGGAGCAGGCTGCCATTATCAAGTATGGCCCCGTTTATGGAGCCATTCGTTCCGCCGTTGCCGATTTGGACGGCTCCGTTGGTGATGTAGGTCCCGCTGGTGTAGCTGTTGTCGTTGGCAAGAACCAGAGTGCCGGAACCATCCTTGCCAAGTGCCGCGCTGCCGGTGATCCCGCCTGCACCGGAGAAGGTGTAGGTCTGGGCGTTGTTGTTGACGGTGAGGGTGGTCGGAGTGACGTTCTCGGTGATATTGACGTTGAAGCTTGTGGCGGAGTCATCAAAAGAAACGACATCCAGATCGTGGTAAGGCTGGGGATTGCCGGAGGTGGCACCCTTCCATTCGAGCCCGCCCGCGAGGTTCCAGACGCTGGAGGCGGCACCGGTCCAGATGCCCGGTTCGACGGTCACAGCGGTCACATTCAGTTGAACGGCGCTGCCGGAATCCTGCAGGTGTGCCACAACACCGTAGGGGAGAGCACCCATCTTGAATCCTGCAAAACCTGCCCCGGCGATGCTTCCGGCGTAGGTGAACAGGTCGTAAACCCCGACGGCCGGGGCTGAGCCCAGAATATCGATGGTATTCTGACCGTTGACGGTGAGGGTTCCGCCGGTCACTTTCCCGCCCAGATAAACGTTGAACCGGGAAACGGTCTGATCGGCACCGCCGGCACCGAGCGTCAGCGAGGTGATAGCCAGGGTGGGTGCGGTGAGGGCCCCATCGAGCTGGAGGGTCGCTCCGCTGGAGAGGGTCACCGGGCCGTTCACACTACCGTTGCCGCCGAAGGAGGCTCCCGCATTGACGGTCACGCTCCCGAACCCGAGGCTGGCACCCGCCCCCTGCAGGAACAGGCCGCCACCGTTCACGACGGTCGCGCCCGAGTAGGTGTTCGCATTGGTGAGGGTCAGTCGGCCTGTGCCGACCTTGTTGAGGGCCAAGGCGCCGGTGTTGTCAGCCAGCACACCGCCAAACGTCGTGCTCAGGTTCAGCGCCCCGACGGAGAGGGTGGCGGGTGCGCTGTTTGTGTTGCTGTTGCGAGCGATGCCGCTGTTACCGCTGAGGGCGCCGATCGCGAGATCGGTCACCGGGCCGTAAATTTCATAATAGGCGGCGGCATTGTTGAGGCCGTAATTGACGGCGGTGCTGGCTGCGGATGCCGCGCCGAACCGCATGAGCAGGGCGGCGTTGTTGTTGATGGTGCCTGAGAGAGCCGAATTGTTGGCCCAGAAGGTCAGGATGCCCGCGCTGCCGGTGATGGTGCTATTGATGGTGCCACTCAATGTGTTTGTGAAGTCGAGGAGCAGGCTGGCGTATTCACCGATGATCGGCACCGTGCCGTTGAAGGTGAAGGGACACCCCACGAAATTCTTGGTGGCGTTGTTGCCGGCCAGCCGCAGGGTCGAGCCGTTGTTCATGACCACCGCTTTTGTGATGTTCAAACTACCGCTGTTCTTCGAAATGAACAGGGCCGCCCCGTCGTTCACGGTCACGCTGCCGGTGCCGCCCACCGTCAGCATGGAGGTGGTGCCGGCATTGTATTTTAGTGATCCCTGGTTCACCACAATGTCGCCGTTGCCAACGTTCTGCCCCACAAAACAGAGCTGACCGGAGCCCACTTTCGTGAGTTTGCCGTTGAGAACGAGGGGGCGTTGGACGCCCGCGGTCCCCACAGTGAGCATCAAGCCGAAGTCGGCGTTGCCGCCGCCCGCGTTGCCGCCGATGGACCAGGTCTGGTCCCCCTGCATGGTGATAGGCACCTTGGTTTGGAAACCTGCCGTGCCACTGCTCTGGAAATTGCCGTTGGCCACAACACCGTTGGTGATGGTCAAACCGAAGGAGGTCGCGGCGCTGGTATTGCCGTTGATGATGAACTGGGCCGATGGCGGGTTGGCCCGGAGACCGGTGGATCCAAACTGGAGCAGGCCGATCGTGTGGCTGCCGTCGTTCAGGGTGACGGAGTTGTTGATTGTGGCATCCGCGATGACAAGGTCATCCCCGATGCCCGGGAGTGTTTCCCCGACCCAGTTTGTGGCGTTGTTCCAGTTGGCGTTGGCCTTGCCCGTATAAACGGAGCTGGCAGCCTGGGCTGTGGACCCAAAGGTGAGCCCGAGTGCGGCGAGGGAGGCGCACAGGAGTTTCGATTGTGGTGTGCTCATGAGGTTTTTGGTTTCGCGGTGTTTCATGGTTATCCCGACACAATGCCCATACACAGGGGCTATGTGCTTTGTGGCGGTTGATAATGTGTGACGAGATTGGCTGATAACGACCGCGAATTGCAATCGTAAACTTTTATCCCCCGAATGGGGGATGGGTGGCCCGCCGGATGCCGGACCGCTCCGGCTAAACAAATTTTGATGGACGCAGCTGCCCATCCTCCATCTCGTAAATTTTATCAAACACATCGAGGGCACGCTGGTCATGGGTGACCACCACGACACCGGCGCCCCGATCGTGGGCGACCTTGCGGAACAACTCCATCACTTGACGTCCCCTGTGGCTGTCGAGG
The DNA here is from genome assembly GCA_903913865.1 of uncultured Verrucomicrobia subdivision 3 bacterium. Taxonomy (GTDB): domain Bacteria; phylum Verrucomicrobiota; class Verrucomicrobiia; order Limisphaerales; family UBA8199; genus UBA693. The sequence continues at coordinate 4,560 of CAIWMU010000106.1, forward strand.
GCTGCGGTCGGCTCATCCGCCAAAACAAGGCTGGGCTCGTTGGCAAGCGCCCGGGCCACGGCAACACGCTGCTGCTGTCCACCGGAGAGGGCTTCGGGCAGGTTCCGGGCCCGATCTGCAACGCCCAGGTAGTTGAGTAAATCCATGGCGCGCCGCCGTGCCTCGGGTGTGGCGATGTCGTTCATTTCCATCGCGATCTGAACATTTTCGACGGCGTTGAGGAAAGGAATCAGGTTCGCCTTTTGAAAAATGAACCCCAAATGCTTTCTGCGAAAGGTGCGCAGGTCCACCAGTGCCCGATCAGCCTCCATCACAGGAGTGCCCCCTATGACAATCCGGCCGGTGGAGGGTGGATTGATGAGGCCTATGGCAGTCAGCAAAGTGGACTTCCCGGCCCCGCTCGGCCCGAGCAGCGCCACCACCTCTCCCCGTGCGACCGTCAGCGAAGCATCGCGCATCGCCACGACCTCGGTGTTGCCCGCGCCATAGATCTTTGTGAGGCCGATGACCTCCAGGGCATTGGGGTGTCCGGAGTGGGTGCTCACGACAATACCTTGTTTGGTTCCACGCGCATCGCCTTCCAGATTCCCAGCAGGCTGGCGAGAACAGAGATGCCGATGACGATGGCCGCGAGGGACAGCAGGTCCTGTGGCTCAATCACCACCAGACGCGGGAAACGCGGGAACGCAAACCGGCCAAGCCACCAGGCCAGAGCGTAGCCCAAAATCCCGATGAGCAGTGCCTGCTGCAGGATCAGGCCAATGATGACCCCGTTGCGCGCCCCCATCAGCTTGAGCATCGCGATATCGTGGACCTTGTCCAGTGTGAGGGTGTAGATGATCAGTGCCATGATGATGGTGGAGATGATGATGAGCAGGGCACGGAAGAGGCCGAGTTGCCGCCTGGCCTTGTCAACCATTCCACCGACGAGCAGATCCATCTGTTGTTGGGTTGAATAGACCGTTATGTCGGGCCATCTGGCGAAAGTTGCGGCAACCGCCGAGGAGTCGGCACCCGGCTTCAAGGTGATAAGGACGGCGCTGATTTGCGGAGGGGCCAGGGCCGGGATTGCACCGGAGGGGCCTGCGGCCCGGTCGAGAAGTGCGGGTTGCGCACGGGCCGGGTCCTGGGATCCAGCCCTGGCACGCCGGGCCTGCCGCTCAAGGCGCACGGACTCCCCGGGTAGATCAAATTGGATCGCCTCGGCATCACTGACCGTGAAAAAACAGAGACCGTCCCCGCCGGTTCCCACCATCCCTTTTGTCAAACCCACGACCTCATAGACATCCTTGCCGAGCCGGATTCGTTCACCCAGCGGAAGGCCGAGCGAGACATCGGCAATCATCTCAAAGTGCGCCTGTCGCAGTGGATGGCCGCCCACCAGGGGAATCCAGCCGCCCCGGTCCAGAGGCCAGGCCAATCCCTGCACGACCATTCGCAGGGGACGGCCGAGGTGTTCCCGCTGGAGGGTGTGGGAGACAAACCGCCGAGCCCCGGCCACGCCGGGCACGGCTCGTGCGCGGTCTTCGAGGTTTGCCGGCAGCCGTGAGATTTCGGCAAATGGTCCGCGCGTGCCCCCCTGCACCAGCCACAGGTCCGCTCCGATCTCATCCACAAGCAGTGTGGCCTCCCGGATCAGGCCCCTGTATATGCCCCCCATGCCCATGACGGTCATGAGCAGCAGGCCGATGCCAACCGTCGTCAGCACAAACCGTCCAAGATTGTGCCGGATATCCCTGATGGCGAGGTTCATGGGATGCTGATGCGCATGCCGTCACTGAGGGGCTGTTTCGGCTCACCGGGCATCACCGCCTGTTCGCCCAAGGCAAGTCCCTGTGTGATTTCCACAATGTCCCGCCCTTTCAAACCCAGGGTGACCCCGCGCCAGGTGGCACGGCCCTGTTTGTTTATGAAGAGGCCGGCATTGCCACTGCGCCACAGGAGGAAGCGCTCCGGGATCACCACGGCCCCCTCTTTGCGTGCGGTCTCGATGAAAACCTCCGCACGCTGGCCGATGGTCCAGTTCCGCGGCAGTTCCTTTATCCGCACATCCACAAGGAATTCCCGGGTCTCGCGATCCGTCTCCCGGCCCACGCGCGCGACCTCTCCGGAATATTGTTTCGCCGGTTCAGAGCGAAAAGTGACGCTTGCGGGTTGGCCGGGGAGCAGACCCGCAGCTGAGGTTTCATCCACCCAGGCTGAGACCCAGATTTCGTTCGTGGAGATCATCTGGAGGATCGAACTGCCCGGAACAACGACCCCTCCCGGATCGCGATCGCGGCGGGTGATCAACCCATCGTATGGACTTATAATTTGCGTATATGTGAGGCGCTCCTTCTGGTAGGCGAGAGTCTTCACTGCGGCCACAGCCTGACTTTCCGCCTCGGCAATCGCCGCCTGGGAGCGCTTGACGTCGGCCTCTGCCACATTGAGCTGCTCGACCGATTTGTCGAAATCCGCCTGGGAACTGATCTGGTTTGTCAGCAGACCCGAGGCCCGCTGGTGGGCCAGAAAAGCCTGCCTTGCCACAGCCTGGGCACGGGCTTCATCGGTCCTGACCCTCTGGAGGGCGGCCTGCGCCGCAACCCGCATGGCTTCAGCGAGTTCGACCTGGGTTCTGGACTCCCCATCATCCAGCCGGGCGAGCAGTTGTCCGGCCTTCACAGGGTCGTTCTGGTCCACCAGGACCTCGGCCAGCCGCTCCTGGATCCGCGCACTGATGGTGGATTTGACCCGGGCCTCCAGGGTCCCTGTGCCCGCCACCACCGCAACAATGGACCCCGAGGCGGCCTCGTGCCCCACGACCCGTGTGGGGGACAATTTCATGCGATAGGCTGCAACGCCAATGATTGTGGCCAGAAGGATCCACTTGCCAGACTTGCGGAGAGTCGGGATGGACCATTTGCTTGAGTTGCTCATCGATTTAAACATTTTGACCGGTTCGACCTGTGCCCCTACATGATACAATTGAACAGATATCCAACAATGAGAATGCCCAGCGCCACGATGCCAAAAAACGTGGCGATAAGCCGGGGCTTGAGAACTTTACGAAGAATGATGGCCTCAGGCAATGAGAGGGCGATCACCGACATCATGAAGGCCAGCACCGTTCCAAGGGCCGCCCCTTTTCCGAGAAGTGCCTGGACGATGGGGATGATTCCGGCGGCGTTGGAATACATCGGCACACCGATCAGCACAGCGAGCGGCACCGACCACCAGGCTCCCCTGCCCATGATGGAGGCCATGAAATCCTCCGGCACATAGCCATGAATGCCCGCGCCAGCTCCGACTCCGATCAGGACATAGAGCCAGACATTTCCGACAATCTCCTTTACCGCAGCCCGTCCGGCGCGGATTCTGGCGGGCCAGTCCAGCTGCTCCCCGGGCAGACCTGTGATTGGCCTGGTGCTGAACACCCACTCTTCTATATAGCTTTCCATCCGCAACCGCCCGATCACCCAGCCCGAAACGATGGCGATAAGCAACCCGCTGTACAGGTAGAGGGCCGCCACCTTCCAACCGAACAATCCGAACAACAACACCAGCGCCACCTCGTTCACCATCGGGGCCGAAATCAGAAATGAAAAGGTGACACCCAGCGGAACGCCAGTGGAAACAAAGCCGATGAACAAGGGCACTGCCGAGCAGGAGCAAAAGGGGGTGACGATGCCGAGCAATGCCGCCAGCAGATTGCCGACGACTTCACTCCTTCCGGATAGAACCCGCCGTGTTCTTTCCGGCGTGAAAAACGAGCGCACAATTCCCACCCCGAACACGACCAGCACCAACAAGAGGAGCACCTTGGGGGATTCATAGACGAAGAACTCCATCGAGGAGCCCAAACGGGATCCCCGCTCCAGCGTGAGGAGTGAGTAGGTGAACCATGCGGCGATCGATCCCAGGCTCCAATAAAGAACTCCCCAGACGAGTGCAGCCGCAATACCAAGCCCCAGGAATCTTACAAACCCAGTGTTTGCAGGTGTGAAACCGCCCGGGCGGGTGGTCGGCGCCGGCGGGTTGGAACAGCAACAGGTTCCCGGCTTTTTGGATGTTTCAGGTGTCATTGAAGCTCAGTGGTCAGAGCCCGTCACGGCGCTGAGTAAACCAGCCATACCCCTCCCAATAAAACCAGTATGCCACAAACGCTTTTGACAACCGTCACGCCTTTCGAGTTTTCGTTCCAATTCAGGAACCGTTGCACGACTTCCGTGAAGGTGCCGGCCAGCACGATCACCGAGCAGTGGCCGATTCCATAGGCGAGCAGGAGGGATACCCCGTAGATCAGGTTGGACTTTGCCAGTTTGAAGGTCACCCCGAGCATCGGGGCCATGTAGGCGAAGGTGCAGGGTCCAAGCGCCACTCCGAAGATGAGCCCCAGCAGAAAGGCAGCCAGCAGACCCTTGCGTTTCATGTTCATTCGTCCGGGGCCGGACCAGGGCATCGACACCACCCCCAAAAGATGCAGCCCGACGACGAAGAAAATGGCCGCCACGAAATAGTTCCCCCACCGCCCCACATCACCCAGCATGCGTCCCGCCGCCGCGGTGACCAACCCAATCCCCGCAATCGTCACAAGGATGCCCACAGCGAAGAGTGTCGCAATTCCACTCGCCCGGAGGGTGCTCACCCTCCCCTGTCCGCTGATGAACCCCACGATGAGAGGGATGCTGGCCAGATGGCAGGGGCTCAGAATGATGCTGAGGATGCCCCATACGACCGATGCGCCGAGCGCAAGCAACGGCGCGCCCTCCACGGCATGACTGAGGTTTGTAAAGAGTTGTTCCATATGAAGGATCGTCGCAAGAGTCATTCCACGCCGCCGCCGTCCTCCACCAGATGACGGGGATGATCGAGACTGTTTGGCTGTGACAGCAAACACGCATTTGTTCCCGGCAGCCTCAACCCGTAGGTCAGCGGACAACAAGCAGTGCCGGCAATTGCTGGACTGTGGCCGCGCCGTTCACCCAACATCACCACAATGGCGATGCCGATGGTCCCAAGGAGAAGGGTGCAGCGGTCCGCCTTCATGTCACTTGCACTCCCCCAACTTGCATGCTCTCGCGATTTGATCTGGTGAGAGTTTCATTTTATCCGACAGTGCCTGGGCGATGGTGATTTGTCGCCCTGTGAATGCCGGACGCGCGTCCAACCACCGCTGCAAGTTGGCCTCGCTCACGAAGAATCCCTGCTTGAAACAGCCCGCCGAGACCCACTTGCCATCCGGTCCCTTTTTCTGCCCGAACCAGGCAATAGCCGTTGCGGGATTCAGGGAGGCAACTTGCCCATCCAACGTCCCCACCCGGATGATCTCACCTGTCAGACCGTCCTTTGCCTCGACTTCGATATCCTGTTTGAGTCGTGCGGCCACCCCCATCGCGCAATGCGTGCAACAGCCATAGCCGTGTGTTGTGCCGAGCTTCACGCTGCAGGCATCTTCGGGATACACGGCCCGATCACAAAAGGTGCAACGTATGGCCAACTCCTTGGAGCGGAGCAACTCCCAATTCACTACGATTCCCCCACTACTCTGTTGCTCCTTTGAGGCTGCAACGGTGTCGCCGCATGCCCTGATGGTTGCCCTGCCCTTGCTGTCTATTCCATAGATATAGGAGGCCGTGGTTGCCGCAACCGTCCTGCCGCTGGCCCAGTCTGTGACGCTGACCTTGGCCTCCTCGATCCCAGGGTCTGCCCCGACGATGCTGGAGAAATACACGAAGTAACAGTGCAACCCACAGAGCACATGCTGTTCATTCCGGCCCTTCACCAAGGTCCTGGTTTTGGGATTCACATCCCCGTCGCACATAAAGCAAACCGCCTGGGGTGGCCGTGTATCAACTGCCACAGGCATCTCCCGCACAATACCACTGGATGGTTTGCCACCAGTCACATCAACCCCCAGTTCCTTCCACTTTCCCAAAATGTCCTCCCTGCCGTAGAAGCCTGTGTGTCTGAATAGTTCCTTGCCATTGGCATCGAAGAAAATCTGGGTGGGAATCATTTCGATTCCATACTCCTTTCCGGCATCCGGATTCAGCCACACGTCAATAAACTCCACCTGCAACCTTCCTGCGTATTCGGTCTTAAGACTCTCCAGAATGGGAGCCATCTTCTTGCACGGCACACATTTGTCGGCACCTAGATCCAACAACCTGGGAAGCCTGGCTGCGATTGCAGCCGATGCCCCGGTGGCGGAGATACCGGAAACCCTGTTGGTGATGGCCGGGGATGTCCGGGAGCCGGTTCCCACCGTTCCCTTTTTGAGGGCAAGAGCCATGACGATGGTGGCTCCAAGGGCGGCAATAATGATTATCTTCGAGGCGGTGTTCATGGCTTTTGGATATCTCCCCTGTTCAGGGTTTGATTTTGTTGTGAATGGCTGGCAACCGGGTCAGATACAATTCCCGGAGTTGCGGCTCCATTTCGGCCAGGGGCTTCACCGGAATCAGATTCATCACTTCCGGCGGGGTCAGCCCCGATGTGAGGAGGGTTTTCATAGCACCAAAGACCATACTCTCAAGTGCGGGGCCGATCTTGTCGTTGGGCAGCCCAAGCCCCAGCGCCACTTCGCGCAATGCCTGGAGCTGAAACCAAAAGTAGGTTGGACCCATCGCGGTGATAACAGCATAAGCCTCCAGGTCTTCCTCGGGAACCTCCGGAGATTCACCCAGGGGCGATAGCAGCAATCTAATTTGCGCCCGATCTTCGGCGGTCAAGGCCGGGCTGAAGGCCACTGGATTAAAGCCGCAGTTGATAAGTGATGGCGCATTTGGAATGACACGCACCACCCGCTCAAACCCGCCCAGCAGTTGGGCGAGTTTTTGCAGGGTGATTTTGGGCGCCAGTGACACAACGATTGTTTCAGGCTTAAGGCTTTCCTTGAGGCCCACGGTTGCCTCCGCCATGAGGGGCGGATGTACAGCCAGCAGAACGATGGCCTGACCTGCCGCTGCGGTGCTGTTGCTGGTCACCGTCTCAATTCCGGGAAAGCCCGTTTTCAGTTCATCCAGAATTTGGGTGTTGCAGTCGCTTACGACGATCTTTTCCGGCCAGGCGCCCGCCCGCTTCCAGCCCTCCAGAATGATGCGTGTGATCCGCCCTCCCCCGATGAAACCGACAGTCCTGTGATTCATGCAATGCCTTTCTTTAAGCTTTATGCCCTGCCCTCATCCGCCGCGAGGCGGAGCATTTCCTTGAGTTGAGCCATGTCCGGCACCCTGCCCATGGACGTGATTTTGCCATCCACCACCAGGGCGGGAGTCAACATCACTCCCAATTTCATGATCTGCTGGAGATCGGTCACTTTGGTGATCTCAGCCGGAATTCCCAATTCAGCGACTGCCTGTTCTGTCAGTTGCATCAGTGTTTTACACTTTGTGCAACCGGGTCCGGCGACTTCTATCCTCATGCTTTCCTCCGTTGGTTTGATTCAGGGGATGGTCGAATGGGTTGTTTCCCGGCCTTTGCTTTCACAGATGCCACGCACTGGAAAAAGTTCATCACGCACGGGGTCACCAGCCGGTAGAAGACCTGGGCGCCGCGCTTTTCATCGCTCACGATGCCGGCATTCTTAAGCTGGGCCAGGTGCCGTGAGATGGTTGGCATCTCAGATCCCACAAGCGCCGCCAACTCGCAAACACAGCGTTCGCCCCGGGATAATTCATCGAGCATGAGCAGGCGGCCGGGATGGGCGAGTGCCTTGAAGATTTGAGCCTGGGCCTTGAAATCTGCGATGGTAGTCTTAGGCATGGTAACCAGAAGCAATTTAGCCAATTTGCTAAATGTGTCAAGCCCCCGCTTTCTGCGGAATGCCCATCCTCCAAACGGGCCTCTATCGGGCGCAAAGGGCCCAGAGCAGGATGGCCGAGGCGGTTCCATCCATGGTGGGTTCGTTGGTGGAGTAGTCCTGCATGTCATCGTGGTAAACGGCGGGACCCTGGAATTGGGCCAGCGGATCCGGCTCTGTGATGGCAACCCCCTTGAGGGATTTGAAGATGCGCAGATACACGGGACCATCCACGAGGCCGCCCGGAACGGGCCGCCGGGTGATCTGCATGGTCATAAGGTGGGGATCTTTCGGGAAGATGGAACCAATCCCCGTGAACATGCTGAAGCCCCATGGGTTCCGCCCCAGAAGCCAGTCCCTCTGCTGCGCTGCGAAGAGGGTGTCGGAGTGGTCCCCCGCCATGCGCTCCAGCAGGAGGCACTGGGTGGCGAGGGCGGTGAGGAGGTTGTTGGAGCACCAGATGAATGGGGCACCCATGCGGTAGGGGTTTGACTTTCCGGCCGTCTGGCAGCGCTCGATACCCTCCCGATAATATCCTGCAAGCTGGCGGCGCGTTTTGGGATCTGCGAGGTCGTAAAGGCGGAAGTGGCCGAGATTCATGAACGGGTAGAATTGGTAGTGTCGGGTCTGTTCGCGGCCCATCCAGCTCTCCGATCCGGCGACGCGTGCGTAGCGGAGGGCGTCCTGCAGGTAGGCATCCTCTCCGGTGGCCCGGAACAACTCCGCCGCACCCCATTCCATGTCATCGGCCCAGGTGGACTCCTCGTATCGGTAGGGGGCCCGGTAGGAATTGCCCTGTTGCACACCCTCCCTGGCGCGGCCCATGGCGTAAACTTCCCTTCCTGCTTTGAGGCACTCCCGCGCAAAGATGGCCTGGTGCGGGTCATCCTTCCAGATCTGGAAGGCAAGGCCCATGGCCGCTGCGTAGCGTCCGGCAAGGTTCGCGATGCCTGTGGATTCGCTCTGATATTGGCGCAGTCCCTGCGGCTTTCCATCCGCAAAATACACCACCCGCGCTCCGCCTTTCCCCCAACCGTAATCCGCGACCTCATTCTGGGGCAGGCGCTGGCCGATGTGATCGCGGTCATCGGCCACCTGGTGGTAGAGCTGGTCCGGTGCGGGATGCATCCTGAGCATCCAGAGCAGGCCCCAGCGGGCCTCATCAAGAATATCCGGCACTCCGTTCGGACCCGGCTCGCCGAGCCCGTTGCAGCCATCCTGAAACGGAACATGCCCTTGCCCCAACTGCCAGGCGAGCAGGAGTTGAGCTGTGGCATTTCCGGAGGTGATCATGTATTTGAGCAGATCGGCTGCATCGTGCCATCCGCCGGTGGCGTCGATGGATGTGCCGTTGGTCAGGGGACCGAAGGCGGTCCGGCCATCCTGCAGGTGGCAATCGGCCTTCAACCAGGGGTTGTGGCCGCAGCGCTGCTGGCGCATGAATTCAAGCAACTGGTCCGGCAGGCTGCTGTAAATGTTCTCGCGAATCTCAAAAGGAAGGGATTGCGTCCCTCCGATTCGCAATGTGTACCGGCCCGGCTTGCGAAAGCTGGAGAAATCCATCACCAGATGCTGGGTGAAACCGCCCCAGGGCTCCGGCACAAAAAGACCCTTGCCTGAAAAAACCACTTTTTGATCTGGTGCCCGGAGGATTTGAAAGGATCCGGGCAGTGCTCCAGAACCGAAGGCTATTCCACTTTTTGGATCATCGGGCCTGTAGCCAAGCTGGCTGCATCGTGGGAAAACTTCTGCCGCCCCGCAGGATAGGGTAAGCCAGAGAATCAGAATCCCCGGCATGAGTCTCAAATCGTGTCCCGGTCGCATGGTTTCTGGAAGTCATCATGGGTGGGAATCCTTCCGCAGGCAATGACTGAACCGTGTCCGGCCAAAAGAGCGTTTGCACAAGGGCTTCGCTACCGAGGTCGCCAAGGATGTAAAAAGGAGCCCAATCAGGATGGGGAAATACCAAAGGCTTCCCCATGATGGAGGACTATGTTGGCCAAGACCAGGCTCCGGAGGTTCTTCAAAAACCCGGGAGCCCAATCTGCTGATGACCAGATCTGCAACCCGACCTTAGAGCGCTTTAACTCTGGCGATGATCGCAGCCGAGTCGATTCCGTAGCGGGCCACGAGTTCGTCGGGCTTTCCGGAGCGGGGCAATTCCATGACCGCCATTTTGAGCACCCGGATTCCTTCACAGCTGAGTTCGCCGGCGACGGCATCGCCCAGGCCACCTTCGGGATAATGATCCTCAACGGTGATCACGCGACTGCCGGTCTTCAGGGCCGCCTCCAGAATCACGCTTCTGCCCAGGGGCTTGATGCTGTAGGCATCGATGACTGTGATCCCAATTCCTTCAGCCTTCAGTGCATCTGCGGCCTTCAAGGCTTCGAACAGAGTGATTCCCGCAGCCACAACAGTGACCTTGTCGGTGGGGGACTGGCGCAGGACCTTCGCACCGCCAATGGGGAAGGTCTCGTCGTTGGAATAGATGACGGGTGTCTTCGGGCGGGAGGTTCTCAGAAAGCAGAGGCCCTTGTGGGCTGCCATGGCGTTGACAAGCTTCTCGGCGCAAACGGCATCGCTGGGGTAGAGCACCGTGCTCCCAGCCACTGAACGCATCATGGAGATGTCTTCGAGCCCCATCTGGGAGGGACCATCCTCGCCGATGCTGACGCCGACATGGGAGCCGACCAGTTTCAGGTTGGAGTTGGAGATTCCCGCAACCCGGATCTGATCGAAGGCGCGGGTGAAAAAGGTGGCGAACGTCGAAGCGAAAGGGACCTTGCCACGGGTACTGAAGCCGGTGGCCACGCCGACCATGTTCTGTTCCGCGATGAAGCACTCGGTGAACCGTTCCGGGTGGTTCCGCATGAACTTGTCGGAATAGGTGCTGTTCTTGGTGTCCCCATCTAGGGCCACAACCCGCTGATCCACAGCGCCAATGCGGACGAGAGCGTTCCCGTAGGCCTCGCGGGTCGCTGCCAGATCGCCCAGTTTGTAGGAGGTCGCGGGATAGGTCGCCGGAGCGGCGTTGGCCGGAGCTGGCAACTGGGAGGGCTCGGGGATGTAGATGCCTGCCGCAGGCTTGGAACTGGGCTTCAATTCAGCGATGGCGCGGGCGGCCTCATCTTTGGAGAGCGGCTTGCCGTGCCAGCCGTCCTTGTCCTGTATGAAGGAGACACCGGCCCCCTTGTAGGTCTTTGCGAGGATAACCAGTGGCTGATCCCCAAGACCGGCAGCGGCGAGCACTTCCTGAATCTCCTCGACGTCGTGGCCATCAATCACTTCGGTTCGCCAGCCGAACGCCTCAAACCGGCGCTTGTAAACTCCCATGTCATGTTCGAACGGGGTGGCCTGGCTTTGGCCAAGGCGGTTGACGTCGATGATGGCGACTAAATTCGTCAGCTTGTAGATGCCAGCCAGTGAAGCGGCCTCCCAGACTGCCCCTTCGGCAATCTCCCCGTCCCCGAGCAGCACATAGGTCATGTAGTCCAGCCTGTCCAATCGGGCCGCGAGTGCCATGCCGACTCCTACTCCAAGCCCCTGACCGAGCGAGCCGGTGGCCACATCAGCGAACTTCAACCGCGGAGTCGGGTGACCCTCCAGATCATTCCCCAGCTTACGCAGGTTCAGGAGTTCTTCGGTGGGGAACAGGCCAGCCTCGGCCCAGGCCGCATAGAGCAGCGGGGCGGCATGACCTTTGGAAAGGATGAACCGGTCATTGTTGAAATATTGGGGCGCCTTGGGCTGATACCGCATGTGGCCGAAGAACAGCACCGCCAGGATGTCCGCCGCTGAGCAGCAGGAGGTTGGATGTCCACTGCCGGCTGCCGTGGTGGCGGCAATTGAATGGATCCGCAACTGGTTGGCAACGCCCTTCAAAGTCTCGATATCAGTCTCGTTCATGGTTCAGGAAGGTATAGCAAAACTCCGGAATTGAAAGCAGAAACACCGTCATGACCAATGATCTGAGGGCGCACGAAGGACGGATGGCGTTGGGAATTACAAATGACGAATGGGGGGATGGTCTCGGGCCTCTGTGGAACTGTTTTGAGTGTTCCTCCTCGAGGGTTTCCTGCCACCCGGGCTGTGGGGCCCGGGCGGACGTTTGTCGTGGCTACCAGACCCAATCACCATCCGATGGCTGATCTGCAGCTGTGCCCGCATCGTCCCGGCCATTCCAACCCACGGAGTAAAGGAGGTAGCGGCCCTCCTCCATCCGCCGATAGTGCAGTGGTTTTCCACCGATGATATCGTGCGGGAGGTTTTGGATGAACTGCGGGACAAGGGCTTCCAGTGTTTCGGGAAGCCCGCCATGCTGCAAACGGTATTGCTCGAGGGCACAAGCCACGATGGCCTCCCCGGCCAGGGTCTGGTTGCGGGCGACGGTCTGGTTTGCCCTCGAGAAGTTCGGCACGGCAACGGCAGCGAGCCAATTGTAGGGGGTGCGGGAATCCAGTGTCGCCCCGGTCTTCCGCCAGCTGGCATCGATGGACTCGGGCAGGACCAGAAAACCAGCCGGATCGTAACCCTCAATAACCGACTGGTGCAACCTGGAGATGACCACCCGGTTCTGGTAGAGCCATCCCCTCGGTGCCAGTGTGAGGAACCACCACATGGGATCTTGCACTTGCTTCCCCCAGCCCGCAGCGGGTGTTCCTCCGGAAAACGCCTTCCACAAGTCGGCCGATTTCGTGTGCGTGAGCAGTTGCCCCGCACCGGCCCGCTCGGCTTGAAACGCTGCCACGATGAGGGGCAGAAGCCGGATCTTCGCCGTCTCCTGCTGCAGCTCGACGAGCTGCTCACGCTGCCAGACGCCGAGGGTAAACCCGTCCTTGATCACCCCGACATACACTCCGCAGATCGCCACCTCGATCATGGCGCTTACGAGCGTTGTGGGGGTCTCACCCGGGCCGTTCCCCAGGAACCGGCACAGCCTCCGCACAAGGAGGAGGTCCTGCGCCGCCTCGGCCGGCTCACCAAGGAGCAGGTGGCATTGCGCCCGCTGGCCGAGCACCTGCGCCGCACACCTCATAGTTACAAAATCAGGCAGCGGTCCCGCAAACGGGACATCATAGGAACCTTCGATTCGCGCATGGGGCCTGGTGAGGGCTTCACGGATTTTTTGGAAATCGGGGTCAAATTCCCGGGACCATGCAAGGTAGTCCGCCGCATCGCGGGCCGAGGACTGGGGGTTGGACACGAGTTTGAATGCCGATCCCTCACCCGGCACCAGCCGGCAGGTCAGGTTCGTCCCGCCTCCGGGCATCAGTGCCAGGATCTGATCTGCATTCGGCAGGGGATCACCCTCGAGAACAATCTCAAGAGGCTTGGTGCCCGCGACAGGCTCGGTCGAGAAATCAAACCCCTGCAGACCGTGCAGCCGATGGCCGGAAGTCTTCAGCACGAGCCGCTCCAGTTCCAGCCGCGCCCCGGGAGAGTTGGCCTTGATCACGATCCCCGCCGTTCGGGATCCATCCGCCTGTCCGGGCAGCCGGGGAGTTACGGTTGCCAGAAGGGCCTCCTCCGCTTTCGGCAGTTTGCCTACGTTCCACACCCCCCCGCCCTCCGTAGAAAGGCGGTGCCTCAGGGAATTCGTGTTTCCCCGCCCCTTCACGAACCACTCTTCCATTTGGGGTGCTTTGAAGATGTTCTGGTCATCTGGAATGGCCGGGGGAATGTAGTGGTCCCAATCAAGACGTGCCCCTTTGGCCTCCAATTCGACCTGCACGCGATCCCAGTGTCGTTGCCCCCTCCAGTTCTCAACGACATACAAGCCTGCCACCAGCGTGGCCACACAGGCGGCTGCGAAGGCTGCCCGCCGCCAGAAGGTCCCCCGTGCCGGCTGTGTGCGAGCCTGATCATGTGGATCTACTTTTGAATTATTCATATATGTATCGATAACGGTTTTTGGAAATCGGTTTGCATGGAAACTGCACCGCATGCCCTTGCGTCGGCATCAGGCCCGGAAACCGGGTGATGTCCGGTCACTCCGTTCGCCGGGGTGGGCCTCCGGTTTCGGGGCCTTTCTCGAGGGTGCATGCGGTTGACGCTCCAGCTCGGCCATCAACCGCAGCTGCTCCTGGAAGCCGGTGGCCAACTCCTGGGCCACCTGTGGTGGGAGCCGCTCTGGCGGAAGCGAATCGTGGGTCACCGAGAGATTCACAACCCACAAAACTGCCAGAGTGGCCGCCACTCCACCCCATGCTTCGGGACACGGCCAGAGCATTTGCCGGATGCGGATTTTGAAAGACTCGAGAGTCCAGGCGGATTCCTGCACTTGCGGGGTGGAGGGAGCCGGTTTTGGGGTCGAGGCTGCGGCGATCATGGCAGTCCGCCAATCGCCAGGTATCTGCCGCATGGGCAGACTCCTCAGCCGCTCCTCAAGTGGATCATGCTGGTTGGAACTCATTTCAGGCTTCTGTTCATGTTATTTCGTCGTATAGAGGACGCAGCAACTCGCGCATTTTGTCTAACCCATACCGATACCTGCTTGCGGCGGTGTTCGGGGGAATTTCGAGCAGTCCGGCAATCTGTTCAAATGTCATCCCCTCCCAGAGCTTCAGATGAACCACGGCCCGCTGGTCCGCAGGCAGGTTTCCCAGGGCACCGCCAATCAACTTACGAAATCTGGCCTCATCAGGATCCGGGGAGGGGGCGAAGGGGGTGGGTTGTTCGGCCTCCATCGTGGCATTGTGCTTTTCCCGGGTTTTATGTCTGCGGATATGGTCGATCGCCAGATTGTGGGCGAGGCGCAGCAGGAAAGCCCTTGGCTCGCGAATACCATGAAGGAGGCCGGGTCTTTGGGCGATCCTTAGCAGCACCTCCTGGAGCAGGTCGCGGGTGTCCGTCTCATTCCGGGTGAAACTGAGCAGAAACGCAAACAGCGATTGTGCGTGCTGGTCGTATAATTGCTCAAGTTCCTCTTGCATCTTCTGCGATAAGGACGCACATGCCCGCCGATTTTGTCTAAGGGGATTTTGCAGGCAGGTCGCGTTGCCCCCATCCCGCCGGGGTCATCCGTGCGTTGTGGACCCGTCCCCGGGTGAAGGTCATGGAGCGTTTCTGTCCGGACCGGGGAGGGGGAGAGGCGCGCGGAGTTTCTTGTAGATCCAGATTTCCAGCGGCTTGAAGGGACGCAGCCAGCTGTAATAGCGGGAATAGATCAGGCGAATCCGCACGGCGGAAAGGAACATGGTCAGCGATGTGCGGAACAGGGTGACCTTGGAGCCGATTTTATCGGTCCATTCCGTGGGGACCTCCAGGATCTTGAACCCGGCCTGGTGCAAGGAATAGAGGAGGTTGATGTCAAACGCCATGTCAGCGATGCGGAGGTTGGAGTGGATGCTTTCCACCGCGTGGCGGCGCATCACCTTGGCACCGCACTGGGTGTCCCGGATGTGCATGCGGAAGAGTCCTTCCACAATGGCATGAAAAACCCGGCTGGCGAACTGCCGTTTGCCACTCTGTTCCACATGCAGGACGGCCCCCTCAATCCAGCGGGAGGCGATGACGCAGTCGGCCTGGTTGGTTCGACGGACAAGATCGTGAAAGGCGTGGGGGGGTGTCGCTCCATCGGCATCCACATACCCGATGAGGTCGGCCAGAGGGGCGAGCTTCAGCCCTTCGATCAGTGCGCCCCCCTTGCCGATGGCCTGGGCGAACTCCAGAGCGCTGATGGCGGGGAAGTCGGCCGCGACCTTGTTGACGACTCCGAGTGTGTTGTCGCGGCAGCCGTTCAGAACAACGACGAGTTGGAATTTACCGGGGTGGTTATCCCTGAAATAGGTGGCATAATCGCGCAGAACGGGCTCAATGCGGCGTTCCTCGTTGTAGGCCGGGATGAGCAGGAGGATGCTCTGGGAATCTGGGTTCTGGGTGGAGCTCACGGATCAGGTGATGTTAAGTTCGCGTTGGATGGAGAACTTCTCGAGGCGTTTGCGGAGGGTGGCGCGGGTGATGCCCAGAAGCTTGGAGGCCTGAACCTGATTGCCACTGCACTCCTTCATTGCCTGGATGACCAATTCCCTCTCAACGGCCGGCATTACCTTCCGTTTGGGATCGCGACGGGCCCACTGGAACAGTTGCCTGGCGAGCACGGCCACGTCGGTGGCGGCACCCTCCCCGGAACCGGAATGCTCGACCGGGGATGCGGTGGAGGCCCCGGTGATCTCTGGAGGCAGATCCGCCGGGAGAATCGGAGTGCCCTTGGAAAGGGCCACGATTCGCTGGATGACGTTCTCCAGTTCCCGAACGTTCCCGGGCCAATGATGGTTTTCCAGGAGTTTGAGGGTGGATGAGGCCATCGAAACCGGCTGCTTCGCGAGGCTGGACATTTTGCGCAGGAAATAATCGACCAGCAGGGGAACATCCCCCCGGCGCTCCCTGAGGGGGGGCAGCTGGATGCGCATGACATTCAGCCGGTAGAAAAGATCTTCGCGGAATTGACGCTCGGCCACCGCACGCTCCAGATTTTTGTTGGTGGCGGCGATGATCCGGACATCAGCCTTGATCTCCTGGTTGCCCCCGACCCTCTGGAATGATTTTGATTGGAGAACCCGTAGAATTTTTGTCTGGGTTTGGGAGGTCATGTCCCCGATTTCGTCCAGAAAGAGGGTGCCATGATCGCACTGCTCAAACTTCCCGATGCGCTGGCCCGTAGCACCGGTGAACGTGCCGCGTTCATGGCCGAACAGTTCGCTCTCTAGCAGTTGCTCGGGGATGGCGGCGCAGTTGACGGCGAGAAACTTCTGATTGCCACGCTGGGAATGGCGGTGGATTTCCAGGGCCACACGTTCCTTGCCGGTACCACTTTCTCCAGTGATGAGGGCCGTGACATCCGAGGCGGCCAACTGGCCGATGAGCTTGAAAACCTGCTGCATGGCCGGGCTGTGGCCGACGATGTCCACCTCGTAATCCTCAGCCTGCAACTCGGACTTGTAGGAGACGGCCTGCTTCATCTCCCGCGAGGCCTTGAGGGCGGCGCTGACAATCTCCTTGAGTTTGGGCACCTCGAACGGCTTGAGCAGGTAGTCAAAGGCCCCCAGCTTCATCCCCTCGATGGCGGCCTGGGTGGTGCGGTAGGCGGTCATGAGGATTACCGGAAGCTTCGAATCCAGCTGCCGGATGCGCCGGAGGGTTTCCAACCCGTTGATGCCCCCCATCCGGATGTCCATCATCACGAGGTCGGGATGGAGTTGCGGAATCAGCTTGAGCGCCTCCTCACCACTGCCCGCGGTGGAGATCTCAATTTCAGCGGAATCAAAAATCCGCTGAAAAGAGTAGCGCACATCCTCTTCGTCATCAACGACCAGTAACTTGCTTTTGCTCATGGTTCCGGGGATCGCACCGGGCGCCCCGGGGCAACTCTAGCGCATTCTGCAGGCTGAGCCAGTCGATTTTCAACCTAAAGTTCCCGGGCAGTGCGCCGATATGAACGGTGTAGTGATAAATGGGAAACGGGCCGCCCAATTCGGCCCGGGGCACTTGTTGGACGCCTAAAATCAAAGTCTGACTGACGGCAAGGAAGTCGTCATGGAACCCCCTCTTATGAGGGGTGGCTCACGGAAGGAGTCTTATGGTTATCAACACAAACATGTCCGCCCAGACCGGTGCCCGGATGCTGGAGGAATCATCAAGTCAATTAGCGAAGTCTTTGGCCCGGTTGTCCTCCGGTTCCAAGCTCACATCCCCCGAGGATGATGCCGCTGGAATGGCGGTTTCAACCCAGTTCAAAGCGCAAATCAGCCGCGTTGGTGCGGCTTTGTCAAATGTGAGCAACGCGATTTCTTATGGTCAGACCCAGGATGGTTTCCTGAGCAAGGTCGGCAAGGCTCTTGATCGAATGAGCGAGCTGTCAGTGCTGGCCCAGGACATCACCAAGACCAACACCGACCGGGGACTCTACCAGAAGGAATTTCAAACCCTTGGCCAATATGTCAACGACATAGCGACCAAGGATTTCAACGGGGTCAGCCTGTTCGATGGCTCGACCCGCAGTGTCACAACCGATGGAGATACCTCAAAATTCCCCATGACAGGCATTGATCTAACTGCCACCGAGTACGCGACAGCTACCAACGGGGACATCTCGACTACCGCCGGATCCATTTCGGCAGTCACGAATGTGAAAGCCGCCATTGCCAAGCTTTCTGAAGCACGGGGCACGGTCGGCTCAAGCCAGGCCCGGCTCCGCTACACCAGCGAACAGCTGAACATGCTGAAGATCAATCTCAGTGCGTCCAACAGTCTGCTGTCAGATGTGGATGTGGCTGAGGAAAGTGCACGGTTCGCCCGATTCAACGTGCTGGTGCAGGCTGGCACGGCCATGCTGGCGCAGGCCAACTCGGCGCCACAATCGGTTCTGCGGCTGCTCGGTTGATTCCGGGCCCGCATACAGTCCCTTCATGCGGCTCCGCCATGGCGCACCAGCGCCGGGCGGGGCCGCAAACGTTTTCCCCCCGAATTGCACGGTTGGCTTCTTCGAATCTTCAGGCTAGGCTCCGGTCCGGTTCCTGAGCATGAATTTGCCGAATAAACTGACCGTCTCCCGCTTCGCGCTGACCGCCCTCTTTCTGGGGGTGATGTTCTCCCCCATGCCCCACCGGGAAACGGTGGCTCTGGGGATCTTTGCCGCCGGGGGCATCACGGACTTTCTGGATGGCACCATCGCGCGGCGCCGGGGCCTGATCACCACCTTTGGCATTCTCATGGATCCACTGGCGGACAAGATCATGGTCTGCTCGGCATTCATCGCCTTCGTTGAGTTTCGCTGGATGCCTGCCTGGATGGTGGTGCTTGTGGTGGCACGGGAGTTGTCCATCACGGGGCTCCGGCTGCTTGCAGCCTCCCGGAACGTCGTTTTGGGAGCCGAACGCTATGGCAAACACAAGACCATCTCCCAGATTGTCGCGATCCTTGCCATCCTTGTGTTTGCCTCCCATCAGGAGTGGGGTAGTGCGGGGCGGGCCATTTTCGGATGGCAGATCGGTGGGGCGGCCTGGATCTGGTGGTTCGCCGAACTGGCAAAGTGGGTGGCGATCCTCCTTACCGCCTACTCGGGCTGGGTCTATCTCTGGAAGAACAGGATGCTCTACCTCAAGGACATGTGATTCATGCAAGGAATTGACTTCAAAAAGGTGCAGGTCTGGATTGCGCAGGGATTCGGTTCGGGCTGGGCACCGTTTGCCCCGGGGACTTTTGGTGCGCTTGTGGGGGTGGGCTGGTTCCTGCTCCTGCTGGTTCCGGGCAGTGTGCCGTTTTTTGTTCTGGGGGCCGCAGCTACGGTGGCGGCATCGGTATGGCTTTGCGGTGTGGCGGAGAGGGAGTTGGGGGAGACCGATCCCGGCTCCGTGGTGCTGGATGAAATTTGTGCCATGCCCATCTGCCACGCAGCCTGGCTTTGGAAATTGTATCAGCAGAACGGCGCTCTGCCCTCCCCGTCCTATTTCTTTCAGGGCAGCAACTGGTGGATCCTTGCCGGGGTTTATGCGGCCTTTCGCTTTTGTGACATCGCCAAGCCATGGCCTGTGTATCAGAGTCAGTCACTGCCCGGGGGATGGGGCATCACGGTGGATGATGTTCTGGCGGCGGTTCAGGTGAACCTCCTCTTTCTCGTATTCTCCGCCGGTCTGCGGCTCTGAGGCAGCCCGCCCCATCCAACCCCGGTAGGTGCCGGACCGGGTCACTGTCAATAGTGAGGACTGACCCCTTTTTGCTTTTCTCCGTGCGATTCAGCCGGGACAGGGGTAGTGTTCCGGTATGAAAATCGCTGGTATCATTCCCGCCCGGTTCGCATCGACCCGTTTTCCCGGCAAACCGCTGCACCTGATTTGCGGCAAACCGCTCATCCAGCATGTGGTGGAGCGGTGCCGACTCTCGAAATTGCTCTCAGAGGTCATCGTCGCCACCGATGATGACCGTATTCGGGAGGTCGCCTCCCGCTTTTGCCGGGTTGAGATGACTTCCGACCGCCACCCCAGTGGATCGGACCGGATCGCCGAAGTGGCTGCACGGCTGGATTGTGACGGGGTTGTCAATGTGCAGGGGGACGAGCCGCTGATCGATCCCCGTGTTGTGGACGAGGTTGCTGGAGCCCTGTCCCTCATGGAAATGACCACTGCCGCGACCCCCATTCGCAGTGAGGGCGATTATGAGAATCCGAATGTGGTCAAGGTGGTTGTTGGCATGGATGGCCGGGCCTTGTATTTTTCCCGGCGCACGATTCCCTACCTGCGGGACGGGGCCTCCCGCCCCACCGCCGAGCAACTGGCATCGTTCCCCTTCTTGAAGCACCTTGGAATCTACGGGTTCCGTCGTGAGACGCTTCTCCGCCTTGTAAGCCATCCCGTATCCCCGCTCGAGGCGGCTGAGAAACTGGAACAGCTACGGGCTTTGGATCATGGGATCCCCATCTTCGTCGCCCGGGTGGATTACGAGAGTGTTGGGGTGGATGTTCCTGCGGATGTGGCACGGGTTGAAGAACTTATGTTGAAAATGGGGTGTTGAACCGGTAGTCCTCCGAGCCTCACCCCTGGCTGTGTGGCGGTGTCGGGCCGCCGAAAGTCGTTGTCAATCCCGCCAGCCTCCCCGTATAGTCAACGGGCTTGCGGCGAAGTCGCATGCGCAAGGCCGCCAGTGGTTCGGTCATCGAACAGTTGGCGGCGTTTGCTTTTTTGGCTGGGACCCTGAATGAGGGCAGCCGGCTCCGCCGTTGATTCCGCAAACCTGACGTGGCTGACATGAAATACATCTTTGTGACCGGTGGTGTGGTGAGTTCGCTCGGTAAGGGATTGACCGCCGCAGCGCTGGGAACCCTGCTCGAGAACCGTGGTCTGAAGGTTACCCTGCAAAAATTCGACCCCTACCTCAACGTCGATCCTGGAACGATGAGCCCCTACCAGCACGGGGAGGTTTATGTGCTGGATGATGGGGCGGAGACGGATCTCGATCTTGGCCATTACGAGCGGTTCACCAACTGCCAGCTCTCCCGGCTTAACAATTTGACCAGCGGCCAGGTTTACCAGACCGTCCTCAACAACGAGCG
This sequence comes from uncultured Verrucomicrobia subdivision 3 bacterium, assembly GCA_903913865.1. Lineage (GTDB taxonomy): Bacteria > Verrucomicrobiota > Verrucomicrobiia > Limisphaerales > UBA8199 > UBA693. The sequence goes on from CAIWMU010000106.1 coordinate 25,391, forward strand.
GGAAGGCAAATACCTCGGCAAGACGGTGCAGGTCATACCCCACGTCACCAACGAGATCCAGAATCGCATCAAGCTTCTTGGTGAGCAGAGCGGGGCGGATGTGGTCATCACCGAGATCGGTGGCACCACCGGGGATATCGAGGGTTTGCCATTTTTGGAGGCCATTCGGGAATTTGCGCTGGAAGTCGGACCGCACAACGTCCTGTTTCTCCATGTCACCTACGTTCCCTTCATCAAGGCGGCCGGGGAATTGAAGACCAAGCCGACACAGCAATCCATCGCGAAACTGCGGGAAATTGGGATCGCTCCCAATATTCTTGTCTGTCGTTGCGAGAAGCCGCTGGACAAGGAATTGCGCCAGAAGATTTCCCTGTTCTGCAATGTTCCGTATGAGGCGGTCATTGAGGAGAAGGATGTCGATCACAGCATCTACGAGGTGCCGCTGATGCTCCAGCGGGAGCGGGTGGATGAACTGGTCTGCAGGCAGTTCCAACTGGTAACGCCCCAGGCGAACATGACGCACTGGCAGGAGATCATCCGCAAGATCATCGCCCCGCAGCACCGGGTCCGGATCGGGCTCGTTGGAAAATACGTCGAGCTGCAGGATGCCTACAAATCGGTTTATGAGGCGGTGATCCACGGCGGGGTGGCCAACGATTGCGGAGTCGAAATTCAGAAGATCGACGCTGAGGACATCGAGCGGGATGGCCCGGAACAGCTTCTCAAGGGGCTGGGCGGCATTCTGGTTCCCGGCGGCTTTGGAGAGCGGGGCATTGAGGGCAAAATTATCGCCGCCCGTTATGCCCGGGAGAACCAGGTCCCCTACTTGGGCCTGTGCCTGGGCATGCAGATCGCCACAATCGAGTTTGCCCGAAACGTCCTGAAGCTTGAAGGGGCTCACTCCACCGAGTTCTGCCCGGACACTCCACATCCGGTCATCGCGATGCTGGATGCCCAGACCCGCATCACCCGCAAGGGAGGCACCATGCGTCTCGGTTCTCAACCGTGCCAGCTCACCGCCGGGACCAGGACGGCCCGGATCTACGGGGCATTCATCATCAAAGAGCGGCACCGCCACCGGTATGAGTTCAACAACGCCTACCGCGACCAGTTTACCGATGCCGGTTTCCAGTTCAGCGGCACCACCCCGGATGGGCGCCTCGTGGAGATCATTGAGCTGAAGGACCACCCTTTTTACATCGCCAGCCAGTTCCACCCGGAATTCCAGAGCAAGCCCCATCAGCCGCATCCTCTGTTCAAAGGCTTCATCGCGGCGGCTCATGCCCGTTCCCACGAGAAACCTCTGTGATTCTCCGATTGCGCGCCCCATCCGGGGGCGCCGTGGCAGCATGACCTACCCCGAAGCCATCCAGTTCCTCTACAGCCTCCGATGGTATGGGACCAAGCTCGGTCTGGCCAACACCATCCGCCTGGCTGAGTTGGCTGGAAACCCGCAGAACCACCTCCGTTTCATCCATGTGGCTGGCACTAATGGGAAAGGATCGACTTGTGCCATGCTGGAGAGCATCCACCGGCTTGCGGGTCGCCGTACGGGACTTTTTACATCCCCGCATCTGGTCAGCTTCGGCGAGCGCATCCAGGTGGACCGCCAACCTATATCCGAGTCAGACATCGTCCGGCTCGTCCGGAAGGTCCAACTCCTGCTGGCCCGCTTTCAGGAGGAGGAACACCCAACCTTTTTTGAGGTCATCACCATCATGGCCCTCCTGTATTTTCAGGAGCGGCGGTGCGGGGTTGTCATCTGGGAAACCGGCCTCGGCGGCCGTCTGGATGCGACTAACATCGTCATCCCGCTGGCCAGCGTCATCACCAACATCCAGTTTGACCATCAGAAATGGCTCGGAGACACCCTGACGGATATCGCGTCCGAAAAGGCGGGCATCATCAAGCAGGGTGTTCCCGTCATCACCGCCACGGATGATCCACAGGCTCTGGCGGTTATTGCGGAAGTGGCCCGGTCGCGGTCGGCACCGCTCTTTCGCGTTCCGCCAGAGGCCGCCGATCAGCCTCCCCTGCGGGATCTGACCCTGTCGCTGCCCGGTCTGCACCAACGCATGAACGCCGCAGTTGCCATCGCAACAATTGATGTCCTGAAGAACAGGATTCCCGTCCCCGCAGACGTTCTGGTCCAGGGTCTGCGGCAGGTCCACTGGGCCGGGCGGCTGCAGAGAATCCCAATGTCCGGCAACCGCACCCTTCTACTCGATGGGGCCCATAATATCGCCGGTGCCCGCATGCTCGCCCGCGCGCTTGCGGCGGAACCACCGGGTCAGCCGATCACTCTGATTCTTGGCATTTTGGCAGACAAGGACTGGCCGGATATCTGCCGCGCCCTTGCCCCTCTCGTCCATCGCATCCATCTGGTCCCTGTCCATAGCGAGCGCACCGCCCAGCCGCACGGACTTTCCACACCTTGCCTCGAAGCCAACCCCGCTTTGGTGCTTGTGGAACATGCCTCTCTGGCTGAAGCCCTCAAGGCAGTGGCCCAGGATGCATTTGTCGTCATCTCCGGTTCCCTCTACCTCGTGGGCGAGGCAATGGAGCTGCTCCAGATCTCCCCGGCCACCACCCAGCCGGAACGCGGACTCAACGAGTGGGGGTGAGTGCCGCGAATTGACCTCACCCGGCCTTCCTGAGCGCCAACGGCGCGCTCCGATGTCAACGGGCGCACGGCCAAAAAATCAATCCGAGGGCTGAAGGCCCGATCCATCCCGTTCCACACGAATCCATCGCAGGATTCTGGGCCAACCGCACGCCTTCCATGCTCCACACCGTACGAGCCATCGGCCTATACCCTGCGACGGACTGAATCACGAGGTTTCAATCGTAGAATGGCCAATGCTTAAGCGTGGGGCGGCCTAGTGCTTCCTGCTCAAAAGGAATGCGCCCTGCCTGCATGTGCAATGGTCTAAAAGCCCTGCCGGACCTTTCTCCAAGAACTCGAAAGATATCGAAACCGGCCTCGTCACAGTCTCCGAAATGCCAAAATCCCATTTTGGTAGGTAATCGGCTTAAGAGAGTAAGCGTTCCTGATCCGGGATAACTCGTTTGGATGAGGAGGTCGCCGGACTGAAGTTTCGCTAGTTCGTGAAAAGAGGTTTCATTTTCAACCGTCAGGCAACGTTGCGCGGAGGTAACAAGCCTTTCCGCACGTTCAATGTCTGTTTCAGCCAGACGGAATGCTCCGTGCAAGCGCCCCAAATCGAGCCATTCGTTGTCTAGTCGGAGCTTTAGAGGGCCGTGAACCAGAGCAAAGCGAGGGTTGGGAAGAATATTCAAATCGTCCAAAGTGGAGATTTGCCCGTTGGTTACCGCCTCTAAAAGTCGCCCCAACTTACCGCGTAGCTTGTCGCGAAACACACCATCTCGATCCGATGTGGCAAGCGACTCGAGTGTCTTGGAATCACCGCACAGGACACAACTGGTAAACCGCACCAACGACTCACCTTCCCAAGCAAGCAATCGAGGCAGGAGCGCCAGCAACTTCTCGTTATCCGCGCTCGGGTGGCGGTCAAATGGTTCAACCGACTTTCCTGCGAGTGCTGCTGCCCGCATTCTCTCGCACCAGGCCTTCCATCCTTCACGCCAGCGTGCCAACATTTCATGCGCGGCCGCATCAGCAAATTGTCTAGCTAGAGCGTCTCGAACCGATTTGGGGGAACTTCGGCCAAGAAAATCAAACAGGCATGCCTCGGCGGCTGGGGAGAATCGCACTTGATGCAGCGACGCACGATCCCGCTTGTGGAGCGGTTCGAGCTTTAGGATTCCCGCTTGTTCGGCTTCGCGAAGCTGTTGCTCCGCCACTGCCCGCGAGTCGCCTTCGACAGCGCCGGCATCGTGCAACAAGTCCTCCACATCCAACAACACATCACGGTTGAACTCGCCTGTTCGACCGGCCAATCTCCGTTCGTAGTGGCGCGCGAGTGCTTCGAGAACGGGTGGGGGATGTTTCATGGCTATCTGGACATCAGTCGGCGCGCGTCATCCGAATCGCGCGCGAGGCTGACAGGAATGTTTCGTATCTCAGTTCGTTTGCCCAGGCGGCGTTCCTCTTTCGACACCACCACCAGCCAGTCGCAGTGCTCGAAGGCGTAGGGAATGTTGCCCGTACTCATGGAGAACACGCCCTGGAGGTCAAAGGCTTTCAGCGCCGTAATGCAGTCTTTGATCCGCTCACCGCTCAGCTTCGAGAACGCTTCGTCAATCGGCACGAGGCCCAGCGACGGCTCGGGTTTGCGCGAACTGTAACGCCGATACGCGCGCAGGTAGCTGGCAAGAATGGCAATGAAGTAAGGTGACTGGTTTTCGCCGCCGCTGAACTTTCCGGAATGCCGGTCAACGCTCGTCTTGCGACCGTCGGCTTCCACGACCTCCATGTCGTATTCGTAGTAATGGCGATAATCGAGCAGCCGCGCGGCTTCCGCACCGTCGGGTGTTTCGGTGAGGGTCTTGAGGAAGTGATTGATGGCGTCGCGGAAACGCTGGTCAGCGGAAGCGAAGAACAAGTCGTCTTCGCGGGCAATAGCGCTGGCTTCCAATAATTCGTGGTAAAGCTGGTAGTCAGGATTGCGCCGGTAACGCAGTTCATAGGTGTTCGTGCCGATAGGACGTTTCTTGAGGGCGGTGTTGAGCAAACCCACAAGGTTGACGACCTCTTGCAGCGCGCTGTGAAGCTTCTCAAGGACTTGAGTGCGGAATAGCTTTTCCCAATTCTTCCGCTCGCGTTCAGCCTTGGACCGGTACTCGGGAATCTCGCTTTCCTCCAGCTTGGCCAGTTGCTTGGCGTGCGCTTCGTTGTTGTCCGCTTCAACGGGCAGCTCGTCAAACTTGGAATGAGCGGCGGCCAGTTCGCGTCGCTTGGCTTTCAAGTCACTAGACGTTTCGCCTTCTTCGCGGTCGCAGCGGTGGAACATCGAACCAAATTCGCCTGCCGCGACATCTTTGGCCGGAAGCCGATTGAGCACCTCGCTTCGCAACTCCTCCAATCGCTTCAGCCACTGCGAGATGTCGGTCTCGTTCCGGATCTCTTCACACTTCTCCGACAACCTACCGACTTCAGTGCGCGCGGCTGCAACCTGGGTTGCGAGCCGCCGCACTTCGGCGCGTTTCTCGCTGCGATCAAGCGTGCGACGTTCTTCCTCCATCACCTTCAAGTTTGCTTCTAGATTTGCCTGGTCGTTCGCCAGTTCGTCAAATCTTGAGCGATCAATGCGGTTGAGTTTGGAGATGTTGTCTTTCAACTCGGCCTGGAGTTTAGGCAACTCCTGGGCGCGCGCCAAATCCTGATAAAGGCTCGGTGCAATCTCGAAATGCTCGCGCCAGCCGTCATTGAGGGACTTCAAAGCGCGTTCGACCGGGGACAGCTTGCGTTCTTCGTTTGCCAGGTCCTCCGCCTGCTTTTCCTTCCACACGCGCTGTTGCTCCAGACCCTTTTGGCCAACGAATGGATTGCCGTCGTAAAATCGTGAACGTTCGACAAACGCGCCCCGCAGCATGAAGCCGTCCGGCAGGATGGCGAAATCATGGTCGCGGATTTCCTCTCGCCGCTCGACGCACATCAGGTTTCCGAACGCTTCGCTAATGACGGACTCCGCGACAGGGTGGCTGGGCTTCAACTTCTCCGCGAGCGAGCCGGGCCGCACTGTCTTCCGACGTTGCAACGCTTTCGACGGATTGACAAGGGACTCCCGGCTCGCCTCGCCCCCGAGTTCGGATGGTTTAAGGGCATGATAAAGCTTCTCCGCTTGTTCATAATGTTCGGTCGCCACAACGACAGCAAACTTGCGAGTGAACGCAACCTCGATGGCGGGTCGCCAGCGTTCGTCTGCGACTTCGCATAATTCACGCAGGTGTCGCGCCGGCAAATCTGCGCCTCGCCCGAGCAGGCTGTTGTTCAGGGCGTCCAGCAGTCGGGTCGAAAACGGTAGCTTGCCCACTTTGAGAGCTGCAATTTCGTCGCGAAGCTGGCCCAGTTGCTGGCGGATTTCGCCAAGGCGCTTGATAGTCTGCCCAGCGGCGCGACTGGCGGCAGCGGCAGCGTTCTGCGCAGCGGTGCTCAAAGCGGGAAGAGCTTCGCCTGCTTTGCCAACGCCTCCATCGGCCACCGCTTGGATGGCTCGTTCAACAGTGTTGAGCGGTGCGGCGTCCAGTTCCAATGGCAATGCGCGAAGCTCCTTCAGCCACGACCGGGCGTTACGAAGGCGATTCGCCAGTGCGTCATCCAGCGATTTGCCAATGCCGCTAAATTTGCTGATTTGGTGCGTGAGTTCGGAATTGTGTCCCTTGATGAACTTGTAAAGCTTCCCCTCCGGTGTTTCGCCGATGAGTGCATCAATCTTTTTCGATTCAGCGCGTCCACGCTCGATTAGTTCAACCAGTTCCGCCAAGCGCTTTTCTTCGCCCGAATTCTCTGTTTTGAGATTTGTGAGCCGCGTTTCATCGGCTTGAAGCTGTTCGGCGGCATGTTCATGCCGGAGTTGCGCTTCGAGAAAACGGGCCAATGTGCGGTCGCGCCGAAGTCCCATCAGGCGCGTGAAGGTATCGCGAATGGCTTTGAGCTTTTCAAACTGGTCGTTCAGATCGTTCAGGTCGCGTTCGTAGCCGAGAAACGTGCGATAGCTGGCCGTCACGTCGCTCACGTCCAGTTTGTCGGCGGGCAGAATGAAGTTGCGCGCAAAATCATTGAAACTCTTCAGGAACGTAAACGACATTGCCGTGGGCAGCAGGGCGCGGAGCACGGCACGGTCGAAGTTCAAGTGGGTTGGTTGCGCCATGTCGCGCAGATACGCGTCCAGACCTTCGGGATACAGCCGGCCCTCACGCGATTCGGCGAAAGCCTTGAACGCCGGATAATCGAGCGGGCGTTTGTCAGGATGAAGAAAATCGCCGCGTGTCAGGGCGGCAGGAATGAAGAACGGCGTGACCTTTCCGTGCGCCTCCGCCGCACTGATGAATTCGATCCTCAAGCCCCAGGTCTCCGCCCGCTTGCCATTCGGCCAGGTGAACTCCAGCGCCACATAGGTGATGGCACTCTGCCGCATGTATTTGTCCACGCCGCCTTCGTCATCCTTGAGGTCGCCCAAGGAATAGCCCTTGAGTGAGCGGTCGGAACGGTCGCCCGTGGCGGATTGATTGAAGCGAACGAGACGTTGGTCGCCGACGAGAACAAGCTGCACCAGATCCATCAAAATGGATTTGCCCGAGCCAGTGACACCAGCCAGCAACAGATTACCCTCCACGGGAATGCTATCCTTGTAGCCGTACCAGTTGAGGGCATGGATGCGGGTAAGGCGGATCGTGCGGCTCATTCGTCTTTGTCTCCTTCGTCGTCATCGGCGACTGGGGCTGCACTCTCGCTTGCTTCCTTGGCCGCCACCAAATACCGCTCGGCGTTCTTGTTCCATTCTTCAATGCTCTGGAATGGGATGACCCGCTTGAGAGTTGGGAAAATCTCGATGATCGAGCGCTCCAGCGCGTTGTCGGCCGAAAAGCGCAACAGGTTCTTGCGCTGGGCCAGCGAAAGGATTTCGCGTAACCGCGTGGGGCTGGGTTGGAACTTCTTCAATGGCTCAAACTTGGCGGCGAGCGAATCGTTGAGTTGTTGCGCGGTCAATCGCACCGGCGGCGTCTCTCCCCGGTCGCGAATCGCGGTGTCGAACTCATACCAAAGTGTCAGCAGCACGAGCGTGGCATCGAGTTTGAGGCGGAGCAAGAATGTGGCGCTCTGCGGCACGGCTTGCACCGTGCGATCCGGATGTTCCCAATGCAGCTTGAGATCAAGGAGGCCGGCAAATTCATCCACCCAGGGGCGATTTTGATAACACCAGTGGTAAAGGTCAGTCTGGGCGGGTTCGAGCCCGAGAATTGAACCATGCGCCATCAGTCGGCGAAGCGCTTCGCCCAAACGTTCGCGATCGTGTGGTTGCAGCCGCGAAAGCAGGCCGTTGGAATTGGATGTTTCGTGGTCGCTCATTTCTTCACCAACGTGAACCGCTCGATGCGGTATTGAAGCTTGGCATCAAAGTCCCCGGTGTCCGCCTCTGACTCCCGGCGCGGCACTTGAACCTCGAAGCACGCGTCTGCCGACTGCGCGTGCAACAGGCAGGCGATGAGGTCGGCCACATCTTCGTCGTTGTGAACGTGCTGACGGAGCAGTTCATCTGAACTCCAGGTCGTGCCACTTTTGCCGGGCAGCGCGGCAATGAAATGATTTGCGCGACTGACAGTAAGCGAATCGCGCAGGTTACTTTCCAACTGCGCCAATGCGCGGTCGGCATAGCGCGGATCTTCATCTTCGAGCGGTTCGATTTCTCCCGCCGCCCGTCGCAGGCGCGGCGTGTAGAGCGATTCCAATCCGCCAAGAATTCGGGCGTCATGCAGAGCCAGCGCCGCAAACTCCAGGGCCAACGCGTCAATATCGGTTACGCGCCAGCCGGAGAAATGCTGGTTCAGCGTCTCGAACAAAGTCTGCACGCGCGCGCGATTTTCACTCGTGGTTTCCTGCAAATAGCGGAAACGTGCTTGGGAACGCCGGGCGAATTCCGCTGTCCGGCGGTCAATGGTGTCGGCCAGCGGTTCAATCTGCTGGAGCATTTCCTCCAGTTCATTGACTCGCAGCCGCACCCGGGACATCGCTTCCTCCGCCGAAAGTGCTGGCTCACGCCGCATGACTTCCGACTGCATTTTCGTCAGAAGATCCGCATGGCTTGAGAGGCTTTCGAGCGCGCGGTGCGTTTCCGAAAGTCTCGTGGGCAAACGGGAATGGACCAGTTGCGCGTAACAAGTGCGGCCAATTCGCTCGGCGAATTGATCGTAAAGCAGCGCCAGATTTTCCTTGAGCGAAGTGGCGGCGAGTTGCTGTTTCGTGTGGCGTTCGATGGACTTTTGCATGCTGCGCAATTCAGCGAGGCCCGCCTGGAGGTTGGCGACGCAGGTTTCGACCTGCGCCCACGGGTCTTCATGCAACGCATCGAGGTTGACCTCACCGCCGCGTGAGAGCGTGGCGCAGACATTGACCAGTTTGTCGGAAAAAACCGCCGCTTCGGGAAACGCGATGCGCCGCAGTGCATGAAGAAGGACTGTCCCATTCGGGTCGAAGAAAACCAGTCGCTGCCAGTCGGAGCGCTCCTCTTCTTGCAACCAACCGGAGGCGCGCAAGGTGTCGAGCACGGCTCGTGCTCGCTCGCGATTGCTCGTGGCAGCCGAAATCAGTTCATCATCTGTCCCTGTCAAATCTCCATGCTGCTCGACCACTTGTTCAACCAATGCCAGGGCCTCCGCGCGGTCGAGGCCCTGATTTCGCTGGCTCGCCTCGCGCTCCAACGAGTCCAGCGCGTCTACATAAAGGCGCGCCAACGGCCCAGCGAGCAGCCGGAAAAAATCCGGTCGCACTTCGCAAAAAAGTTGAGCTGCCAGCACGGTCATTTCTCCAAATGTATTAAAATGGGTAGGACAAATACGGTCCTACCCTCAAAAAAGTATCATGGCAGTTCCGTTCAGTAAAGAGGATGTGGTTTTTCGTTCAAAACGACAATCTTGGATTCATTCTCGGATTGGATGATTACCCGACCCAGAAGGATTACCGACCTATCGCCGTCCAAGCTTGACTGGGGTGGGTTCAAAAGGCTCCAAGTGGTCCTCCGCGTGTAAAAGACCTCAAACAGCCTTCAGCACCCCACAACCGTTCATGGCTTAAGAAAACTGGTCAATGGGGATGGATGCTGCAAGACTGCGATCATGAACGTGACCGCCCATACTGAAGCAGACCGCAAGGCGATGTCCTTTGCCATGAAGTTGTCGCTGGTGATCGGCTGCCTCATGTTCGTGATGAAGGTCAGCGCCTACATCCTCACAGGATCTGCGGCGATCCTGAGTGATGCCGCTGAGTCCGTGGTGCATGTTGCTGCTGTCTTTTTCGCGGCATACAGTCTCCGGCTCTCCTACAAACCGGCGGATGATGACCACATGTATGGTCATGCCAAAATCGCCTTCTTCTCGGCCGGGTTCGAGGGGGCAATGATCATTCTGGCGGCCATCTACATCCTCTACGAGTCGATCCACAAGTGGATCCTCGGCCAGCACCCGGACAATCTCGGATACGGAACCCTCCTGACCGTTGCCGCCACCCTCATCAACGGCGCTCTGGGCGGCTACCTCGTCTGGCTCGGACGCCAGAAAAATTCCCTCATTCTTGAGGCGAACGGCAAGCATGTGCTCACCGATTGCTGGACAAGCCTGGCGGTGGTGGTGGGGTTGGGTCTCACCTATTTCACAAAATGGTACCAATGGGATCCGATCTGCGGCATCATCATGGCCATCAACATCCTGGTGGCCGGGGGTGGGCTGATGAAATCCTCCATGGCGGGCCTGATGGATCTTGCCGATCCGGAGGCCCACCGCCAGTTGTTGGAACTGCTCAAACGGGAGACAACCAGTCGTGGGATCAGCTACCACGCCCTGCGGCATCGTAATGTCGGGGATGCCCATTGGGTGGAGTTGCACTTCGTCTTCCCTGTCGGCACCAGCCTTGCCGAGGCCCACCGCAGTGCCACTGCCATTGAGCAGATGATTGAAAAATCCCTGGTGCCCAGAGCCCATGTGACCTCACACCTGGAGTGTGCAGGCGACCATGATGAGCTCCATGCCGGGGAACGGCATTAGGTGGATCGAGAGCTGTCCCACAAGGCAAAGACCCCGGGCTGAACCAGGGACTGACGAGTCCGGGGAGTCGTTCAACTGTCAAAAGTGAGGACTGACCCCAAATGGCTTATTTACTTTTTGTGGCGGTTTACGAAGATTGCACCCTGATAAAATGAGTCAAACATCGCAAAAAGTTGGTGGTTTGGGGAACTGGGCACCGGACTCCTGGAAGGGGCACGCAGCCGCGCAGCAGCCGACGTATCCGGATCAGGTGGCGCTGGATGGGGCCATCGCTGAGCTGGGTGCGCTGCCGCCGCTGGTCACAAGCTGGGAAATCCACAATTTGAAGGCCCAACTCGCTGAGGCGGTGCGTGGGGAGCGGTTTCTTCTGCAGGGGGGTGATTGCTCGGAGAGCTTTGCCGACTGCGATTCGGATGCCATCGCGAGCAAGCTGAAGATCCTGCTCCAGATGAGCCTTGTGCTGGTGCAGGGGGGCAAGAAGCGGGTCATTCGCCTGGGGCGTTTCGCCGGACAGTATGCCAAGCCGCGCTCGGCCGATGCGGAAACCCGGAACGGGGTGACGCTGCCGACTTACCGGGGCGACATGATCAACCGGGCGGGATTCACCGCAGCGGAGCGGGTGCCGGATCCGGCCCTGCTGCTCCGCGCCTATGAGCGCTCCGGTCTAACCATCAATTTCATCCGTGCCCTCATTGAGGGCGGTTTTGCGGACCTGCACCATCCGGAGTATTGGGAACTCGGGTTTGTGGCCAATTCACCCCATGCGGCGGACTACATGCGGATGGTTGAGACGATCGGGGAATCCCTGCGGTTCATGGAGACCCTGACCGGGCAGGTGATGTCCGACATCAACCGGGTCGATTTCTTCACCAGCCATGAGGGGCTGCTCCTGCATTATGAGCAGGCACAAACCCGGCGGGTGCCGCACCGGACCGGATGGTACAACCTCTCCACCCACTTCCCGTGGATCGGGGAACGGACCCGCGCACTGGATGGTGCCCATATGGAGTACTTCCGGGGCATCGCAAATCCGATCGGTGTCAAAGTGGGACCTGCCATGACCCCCGATGAGCTGATCGACCTCACGGAGATGCTGAATCCCGAGAATGAAGCCGGCCGGCTCACGCTCATCCACCGGTTTGGTGCCGACAAGGTGGAGAAGGCCCTTCCCCCGCTGGTGGAGGCGATCCGTCGTGAGGGGAAAACGGTGCTGTGGTGCTGCGATCCGATGCATGGAAACACGGAGACGACCCGGGATGGGATCAAGACCCGCCGCCTCACGAACATCATGCGCGAGTTGGAAAGCTCATGGCGTATTCTTGGGGAGATGGGCACACACCAGGGCGGAGTGCATTTTGAACTGACCGGCGAGAACGTGACCGAGTGTGTGGGGGGTGCGAGCGGGGTGACGGAGGCGGATCTGACCCGGGACTACCGCACCCAGCTGGACCCGCGCCTGAACTATGAGCAGTCGATGGAACTTGCCCTGCTGCTGGCGCGGTTGATGAGCCAGGCCCCGGCCAAACCCGCCAACCCATAGACCCCATGAACAGGTCGAGTATCAGGCCCGGAAGTGGATCCACTCAACTCCCGACTTGGTTGCTGTTGCTGGTTTTGGCCGGGATGTTTGCGGCCAGCCTGAGCCTTCGTGCCGGAACACCTCCCGCGCAACCGCCCAACATCGTGATCATCTTCACCGATGACCAGGGCTATGCGGATGTGGGCGTGTTCGGTGCGCGGGAGTTCAAGACGCCGAATCTGGACCGGCTGGCCGCCGAGGGGTGTGTGTATCGGAACTTTCATGTGGCACAGGCCGTCTGCTCCGCCTCCCGTGCCGGTTTGCTGACCGGTTGCTATCCGAACCGGATCGGGATCCACGGTGCGCTTGGGCCGCGTTCGCAGGTGGGAATCAATTCTACAGAGGTGACCCTGGCGGAACTGCTCAAGTCCCGGGGCTACTCGACGGCCATGTTCGGCAAATGGCATCTGGGTGATTCCCGGCAATTCCTGCCAAGACAGCACGGGTTCGATGAATATTTTGGCCTGCCCTATTCTAACGACATGTGGCCGCTGCACCCGGACAACGTGACGATGGATGCGGTGGCCCGGCGACGTGTGGGCTACCCTGAACTGTCCCTGCTGCAGAACGATGAGCCATGGGTGAGCGAGGTGCTTCCCCGGGATCAGGAGCAGTTGACCACCTGGTACACAGAACGGGCCGTCGATTTCATCCACCGGCAGAAGGATCAACCATTCTTTCTCTATCTGGCGCACAACATGCCCCATGTGCCGCTTTACGTGAGTGACAAATTCCGGGGGAAAACCGCCCGCGGGCTTTATGGGGACGTGATTGAGGAGATCGACTGGTCGGTGGGGGAGGTGCTCAACGCCCTGAGGAAGAGTGGTGTGGACCGGCGGACCTGGGTGATTTTTGCATCGGACAATGGCCCGTGGCTGAGCTATGGCACCCACGGCGGGTCTGCCCACCCATTGCGGGAGGGCAAGGGCACATCCTGGGAGGGGGGCACACGCGTTCCCTGCATCATGCGATTTCCGGGCAAAATTCCGGCCGGAACAGAAACCATGGACATGATGATGACCATTGATCTGCTTCCCACCATAGGGCATCTGGTGGGGGCGACCCTGCCGGGACACCCGATCGATGGCATGGATGTCTGGCCGCTGATCACCCGGCAGCCCGGGGCGGTCAATCCGCACAAGTCCTATTGGATTTACTACGAGCAGAACCAGTTGCAGGCCGTGTTGAGCGGGGATGGAGCCTGGAAACTGCAGTTGCCACACACCTATCGGACCATGGGGGGACGCCCCGGGGGAACCGGTGGCAAACCCCAGCCGTACGAACAGCGGAAGGTCGCCGCCCCGGAACTCTATCACCTTGCCAGTGACATCGGTGAAAGCCGGGATGTGGCGGCCACTCAGCCGGAGGTTTTGAACCGCCTGCTTGCCGAGGCGGAGTTGGCGCGCGAGGAACTCGGGGATTCCCTGGTCCGCCGTCAGGGAAAAGGAACCCGGCCACCGGGCCAGTTGCCTCCGAAACCTACCCCGACGAACTGAACGGGACCTGCCGTGGTGCTGTGGGGGCTGTTAAACTCCCGTCCCCGAGAAAAACCGGGGAATGCACTTGGGGCACATCCCGTGGGTGGGGAATGCAAGGGCTAGCTTCGTCAGATACCTTTCGGGGGCGTGCCATTTGCCATCCCTGTCCCGCACTGCCTTGCAACCGGAGCAGATGGGTAGGAGGCCTTCCAGAGTCCTGATCTCGGCGACGGCCGCATCCCGGTCAGCAATCGCCTTCTGCAAGGCCCTCTCACGCTCACGGAGGAGGGTAACATCGGTGGCAAAGACCCAGAAACCCAGAACTACCCCCTCCACGATCTCGGGTGTGAACCGGACGAGCGTATCCCTTAACCCGCCGTCGATTGTGGGTGCCTTGCGCTCGAAGATCTGAATTGTTCCGGCGAGGACACCCGTGATGTAGGGCAGATCAGCCTCATAATAGGGCCCAAGCATCTCCTTGAGCGATATGTTCAGCAACTTTGGTGAGTCCTTGCCGAACCACCGCTCGTGTGTGTCATTGGCAAAGCGGCAAATCTGGTTGGCATCCCAAAAAGAGACCATGGCCTCGAGCTGATTCACAGCGCGCAACGCCAGCTCGGCGGGGGATGAGACTTTAATCGACACTAAAATGAGCTTAGTCGCAGCTTGTTGTGTTGCAAGGATTATCGCTGATCTTGATTTAAAAAGTAACGAATGCTTAACTCGCCTGCCATTGGTGTTTACTCGTGGTGTGGGGAAAGAATGGAGGATGGTTTTTCGAGGTCCCGCCGAGGACCCCGGGTCCGGGCATCAGCCGGAAAACCCTTTTGCAAAATTCGGGGCTTGGCCTCATGATTGACCTCATGTCCGTCCCCGGATGGGGCGGGCTGGTTTGAAAATGAACATGAAGACAACATTTCGAGAAGTGGCCGGGTGCATCGTGGCGCCACGTGGATTTCGTGCAGCAGGCGTTTTTTGCGATATCAAGCGGCTCGGGACCGGGAAGGGATCGGACAAGGGAAAGAAGCGAGATCTTGCGATCCTGTATTCGGAGGTTCCGGCGGCGGTGGCGGGGATGTTCACGACGAACCAGGTGTGCGCGGCGCCGGTAAAGGTGTGCGTGGAGCGGAGGCGTGGCGGCTGGGCCCAGGCGGTCGTGGTCAACAGCGGCAATGCCAACGCCTGCACGGGTAACCAGGGCATGGCCGATGCGCGGGAGATGGTGACTTTGACGGAACAGGCACTGGGCTTGGAGCCGGGTCTGGCACTGGTGGGTTCCACCGGGCGGATCGGGGTTGCGATGCCTATGGATAACGTCCGCGCGGGGATCATCGAGGCTGCCGCGATGCTCGGGGACGCTCCCGAGAATGCGGACCACGCGGCTGAGGCGATCATGACCAGTGACACCAGGGCGAAGCAGGTTTCCATAGAAATCAGGCTGGGAGGGCGCAAGGTGCGGATCGGGGGAATGTGCAAGGGGGCCGGCATGATCCAACCCGGGATGAGTGCCACCGGCAAGCGGCCTGCAGCCACTCCGCTGCATGCCACGATGCTCTGTTTTGTGACCACGGATGCCGCCATCGACCCGGCAACCCTGCAGGGGATGCTGGAGGAGGCGGTGGCGCAGAGCTTCAACCGGATTACCGTGGATGGGGACATGAGCACGAACGACACGGTGCTTGTTCTTGCGAACGGGATGGCGGGCAACTCCATCGAGGCCCTTCAGACTGCCGGGTCAGCAGAGGCGAAACTTTTCCAGGCCGCCCTCAACCATGTCTGCCTTGAACTGGCCAAGATGATCGTGCGGGACGGCGAGGGGGTGTCAAAATTTGTGACCGTGCGGGTGGAGGGGGCGAAGTCGTTCAAGGATGCGGATGCCGCAGCCCGGGCTGTGGCAAACAGTCCCCTGGTCAAAACAAGCTGGCACGGGGGCGATCCGAATTGGGGCCGCATCATCGATGCCCTGGGCTACAGCCCCGCAAAGGTGGTGGAGGAAAAGGTGGATATCGGCTACAGCGCACCGGGCAGCAGCAGAATTCTCTGGAGCCTGAACAAGGGCCAACCCACAGAGGCGACCTTCCGCGATTTGTGTGCGGCAGTGGCACCTGCGGCGTTTGATCTTCACATCCGTCTGAATCTGGGCGGGTCCAGCGCTGTGATGTATGCGGCGGACCTGACGGAGGAATATGTGGAATTCAACAAGGGGGATGTGAGCGACCCGACCTCGCTCGGAGGTTGAGCATGAATCAAGGGCGTGGGGGATCCCCGGTCGGTGTTTGGAGTCATTTTATGAGACCATTGAGAAGCGTGTGGATGTCCTGCCTCCTACTGGCGGGAATGGGGATTCAGGATCCATTGGAGAGCCATGCCGCAGGGGTGCGGTTTGAGGCTACAACCAACGGCGGCTTTGTTTTCGACACCGGCCTTGTGCGTGGCAACCTGCGGGAGGGGGGAAAGAGCAAGGGTCTCTCGCAAGTGATCCACGTTCCCACAGGCACGCGTGTGGATGCCAGCATGGGGCTGTTCAGCCACTACAGGCTGTTTACAAAGAATCACCGGTATGGGGTTGGTGCGTGGGATCTGCCGAGCGATGCAGTGCTCCAGGCGGATGGTTCGGTCAAGGTGACCTGGCCTGCCACGGACCAGATGCCCTTCACGCTGGGCGCGGTTTACCGCTGGGTTGGCCCGGCCACCATGGATCTGGAGACCACCGTGACCGCCCGCACCCGGCTGGAGCAGTTTGAGTCGTTCATGGCCTCCTATTTCGCTCCCGCCTTCACGAACAGCCTCGTTTGGAGCAAGGGGGAACCGGCGTGGATGCCCGCAAAGCAGGCGGATGGCGTCTGGATGACTTTTGGTCGGGATTCGGGCGTTTGGGGCATGATCCGGGATGGCCGCTGGAAGATCGAACCCAACCCGGTTGACTGGGTGGAGAGGCCGGCGTATCACGCACCAGTCGGGCTTCGGCGCGCACCGGGGGCCGGGGTGATGGCGGCCATCATGGCACCGCCGGAAGATTGCTTCGCAGTCTCGACCCCCCACGATCAGGAGCCCCATTACTCGATGTATCTTTCCCTGTTTGGCCGGGATGTGGAGCCCGGGCAGACCCTCACCGCCCGTTCCCGTCTATGCCTGCTGCCCACGGGGAATGAGCGTCTGTTGGAGCCGATGTACAATGAATTCAAAGGAAGAACACTGCCCCGGCGCTGAGCCGGAAGATCGACCAAGCACTGAACCTTCATATGCAAAATCTGATCGCCAAGGCCGAAACCCTTCTTGAGGCCCTGCCTTACATCCAGAAATTCAGCGGTGCCACCTTCGTTGTAAAATACGGTGGGAGCTTCATGGATTCGCCCGATCCACAGGTAAGGACGGGCGTGGCCCGGGACGTTGTATTTCTCGAGGCCGTGGAGCTGAATCCGGTGGTGGTGCACGGTGGTGGCAAAGCCATCACGCGCGCCATGGAGAAAGCCGGACTCAAGGCGAACTTCATCCAGGGCCAGCGTGTCACGGACGATGCCACGGTGAAGATTGTGGACGATGTCCTCTCCCGGGAGATCAACCCCGAGGTGGTGGCCACCATCAACGCTCTGGGCGGCCGGGCGCGCGGGTTTGCCGGACCGGATATCTTCCAGTGCCGCCGCATCAAAGTGAAGGGCCGGGAGGGCGAGGATTTGGATATTGGATACGTGGGAGAGGTCACTGTGGTGAACACGGCTCCGCTGCTGGAGTGCATCGCACAGGGGATCACCCCGGTAATCAGCCCGACGGCGATGGGTGAGGATGGCCACATCCATAATTGCAACGCGGATGTTGCCGCCGCCAGGGTGGCGATTGCGCTGAATGCCCGGCGGCTCGTGTTCCTCAGTGATGTGCCCGGTTTGCTTGAGGATCCCAATTCCCCCGATACCGTCATCTCCCATCTGCAGATCAGCCGGGTGGCCGAATTGAAAAAGGCGGGGGTGATCGACAAGGGGATGATCCCGAAGGTGGACAGCGCGGTGGCTGCAATCGAGGCCGGGGTTGAGAAAGTCTCCTTTGTGGATGGCCGGGTGCCGCACTCGATGCTTCTTGAGATCTTCACGGATGAAGGGCTTGGAACCGAGGTGGTCAGGTGAGAACCTCCCCGGCTGGCAGGGCGGCAGGCTTCAGCCTGCTGCTGTTCGCAGGCCTGCTGGTGTTGTGCGGGTGCCGGACCACCGCCGGTGACCGTTCTGAGCCCGGGCATCAGGCCTGGTTGAATGGATGGAAGGCCACGAATTCGGTCTGGCGCGGGCTCCATATCATGCTTCATGCCGATTCCGGGGCCCGGGAACTGGAGCAGGAATTTCCCCGGCTCAAGGCTGCCGGGATCAATACGATCATCGTCGAGGTCAACTACTGCTTTGAGTTCCGTTCCCATCCGGAGTTGCGATCTGCCTCCTTTGTCACAGCGGCAACGGCCCATGCGATGGCGCGGAGCGCACGGGAACAGGGCATCCGCCTGATCCCGCAGTTCAACTGCATCGGGCACCAGTCCTGGGCGCAGAGCACGCTGCCGCTGCTCGTGAAGTATCCTCAATTGGATGAAACCCCGGGCCAGTATCCGGAGAACAAGGGGATTTATTGCCGGAGCTGGTGCACCCGCAATCCGGAGGTCAACAAGGTTGTGCTACCCCTTCTGGATGAGCTGGTTGAGGCCTTTGAGGCGGATGCCCTGCATCTGGGCATGGACGAGATTTTTCTGATCGGATCCCCCCACTGCGAACGTTGCAAGGGGAGGGATCCCGGGCAGCTTCTGGCGGATGCCATCAATGGCCTGCATGACCACTTTTCCACGGGGAGACGGGTGGAGTTGCTACTCTGGGGGGATCGGCTTCTGGATGCCGCTGCCCTTGGCTATTCCGAGTGGGAGGCCGCGAAGAATGGGACCCATACCGCCCTGGAGCGGATTCCCAAGGACATCATCATCTGTGACTGGCATTACGCAAAGCAGGAGGAATATCGTTCGGTGCCGATGCTGGCCCGGAAGGGGTTTCGTGTCTGGCCCTCAGGCTGGCAGCCTCTCGATGGGGCGGTGGCCCTGTCCAAATACTCCCGTGAACAGCGGCGGACCGAGCCGCTTGTGATGGGTTACCTCTGCACCACGTGGGGGAAGGTCAAAACGCGGGAGACAGCCGATTGGCCGTGTCTGGTCGAGCCACTCCGGGTCTGGAGCACGCCGCGGTGAACCGGTTCCGGGGAGGTTTTTGGGGCTGATGTCAAAAAAATTTGTCGCCAAGGACAAAATAACGCTTCACACGCCCCGTGGTTTTGTTAAGGATTTCGTTTTTCGTTTAACAGGCATGGCATGAAAGAAATCGTTCCAGCACCGCCGCCCATCGTGCGAAATGATGTGGCGACGATACAGGGTTTGTTCCAGCAAAATGTGGTTCCGAGCTACGGCCGCTTTGATCTGGTTCTGAGCCACGGGACAGGTCCGTATGTGTGGGACGTCACAGGAAGGCGTTACACGGACCTCGGGGGAGGTATTGCTGTGAACGCGCTTGGGCATTCGCCCGCGGCGATCACCGACGCCCTGATCGAGCAGTCCCGAAAACTGGTGCACATCTCGAACCTCTATTACCACGAGACCCAGGGGCGTCTGGCGCAGAACATCGTTTCGCTGATTGGATCCGGGAAGATCTTCTTCTGCAACAGCGGTGCTGAGGCGAATGAGGGCCTTTACAAGGTCGCGCGCAAATTCGGGCATGACGAGGGCCGGTTTGAAATCATCACCGCCCTGAACTCCTTCCATGGCCGGACCCTGGCGGGGATTGCCGCTACAGGGCAGGACAAGATCAAGAAGGGGTTCGAGCCTGCGGTGACCGGTTTCCGGCATGTCCCCTACAACGATCTTCAGGCGGTGCGGGATGCCATTTCCCCGGCCACGATCGCGGTGTTGATTGAAGGCATCCAGGGGGAGGGGGGAGTCACCCCCGCGACTCCCGAGTACTTGCTCGGGTTGCGCAAGCTTTGCGATGAACGCAAGATGCTCCTGCTGATGGATGCTGTCCAGGACGGCCATTTCCGCACCGGCCGGTTCCAGAGCTTTCAACGGATTCTCGAGGGTGTCCCGGGTGGGGAAACCTTCCTGCCGGATGGCATTTCGATGGCCAAATCCCTTGGTGCCGGCTTTCCGATGGGTGCATTCTGGCTCCGCTCACCGCATGGCGACTTGCTTTCAGCGGGCACCCATGGGACGACCTACGGCGGTTCCCCCCTGGCCTGTTCCGTTGCGCTCAAGGTGCTTGAGGTCATGCAGCGGGAAAAGCTGGGCGACAACGCCCGCATGCTGGGGGACTGGTTCAAATCGAAACTGCGGGAGCTTGGGGAGAAGCATCCGGGCATCATCCGCGAGGTGCGCGGCCACGGCCTGATGCTGGGAATCGAGCTTTGCCCCGAAATTCCGAACCTGCCGGGCGATCCCGCCAAGGCCCAATCCATGCGGCTCGTGCTCCTGCTCCAGGAGGCCGGGATCCTGACCGTTCCCGCCGGCACCCAGGTGATCCGGCTGCTTCCACCGCTGAACCTGCTCCAGGAGCAGGCGGTTGAGGCCATGCAGACCATTGAGACCGTTTTTGAGCGGATCGCCACCCGTGTCCCATCGGCCGCCTGAGGCCAACCCCTGACCCACATGAAGCATCTTCTCAGCATTGAATCATTATCGGCAACTGTTATCGAGTCGATCCTGCAGGGAAGCGCCGTGATGAAAGCGAGCCGGGGTCATCACACCTCCCAGCCGCTGCAGGGTCAGGTTTGGGCAATGCTCTTCTCCAAGGCCTCCACCCGCACCCGGGTTTCCTTCGAGGTGGGCATTCGTGAACTGGGCGGTCAGACTCTGTTTCTTCCGGCCAGCGAGATTCAGCTGGGCCGGGGCGAGCCAATCAAGGACACGGCGCGGGTGCTGGGTCGCATGGTGCATGGGGCGGTCTTCCGGACCTTCGGCCAGAATGAGGTGGAGGAGTTTGCCGATTATGCCGGGATCCCGACCATCAATGCCCTGACCGATGCCGAACATCCCTGCCAGATTCTGGCAGACCTGTTCACCATCCGGGAGCACCGGGGTGATCTGGCCGGAAAAGTGGTCACATTCATCGGGGACGGCGCCTGCAATGTGGCCAATTCCTGGGTGTTCGCCGCCGCCAAGCTGGGTTTCGAGCTGCGGATTGCGGCCCCGAAGGGTTTCCATCCCGCGTCTGAACTGCTCGCGAGGGCGGGTGGCCGGGTGCGGTGCATGGAGGATGTGGCTGAGGCCGCGGCCGGGTCGGATGTTCTTTACACCGACGTCTGGGTCTCGATGGGCAAGGAGGCTGAATCTGCCGAGCGTCTGGAGAAGCTGAAGGGCTACCAGGTGAACGGGACGGTGACACGCCTTGCCAAGCCCGGCGCACTGGTCATGCACTGCCTGCCCGCCTACCGGGGCAAGGAGATTGATGAGGCCACTTTCGAGGCCAATGCCGGGACCATTTTTGACCAGGCCGAAAACCGGCTCCACGCGCAAAAGGCTGTTCTGGCCTGGCTGCGGGATTGACCGGGAGGGGATCAAAAAGCGGGGTTGCCGCACCGAAAGGTCGGCGATATTGACCATTTATCCCTTGAACCCCATCCGGCGGGTGGTAAGGTGCGGCTATGGCTCGGAAGGATAGCGCGGAGAAAGACTCCACACATAATTTTAACGACATCATCGGCATCATGCTTGCCGGTTTTGCCGTTCTGCTGCTTGTTGCCCTGTTGTCATACCATCCCCACGATGTTTCGGCGAATGTTCGACCCCCCAACGTTGTGGCCCGGAATTGGATAGGAATCTTCGGGGCATGGATGGGCTATTACTGGCTCCTGTGGGTCGGCGGAGCCGCCTATGTGGCTCCGGTGTTGATGGTGATGGTGGGGCTGGGCTGTTTTCTGGAGAAGCTGGCCTATCTGCGCAGGCGCTGGGGCTGGGCGCTGCTGCTGTTCGTCTGCTGTGTCGGCGTGCTGGATCTTTACCGCCCCTACCTTGGATCCCTGGAGCGCAGCCTCTCCACCCCGGCGGGTGGCATTATCGGGGTGACTCTGAACGGCAGCCTGTTTGGTTATTTTGGCACCGTGGGGGCCACGATTATCTACGGGATGCTCTACTTCATCAGCCTCCTGTTTCTGACCAATTTCCAATTGGGGGAATGGATGAGGACGCTTTGGCAGAAGGCCCCCGAAGAGGTGGTTCTGGCACGCAAAGCCAAGGATCTCCAAAAGCAGGCCACGAAACTGGAGCAGGAGCTGGAGCGCAGCGGCTTGGGGGCCGACCTTCAACCGGTGCCAAAACCGACCGTGCGAGATCTCAGTGTGCCCCAGGCCAGACCGGATAAGGGGCGCAAAGGCTCCCCGCAAACCGCGCCCGCTGAACCTGTGGTTGTGGGCGAAGTGATCCCGGCCAGCGAGATTCTTGCCGCAACCACCGGCGGGGATGACACCACTGCACGGAGCGTTGAGCCGGCTGGAGATTCTGAGGATGATGGCGAAGGGGATCCCCTGCCCCTTCCGGTGTCCAAGCCCAAGTATTCCCCCAGAAAGTCGAAGCCCATCACCGTGGCTGCAACCCCCATGATCGGCAACTACAACCTGCCCTCAATGGACTTCCTTCAGCATCCCGACCAGACGCTGAAGCCGACGGAATCGAAGGAGGAGTTGATGGCCAACGCCCGCCTGATGCAGCAGACCCTCGGGCAGTTTGGGATTGATGTCGCCCTCGGGGACATCACCAAAGGCCCGACCATCACCCGCTACGAGTTGCATCCCGCCCCGGGTGTGCGACTGGAGAAAATCACCGCTCTGAGCAACAACATCGCCGCAGCCTTGAAGGCGGAGCGGATCAACATCCTGGCCCCGGTTCCCGGAAAAAGCTCAGTGGGGGTGGAGGTGCCGAACGCCATCAAGACAAAGGTGATCATGCGCGATCTGCTCGAGTCTGATGAGTGGCGGAACACCAAGGCGCGCATCCCGCTGGCGCTGGGGAAGGATGTTTACGGGAATCCAATCATCGCCGATCTCGCGGAGATGCCGCACCTGCTGATTGCCGGAAGCACCGGTTCCGGCAAATCGGTCTGCATCAACTCGATCATCTCCTCCCTGCTTTACCGGTTCTCACCCGACCAGCTGCGGTTTGTCATGATCGACCCGAAGGTCGTGGAGCTGCAGCAGTATAACAGCCTGCCGCACCTGGTTGTGCCGGTGGTGAATGATCCCAAGAAGGTCATTCTGGCCCTGCGCTGGGTGGTGA
Source organism: uncultured Verrucomicrobia subdivision 3 bacterium (assembly GCA_903913865.1). GTDB lineage: Bacteria > Verrucomicrobiota > Verrucomicrobiia > Limisphaerales > UBA8199 > UBA693. The sequence goes on from CAIWMU010000106.1 coordinate 48,405, forward strand.
ATGAGATGGAGAAGCGCTACCAGATCTTTGCCCGTGTGGGGGTCCGGAACATCGCGTCCTTCAACTCACGCCCCAAGAACAAGCCCCTGCCGCCGGCCGAACCAGAGTTGCCGCTCATGGCCCGCAAGGAGAAGGTCGAGCCCGGTGCGGATGGATTTGCTGTCGAGGTGGATGACGAGATCGTCGTTCCTCGCGAGGAGGATATAGTCATTCCTGAAAAGCTCAGCTACATCGTTGTGATCATTGATGAGCTGGCCGACCTGATGCTCGTCGCCCCTGCGGATGTCGAAATGGCAATCGCCCGCATCACCCAGATGGCCCGGGCCGCTGGCATCCACTGTATTGTCGCCACCCAGCGTCCCAGCGTGGATGTCATCACGGGTGTGATCAAAGCCAACATCCCGGCGCGTATCGCGTTCCAGGTTGCGGCCAAGGTCGATTCCCGGACCATTCTTGACGCCATGGGGGCGGACAAGCTCCTTGGCAAGGGGGACATGCTTTACCTGCCCCCCGGTTCAGCGAGGCTCATCCGGGCACAGGGCGCCCTCATCACCGATGGAGAGATCCAGTCCGTGGTGGACTTCATCGCCAAGCAGGCCAAGCCGAGCTACGAGGTCGAGATCCACCAGCAACTTTCGAAGCCCAGCAGTTCCTTTGGGGATGAAAGCGGCATTGATGAGGATGAAGAGATCATCGAGCAGTGCATTGAGGTCATCCGCAGTGAACAAAAGGCGAGCGTGTCCCTGCTTCAGCGGCGGTTGCGGCTCGGCTATGGCCGGGCGGCGCGCATCATGGATGAATTGGAGAACCGGGGGATTGTCGGTCCCAGCAACGGCGCGGAACCGCGCGAGATCCTGATTGATCTGGACGGGGGCGGGGCGGATGGGCGCGGCCAGGGCCTGGCGTGAGGCGGGGCGGCGGTCATCAGCCCTTTCGAGCGGGAGTTGGCGGACTATTTGTGGTTGAGCTGGGCGGCGATGCGGTCGGCAGTGGCCGGGTTGGCCATGAGGTAAAGCCGTTCGAAGACCGCGTTGGGTTCGCCCGAAACCTCCGCGTCCCTCACGGCACCGGGCTTGGGAACGATCACCGTTTGAATGAGGCCGCTCCGGAGTGCCGCTACCCAATTGGTGGTGCCCCATGGATCAAAGACAAACATGCTGGGCGCGGGGCGGGGTCCGTTGGAGAGCATCCGGGCGATATCCGCTGGAACTCCCGCAAATGACACACAGGCAACACATCCAGGGGCGTTGGTGGCTGCGGCCTGAAATGTTTGGAGGGGGATGTTTCCAGCTTTGGCTGCCTTGTCCGGCACAAGGAGGATGAGAACCTCCGTTTTGAATTCCCCGAAAGGGCGCAGGACGCGGTTGAACGTGCCGGCATAGGTCCCCCGGGCCTCTTCATCGATCACACTCCCGGGCGGAAACAGGAGCCGGACGGTGCCGGGACTGGAGGGAGGATGGCGCAGGAATTCGTTGGCGAGAAAGTATGCGACGACAGCCTGGCCCCGGTCCGGTCCGCCGGCCTCGGGAGTGAACAGGGACTCGCGAATCTGCCACAGAAGCGTGGCCATGCAACCAAGGCATCCGGCGATGACCAGACCTTTACCCCAAGCCTCAGAGCGGCGGCGCAACAGGAGCCCGATGACGGCGACAACGACCCCGGCGGTCAGAAAGAGTTGATGGCTCATGGTGTGCGAAGGCACGGGTCAAATTCGCCGTCGAAGTTCATTTGATGCTGAAAATGTTGGTGGGGGCTGAGCGGATGGATTCCGTGTGGGAATCGAGAAAAACAGCGTTGGCCCGGCCGCGCTTGAAGTTTTTCACGTTATAATGGTTCACGACTGTGCTGAATTCGTTGCCGCCGCTGTGGCGGTAGCAGACATTGGCGGAGGCGTTCGTGTCGGGATAGACACAGGCATCCCAGCCGTCGGTCTCGGCAAACATCAGGGTCTGGGAGGGTTGACGGACGTTTCGCAGGCCGATGAGTGGCAGGCTTGTGTCAGTGTTGATCGAATAATTCTGGGCGTAGGTCAGGAACCCCCAGAAGCCGGCCTTTTGGGAGGAGGGGCATAGAAACACCTTGTTGGTCGTCAGAAGGGCATCCTTTCTCCCGAGATAGGGTTGGAGCGTGCGATACCAGATGCTCGAGAAGGCTGGATCCCAGCCGATGGGAAGCACCTTGTGGTCATCGTCATACATGACGGTTGCGAGGATCAACTGGTGCAGGTTGCTGGTGCAAAAGGAGGCCTTTGCCTTGTCCTTCGCCAGCGCAAGGGATGGGAGAAGCATGCTCGCGAGAATGGCGATGATGGCTATCACCACCAGCAACTCGATCAATGTGAAGGCAAGGATGTTCTGTGAACCCTCGCAGGAGACCCGGAAACGGACCAGATTGGGTGGACCACCCGATTGCGGGCGATGGGCGAATGTTTGCACGTCAAGACTCTGTTCCACCCGTTCCCCTAGGTCAATCAGAGATTTATCCGCCACTTCCCTGGATTGACGCATGGGGGACGTCGCTCAAAAGGTCCGCAACGTCTCCAGTACGGGACGCACTCTGGCCACTTCGTGGGTACGGAAAAGGTCTGTTCGACCCAGTGCGGCCAGAACGGCAAAGAACGATTCAGCGCATCGCACCTCCTCTTTGAAGTGTTCGACGGCGTGTGGAAGGGCGTGGCAGACTGGCCAGCCCAAATCCCGCAGCCGGAACGTGTTCAGGAACACACTCATCTGGTGGCGCACCCGCAGGGAACTGTCCTGCAGATTGCGGTAGTAAAAGCCCAGTCCCGGATCCACAAAGATGCGGCTCACCCCCAGCCGGGTTGCCTGACCGATCTGGCGTTCAAACCCCTCCCGCATAAAAGCCACCGGATCGGCACAGAGATCGAAATCACCCACCTCCCGGACATTGGCACCTTGAACATGGCAAAGAATCACAGCGGCATCGTGCGCCGCCACCATGCGGAACAGGTCATCATCCGGCGCGCCGGATGTCAGGTTGATGACTTTAGCCCCGGCCTCCAGGCAAGCCCTTGTCACCTCAGGTTGGTAGGTTTCCACGGAGACGATAATGCCACGCTCGCATAAGCCCCGGACCACGGGCAGCAACCGGGAGCATTGTGCTTCCGCATCCACCCGTGCCGAATGGGCCAGGGTGGATTCGGCACCGACATCAATAATGTGGGCCCCCTGCGCCTCCAGCACCCGGCCCCGCTCAATCGCCGCTTCCGTGCCGAGGGCAACGCTCTCCCGGTACCAGGAATCGGGGGAGAGGTTCACAACCCCCATCAATCTTGGACCGGAATCGCCCCCGAAGGAATGGGATCCCAGCCGGAACGACCGGGTCGTGGCCTTGGCCGCCTCCGGATGTTTCTGAAGGAGTTCAGCCAGATATTCAAGCGTCAGCATGAGGGAAAGTTTAGGCGATTCCGGGGAAGTCACAAGGGGCAGCGTGGGGGTGGTGGCCCGGGGATAAGGGTAAAGCCGGATGGGGTCCAAGCCATCAACCGTCCAGCCTTTCCTCCAGAGCCCCATCAACGAACACCCGTGACGCCAAACCCGGTCCCGCTATTTCAATCAGGCGGATATTCTGCCCCCCCACTGGGAACGCCGAAGGTGTTCTGCCCCAAAGCCCGGGGTTGCGCGGTTCTCCGCGCTACCCCGGGTGCGCTTGGGAGGAGTGCAACAACCACAACGTGGTTGTGCCGAAGCCACGAATGTGTGGATTACCACGCACAGGGTTGGTTGCGACATTGAAAACCCATGGTGCCGTTGTCCATTCTTGCGGTTCCGGGCATCCGCCACCAACCTCGCCCGATGGTGCCACGGCACAACCCCTTCGGGGTTGTTGATATTTTGGGCATTCACCCGGGGTAGCGCCTCGGCGGCGCAACCCCGGGTGCGCTTGGGAGGAGTGCAACAACCACAACGTGGTTGTGCCGAAGCCACGAATGTGTGGATTACCTCGCACAGGGTTGGTTGCGAC
>CAIWMU010000107.1 GCA_903913865.1 uncultured Verrucomicrobia subdivision 3 bacterium
ATAACGCAATCCAGGGATTGATCAAAAAGTCCTATGGCTATCGCAACAAGGAGCGCTTCAAGACCGACATATTCTTCCACCTCGGCGGGTTAGACCTCTATCCCGCCCAATGAAAAACCCCCAGAACATTCCTGAAGAAGCGTAAAAAAGAACCACGGGAAGGGGGTTGGTCTCCCCACTCCACAGGAAATGTCCGGTGGTGTATTCCGTGCCCGCCGCCAGATTGGCGCGGAAAAGAACGTTGGATCGACTCGCGTAGGAGTAGGCGGCGAAGGTGTCATTACTGCCGCGTATCATGCTCGTCACAAGGGTGGTGTGATTCGTCCCGATCGTCAGTGAATTGAGGCTGCTCAAAATGCCTTCCGCCACGATCTGATCCTGATACGTTCCCAGACTGTCACCAAGGAACGCGAACAAATCGAGGAACGTGATACCTGGGTCGTGGTCGCCCGCCGACAGCCAGCTCCGATTGCCCGCGACCCCGTAAGGCGCATCCAGACCGACCAGGAGACTGGTGCCGACATGGGCGGGTCTGACAATGGCGGGTGCGGGAGAATTGGATGGACTGGAAAGATTCAAAACCCGGATCTGATTGAGGTCAGCGGCCGTGACCGCAATCGCATCCCGGTTCGTTTCCGCGAAGCGGCCGACCGCGAGGGCGATTGTGCCATCCGCCCCCGTGGCGCGGGCAGCCGCCCACACGAGTGCGCCGCTGGAGTTTTGATAGCCGACCCGAACATTGCCGGTGCGTTTGTCGAGCACCAGAGCGTCTGGGCGGCCATCGCCATCGAAATCGCCGGAAGTGATGAACTGCACTGGTGTTTCGTAAACGAAAGCGGCGCGGCCTGAAAAGGATCCGGATGCCAGAACAACGGCGAGGAGCAAACTCAACCACGGAATCGCACTGCACCCGTTCGGAAACCTGCTTCCGGCACTTGAAGTTGCGGGCCACACCGTTTCCGGGAGTTTGGGAATGGGAGTTTTCATTCAGTTCAGTGGCAGTTGCACATCCCCGGCCGGGATTATTTCCTGGATTTCCCTCTGATCATTAAAGTGCATGACAAAGTAACGGTAGGAGGCGCCCAATTGGACAGGCTGCAGGTCGCGCACATAAAAGTAATAGTGGTAGAGAGGAGCTTGATAGTCGGCCAATCCGGCGAACAACCGGTCGGGAATCGTGACGAACCGGTTCGCATCAATGCTCCACGGGATGCGCTCAATCAGCGGCGTGACTTGCACGATGTCGCCTGAGACGCGGGGAAACAGGCTGTTGGTCAATTGCTCCCGATAAACGACGATCGGGAGTAGGGATTGGCCAGGATGGTCCGTGCTGTGGGAGCGAAACACGCCGGCATTCGGGTCCGGCTGGATTAGCAAGGTCTTGAGGATGCTTTCCCCTGCGTTGTATTGCAAATACTCGTCGGTGTGATCTGTGATAGCGTTGTCATTCGGATGGCTCAAAACGCCCGTTGGTCCTGGCACGCCCAGTTCACCAATACGCACGCCGATGGGATAGCGGGGATTCGGTCGGACATAATCAGAATCGTAGAACACAACAGCCGCGACTCTGGGAGAAGTGACCGGTGGGGTGGCGCCCTCATCAAAGCCGCGCACTGGCGGCAGCCCCCGCTTGGGCCATGGCACCGTGGCCTTCACGACCGGCGGAGTCCAGGTGAATCGGGTGATATCGGATGTCGGGCCGACTTTGCCCTGGTCATCCACCGCCGCCACGGAGACATCGTAGGCCACGTTCGCCAGGACATTGGCATTGAGTGTGAACTGCGGCCCCGGGCCAAAGCCCGGCCCGATGAGCGATGTCATATGGGCCTCGCGAAGAACGGACAACTTAGCCTTGTGTTTGGTCAGGCCGAGATAACTCGAGAAGGAGTTGTAGGGTGTGTAAACCGCGGCTTTCGCGCTGGCAAAGCCACTTGACGACCCGGGAATGGGCGGATCCACACGGCTGATTTTGAATTGAAACCGGGCGACGCCAGATGTGGGGCAAAACCAGTTTAACAACACCTGGGGATTGGTGACTTCACCGAGCATTTGTGGCTCGGCCAGTATCGGGCGCGGCAGGACTCCGACAGCCTTGCAACCCACCAGGGCTAGCGGACTCCCGTGACCCTGGTTGTCCATCAGCTGCACATAATAGCAGAGACGCGTTGGCGTGGCCGGCATCGCTTCATCCCTGGCTTCGATCAGTTTGTTTGTATTGGCCGGATCATATAGTGCCGCGCCCTGCGCAAACAGGGTGAGGGGTCCATCCCCGGAGCGGCGATAAACCCGGTACTCCCGGGTGCGGGGAGTGAGCCGGAAGCGCACACGCAAGGGTGCCACCGGACCGTCAACGGCAGCCCGGGCGACATGCTGGTCACAACCGCCATCGGCTGGCAGGTTCACCGTGCAGCCCCGGAAGGTCGGCAAGGGGCCGATCAGACAGGCGGGATAGGATACCCAATAAACCTGGTTAGCATCCGGCGCGACAATTCCAATGCTGCTCCAGGCATTGCTGGAAAGCACCTCCACGAGCAGCGGCACGGGTCCGGTGTCGAACCTCATCGCCACCATGCCGCTCCCGTCCACGGCGGGATTGAGCGCTGGAAAGCAAAGGGCGTTGCCGTTGTTCAACACCGAAAGCAGCGGGTCATTGGCGTTCAACCCGGTGGCCAGCAGTTGTCCTGCATGGAAGATCGCCTCGTGCTGCTCTGCCGGTGCCACGGGCGCAGCCATGGTGCACTGGGCCCCGGAAGAAACCTGGTCGTAATCGGTGCCCACCACACAGCCGATCTGCAGCCTGCGGGCAAGGAGGTCTGCAGCCGGGAGCGGGTAATCCACTTGCGCGGCGTTATCGTTGGGTGGGAAATAGACCGGCCCGATGGTGGTGAACTGGGTGCTCACGCCCACCTGGGTGTTGGTGATATTGAACTGCACCCACGTGATGCCGGGATCGCGTCGCAGGCAGGAAAGCCGGAAATTCCATGTGAGGGCATCTGCCGGGATGGGGTTGGTTGAAAAATTCTGGAACATGACCACCGGTGTGCCGCAACTGCCCAACACTTCGCCCGTGGTTGCCAACGGGCCATCGCGTTGGCGCAGGATGCCCCACGCGGGCGAACTGTGCGGCGACAGCAGGGGGTCGCACGCCGCCTCATTGACAGAGCGAAGGGTGTACCACACGTTCGTCAGGTTGGCGTTCGTCAGCGCACCTGTCGAGGTGTCGAGGAAGAAATTGCGATTGGTGTCGGCGAGTTGCGGCACGATCCCGACGAGGCCGTTCGTTGGGGTTGCGTCGTTCACCAGGATCATTGAGGGATTGGTCCAGCGATAAATCCAATAGTGGGTCGCCGTATTGGTGGGGTTGGTGTTTTGTTCCCAGGTGACGAGCAGACGCGGCGCATTGGTCGAACCCGGCAGCACTGTATTCTCAACGCGAAGGTCGGTGGGCGGTGCGGGAGGCACCCGGCGGCAGGCGCGAGCCAGTCCGCCAAGAGAGGCCAGCCCATCGCGGCCCAGAATGTCCCGCGCCGTGACGTAGTAATAGAACTCCTGACCATTGGTGAACACGCCACCGGTGAAGCGTCCCGTGTCGGAAAAGAAATGGGTCAGCCGGTCAGCAGGGTTTTCAGCGCCGCCGAATGCGGTGCCTGGATCCAGATCCACCGGCGGCATGACCGCCGCCACGTTGGCTCGAACAAAGAGCGGGTCGGAATTCATTTCTGCGAGCGAAGGCGCCTTCACATGGAAGTTGTGAGCCTCGGCATTGGTTCGTGGTGTCCGCCACACGTTGTAACCGAATTGCAGCGGCGCGAGGCGGCGCAATTCCGGCGGGGAACCCCAGCGGAGGCGCACGCGCAAATGATCACTGGGGTTGTTGGTCACGACTTGAAACGGCCGCCCGGGAGCGGGCAGGACAACCGGCGCGCCGGGAGCCACGGTCACCCGGCCTACCACATCGCCGGGTGCGGCCGTGGCTGGATCGAGTTCGCGCACCTCGTAAGTCGTCACGCTGTTCACCTGCTCCGCAAAGGCAAGCCCCAGGCAACGATTAAGACCCGGATGTCCCTTTCCGAGCAGGGAAAGCAATTGCTCCGTTTCGGGGCTGGCCGTGGCCAATTGAAACGCGGTTAGAACTTTTTGGGAAAGGGTCTGGTTCGTGATGCCGGGGACACTACGGAACATCAGGTTCAGGCTGTGACCGAGCGAACTGAGATCATCACCCAGCACGACGGATTGATTAAGGATCACGTCGATGGCCGGCAAATCGGTCTGTCGCTCCAGCGTGCCGCGCTGGGTGAACGGATTTACGCTACCCGCCGCGCCTGTCTTGCCGAACACGGCGAATCGACGACCCGACAGGACGAGTCCGTCCGAGCTGTCGAGCAAGAGGTAGGACCATTGGTTGTTGCCGCTGTCCTCCCAGGTCGTGCCGACGGCAAAGACGAGATTGGAGAGGGAAGCCTGGGCGAAGGTGGTGTTGGCGAGCAGCAGGGAGCAGAAGCATCCGAGCGCCAGAAGCGAACGTCGGACATCGAAAGCGGCGGGGCGCTCCGGTTCCTGGCGGGTGGGGTGTTGAATGCCGGGTGTTGAAGGTTTGAGATTCACAGGATTAGAAATCGATGGCGTAATCAATGCCGCCATCGGTCACCACACCGGTAACCTTTAGCGTCTTGCAGGCTTTGAGGCAGAAAGGGCACGCGCCAATCTTGCCGCACAGTCGTGCGGATCCCTGCATTGTCAATTTGCCCGCGCTATCCAGTCGCATGGCGCTGGCCCAATCCGCCGAGGCACTGATGATGCAGATCAAATCGACATTCACGCCGACTTTCTGGCGGCCGCCGATGTTGCCGTAGCGAGGTCCGTCCTGATAGTACAAGGCCCCGTTGACGTGGGCGTTGACATCCAGCACGCAGCTTGATCCACCAAAGATAATATCCGAGAGCGAGAGAGATCCGCCGAATGCCAGATACACCCCCGTGAAATTCTCCGCCTTCACGATCAGGACTTCCTGGGCCTCGGGGTCCACGAACAGGAGCGGATCCAGGGAGCATGCCTTGCCTGCGAAAATTCCCGCCATGAAGTTCACCGGGACGCCCAGAACCACCACGGTTGCGCCGGCCTTGGCGGCGAAATAATTCTCGGTTTGACCGAAAGCGAGGGTTGCGCCGAAATCATTCAGGCTGCAACCCTTGAAACCCATCTTGCCGTTCACCTCGAGCATGCCGCCCACGCCCAGCACGCGGCCGCTCTGCAGCGTCCACCTCGCCTCGACGTTCAATGTCAGCGGCGAGCCCGGTGTCACACCGATCCAATCCAGTGACACATCCCGCGCGCCAAGGGTCACCTCCGCCGCGGGTGCGCCGGGCGGGATGCAACTGATCGGCGTGGTCGCCGAAGTGAGTTCCTTGATGTCCATGTAGGCCGTGAAATTCATGTCATCCGGCAGTTTCATCTGAATCGCTGCATCCAGATGAATGCGGCGCAGTGAATCGCCTTCGAAGGTGGGCGCGCCGCGAATCTTGGCGGCGAGCAGCGAACCGCTCATCGGTCCGCCGCCATTCATTTTTGTGAATTCACCATCCTTTGCTCCGGCGAGCTGCGAACTCAGTCCCTCACGGATGGCACGGTTCACCTGGTCGAACAACACATCCGTGAGCTGGGTCAGTTGGGCATTCGGGTCCGAGAGGAACTGCCGGAACGCCGTCTGATAGGCACCCGCCACCGGCGAGCCGAGAAACGCAATGACGAGACGATCGCGAATTTCGCGTTTCGCCCGTGCTGGATCTGCGGTGAAATAATCGCCGGCGGGCCCGACCCTTGAAGCCAGCATCGCCACCACGCCATCGCCCGCCTGCTGCACGAAGGTGTTCAGCCCTGCAGGTGCATGGCTGGCGGAGTTGAGGGCTGAGACAAAATCGCCGGAAGCACCGGTGATCTTCGCGTGCTGCTGGCTGAACCGGGAACGCAGCTCCACCATCTGGCCTTGGATGTTTGCGAGCGTCGGCTCGAGGCCGCGCACCAGGGAAGTGACAAGCCCGTCGGACAGGTCACCTGGAATCGCGAGCTCCAGCCCCTGGTCGTGGGACAGTTTTTGAATGATGGCGCTCACCACGCGACGGTTACCTCCGCCATCCTTTTGCCCCATCACGTCCACGAACAATCCGAGCGTGTCATCCACACTGGTGAACGTCCCGCCCAATTGGTTGAATACGGTTCCGGCCTGGCCTGCATTACCATTAAGATTCTCGATCGCGTTCCGCAGGCCGCTGCTGCCGGAGCTGACGATGCCCGGGGCGCCCGCCAGCATGGCCGCCCTCCCGCCCGCGGCCATCACGGTGGAGAGTTTGTCGTAGATGTCGGCTGCCACCGTAGTCAGCGCCGTCTCGAGCACGGGACGGAAGAAGTCTTCCGGATTTTCCCTCAACACCGTTTGCAGGCTGCGGAAGCCACTGGTCAGGCCGCTGGTATTCACCCCCGCGCCAAGCTGGGATTGGATGGCGCCGGAGACGGAGTTCAGCGGTCCGTTGAGCTCCGCAAGAGCGTCATTTGCAAAATCCAGAACCTTGACGCGCGGCAGTTTCAGGTTCAGATCCTGGGCGAAATCGAGGTCCACCTTGCCCGGGGTGAGTTGCTTGAGCCTGCTTTCCACGTCAATCACCGGCAGCACCACCGTTGCGGGGGCATAGCCAGTGAATTCGCGGAGCACGGAATTCCAGGCGAGCGGGTAATCAAAGAACGCAACGTCGATCCAGTTCTGCTGGGCACGGGGGTGGAATTGATCGGTGCCCGGATTGAGATAGCTGCCGATGGGGATGCCCGCCGGCCAGCCGTCGTGGTTCGGGTCGAACTTGAACGTGTTGAAATAATTTTGCGTGCCAACGTTCCATCCCCGGTTGGCGCCACTGCCTTCCTCAGCCGGCCAGCCTCCAAGAATGTCGATCTGAGCCGTGTCGGGCGTGGTGGGGGTGATGTGCAGTTGCACTTTCACATCGCGGAAAAAAGGAACCCGCACGCGTCCAACAAGATTGTAGAAGCCGGCGGCGGGACGTCCGGGCGTCTCCCAATTATTGAAGTAGCCCTCGGCCGCGGTCGTGAGCGGATAAAAGCTCCCGCCCGATCCTTGCAAACTCAAGTTGGCAGGCACGGGAAAGCGTGAATCCACGCCTTCGACCGCCGTCAGGTCCGTGCCCAGATTGCCATTGTTCTTGAAAGAGAGCGCGGCCTGGAAAGCCTGTGGAATGAAGGGCAGCCTGGTTTCGATGCCAAGCACCAGATAGCGGGTCGCGAGACTGCACGGGTCGCCGGTGGCGGGTTTGAACTGGAGGGTCAGCGGCTTGAGATCCGTGTTCCAATAGGCGAGATGCTTCGCGCCGATGGTCGCAGGCAGTTGCGCCGAGTCGAGATTTCCGCGACAGAGAAACTTCATCCGCTCGAATTCCACGTCGAAACCGGACGGATACGGCAGCGCGACTTTGCCGTCCGTGCGGGACTCCCAATTGGCGCTGTCGAGATAGGAGAGCCGGTAACTCTGGAAGGTGAAGTCGTAACCGTAAAGGGGGAGGTTCGCCGGAAAACTGGCCGCCTCGTGGATGCCGCTGACGCCGCCGTAGCGGACGTAGTACTTGGAGCGCGGGGTGAGCGGGTAGGGTCCGGTATCCATTCCGGCGATGAAGCTTCGCCCCGTGTCCGGAGCGCGGAAATTAAGACCGGCGTAATTCGCGAGGCCATCGTCGTAGGCCTGGGAGTAAGGACGCTCGCAATAAGTGCTGCTGGTCGGCTGCCCCCAGCCGGTGAAGAGGATTACGGCGGAACGCTGGGAGTCCGACCGTTCGGTTTGATCGCCCCTCAGGAATGTGCCGGGCACATGATACGCCCCGGCCGAAACATCGGAGGTGCGCTGGCAATAATCCGCGCCGCCGGCAAACCCCCAGGTCAGATTGGCGGGTGGGATCGTTCCCTCCGCCAGCAGTCCGCCATCAGGCGTAAAGCCAAGTTCTCCCAAACCCAGGTGGCCCGGCATCGCGGTGAAGGCCAGCACCTGTGGACCATTCGTCGCGGCATTGGAGCAACCCGCTTCGGGCGGGCAATCGCGCGAGTAGGCCACGGGAACCGGTCCTGCCAGCAGAAGATAACTCAGGTCCGGAGCAACCAGATCATTCGTGATCGTCAGCATTCCGCCGACCGAGGGAACATGGCCGCCAGTGGGAGTGTTCAGGTAGGGAAAGTGTGGGCGGAACTCAGTCTCCTGCAGTGTTGCCTGCATGGTGAGCAGGGCCGCGCCGTTCGTGTCCGGCCGGATGTAAACCGGCACTCCGGCGGTATGGGTCACGTTGTGGTAATACCCATCGTTGGAAACGCGCTCTGCAGCCAGCGGCACCACCAGGTTCGCCTGCTGTGCGAACAGGTCATCGTCCTCCTGCTGCCGGACAAATTTCAACGATTCGGCCTGCGAGAGATAGAATTCGCCCTGAGGGATGTGCCATTCGATCTGGCTTCCACCAATAAACAGCGGCTTTGTCTCCTCGGCAAAGTAAAGCTGGCGCTCACCGTAGGAATCCGCCGTGAAAGTGACGATGGGGGTCGTGGGCAGCAGATCCGGGCCAAGTGTGATATTGGTTTTCACCACGAAGGGCGTCATGGTGCGAATGTTGGTGCTGCTGGCCATGCCAAATCCGGCGGGGAACCATGCCTCCAGACTGGTGGCCGTCAAGCCCGCCGCATTCAGGGCCGCCCCGGGAAGGCGATAGCGAATACCGTTTGTCTCGAAGAACTGGGTGGCGTTGGCCAGGCTGAAGTTGCCGTTGATATTCGTGGCGTAGCCGTTTGCGCCGAGGTTGACGTTGAAGGCTGCCCCACCGCCAAAGGTGAACCCGGGTGCGATGGCAAGGAACGCTCCGCCCGGACTGATCTGAATCTGTGTTTGCAGAGACTCGGGGGGTGTGATCGCGCCGGGGCCCGGGATGTTGGCCAGGCTGGTGAGGAGGGCGTCGATGGGGCCAAAAAGCACATGGCCATTAAAGTGCAACAATTTTACAGGTGCCAGGGCGATCGCATCTGCGGCGAGCACAGGCCCATTGTTGACGCTGTCCGATTCCGTGACGCTGAGCTGGAATGAATCATTCACCGAATCCAGCTGCGTACCAGGCAGGGGCTGGAGAAGGAGCGCGGGGGATAGGAGGCTCCCGCCGGTGCCGGCTTGCGGCGCGGCGGCATTATACGGTGGCAGCGAAAGGTTAAACTGCGTGGTGCTGTTCATGAGTGGGACAACTCCCGCGAGGGTTCCCTGCAGGGCGGACTCCAAATTCACTTGCACGCTGGTGCTGCTGCCCGCTGCACCAAAGTCATCCAGCCTCCGCACCCAGAAGGGGGTGCTCGCGGTGAAACTATTTTGCCCGGGACTCGTTTGCACAGCAAACCGCCGGGTCCACTGCACCGCCCCCATTGTCGTGTGAATGGCTGAGGTGCCGTCTCCAAGCAACGCGGTCGAGCCGGTCCAGAACTGTCCAGCATTCAGGGTGCCGGTGTGCCCAAGTGTGGTGAGGTCTGCCGCCGTTGTGCCCGCGCCATCGTCGAAGCGCCAGTACGCGACCAAATTCGGTTCGTTGCCGGCGAGGCGCAGGTTCCGCATCGCGAGAATTTCCGCAGGAGCAAGTTCGCGGTTCCAAATGCTGGTCTCGTCAATCTGACCGCTGAACGACCCGAACCCGGGGTATTGACCTATCGCCAGTGGAGCCGCCGTGGTGGCTGCCCCTGGAGACCCGGTCCAGCCGAGACTGTTTCTCAGCACTCCATCCACAAACATCTTTCCGCCGGTGATGCCGACCGTGTAAGCCACATGATGCCATTGTCCATCGGCGATAACCCCGCCATCCAGCCCCGGATCACTCGCATACACGTGACTGATCCCATCCCCCCGGAAATAGTATGAATAGATGTGGCCGTTGTAGAGGTGGAGGGAGTAGCCGTTGGCCGACCCTGAAATGTATTTGTTGACGATCGCGTCAAAGCTCAGCGCCGTGCGTGAGGTCTTGACCCACGCCGCGACCGTGAGCGGATAGGTGTTCAAATCCGCCGTGGACGCAACGCTCACATACTGGTTCACGCCGTTGAGTGAAACAGCGGTGCCCGCCACCGGGTTGAAGACCAGGGGTGCAGTCGAGGGGACCCAGACCGGATTATTGGAAAGGGCACCACCGAAACCGTGACCCGTGGCGTCCGCGGTAGTCGTGAAGCCGCTGCCTTCATTGAAATGCCAGAGCCCCACCAGTCCGTTTTCGCCGCCGGAAAGTTGCCTGTGCTTGAGATAATTGAGTTCGTTGGTGCCCAGCGCGCGGTTCCAATAGGTGACTTCGTCTATGTCTCCGGAGAAGCTCGGGTAGATGGCATGCGAATAGCGGCCGACGAGCAGCGGCTCCGTGGAAGCTGTCCCGCCCGCCGCACCCACCCAGGCCCTCGCGCCGATCGCAGCACCGTCGAGGAAGAGCTTGCCGCCCGAGGTGTCCACCGTAAGGGCCGCGTGATGCCAGAAGCCGTCGGACACGGTCACCGTTGATGTGACATCAAGCGAGTAGTTTGTGGAAGATCGATAATTAAATCCGCGCAGCTTCCCGCTTTGCACCACCAGCACCCAGCCGTTGAAGCTGCCATCCAGGTATTTGCTCGCAATCCCCTGAACGACAGGGGAACCGTTGGTGGTCCGGAACCACGCGGAAACCGTGAACGGATACCCGTTGAAACTGGCATTGTGGGGAACTTGCACCAGGGCATTGGTGTTGCCGAAACGAAGGGCCGATCCTGGCTCTGCAGCTGCCTGCGCAAACAGGTTTGTGACGCTGAACCCGCCCGCGAAGAGAAGCAGGCTCAGGGAAAGAATGCGAAAACTCACAATCAAGTATCGAGTTGAAAATGATTTGCCACCTCCACGACCACAGGAAAAATGCCCGGTCAATTGCATAGGTCAAGCCGCTCCACGCCCCACCTTCCACCCTCCGACCATTAGACGCAAGTAGAATAATATATTTTCTTTTAATAAGTCCGTGTGACGGAATTCCGCTCTCAGACAGCCAACATTCGGTGATGGTCGGTTGCAGCGTGGGCGTTCTAATGGCTCTTTTAGAAGCGACTCCGGCGGCCCTCGCATGTCAGCAGGGCTGGGTCGCGCTTGTCTAACCACCGGGGAATGCGGGGAACACGCCGGAGTTGTTGAATTGAGGGCAGGTTCCGGTCTTGCAGACCGCCGTGATGACAACTATGTCAGGCAGAGTCACTCAATCTGGCCCACGATCCGATTGGCGTGCTTGATTTGTGGGGGCGAATTCTCTCATGGAGCGGGGCTGCCCACCGGCTCTTCGGGCGGAGCCCGGAAGAGACCATCGGTTAGGAGTCCATCCGGTTGCTCTCCGAGAAGGAAACAGGGCAGATGCGGGCCTGCCTTGAGCAGACACCGCGCACGGGACTTTGCAACAGGCACCTTGAAAAGCTGACCCGGGCGGGTGCAAAACTGGAGGTCCAGAGCAGTTGGTGCCTGCTGAAGAGTGAGGGAGGCGGACCAAAGGCCTTCCTGATCGTGGAGACGGAAAGCGGGCAAACCATGCCGGACTGAGAGTGGCGGGAGGGAAAGAGATCCTGCCGGACGCTGAATCGAAAGCGGCCGATCGACCAGCCGACTCCGTCTTTGGCAAACAGCCCGACGGTATTTATTGGTGGCAGAATACCTCACTGGCTTTTCGGAGACCGGTGTTCCGTGCCGCCCCCGGATTTTTTTTAGTCATGCGCCAAGGAGCGCCAACCCTCGCACTGGTCTCGCCCGCTCCAAAAGGTTCAGGTTGGGTCCAACCCCTAGGGAACCCCCGGGGCTCAATTGAGGGATTCCTTGCTTTGTGTTATTGATTCAAGCGTGTCATATTATAACCACGGTGAAGAATAATAAATGACAGAATAAACTATAGAAAGACACAAACACCATGAAACATCTCTCTACAATCATTGCCCTGGCCGCGACTTTGGGGGTTTCCTCCGCGACTGCTGCGGGGATCACCATTCAGGGGGCTGTCAGCACTTCAGCCGCAATCACCGTGTCACCCACCGCGCCCTACAACGTCCTGGATCTGGGCACCGACCAAACCGACCTGAAGGTCGCCAGCGTCAACGAAAAGTGCAACAAACACAACGGTTACACCGTGACGCTCGCTTCGGAGAATGCCGTGAGCAACGGAGGGGGGACGGTTGCAAAACTGGTCGGGGCGCTGGCATCGCCTGAGAGCCTGAGCTACACCATGAAGTATAACAGCGCAGCGGTGACACTGGTTGGTGGTTCGGCGACTGTCGCGAACGAGACCACGAAGACCCTGGGCATTGGCGTGAACAAGGATCTGTCGATCTCTTATCTGGGAGCCGCTGCGAATCTCGCGGCAGACACCTACAGTGACACACTCACACTGACCATTGCCGCGAAGTAATTGTCGGGACGGTTGAGATCACCAATGGCATTGACCCGGCCATTGTGATCCCGTGGACCTCCGGATGTGTCCATTTGAGTGTGGTGGGTCGGGTCACAGCTTCATCCTCCTGCGGGAGCCAACCGGTTCAGAGCAACAAAGACTTCCAATCTTTCCGGGAATTATCGGCCTGCATGCGCGAGGTTACAGACAGAATAAACGGGGAATATGGGAAATGCAACTGTGAGTATTCACCACTGGATGAACATCTACAAAGACGGTGAGAGCCGGACACCGGGCCAGGTGCCCATCGCCATGGACTTTTGGTGCTGGAAGTCTCTGGCTGTGATCACCCTGACGATGGCGTTTATGGTTGCCGAAAGTGCGATCACTGCCACCGGGGCCACGCTACAGGTTTCCGGTGTCGTGCCGAGCGTGAAGGAAATCACGATTGATCCGGCTCCCGGATACGGCAGCCTGGATCTGGCGACCAGTGCGGTAGATGTCCTGGTGCTGACAGCCCGCGAGCGTGCGAACTCCGCTGGCGGATACACCGTCACTGTGGAATCGGCCAATGCCGTGACAGGGGGGAGGAACACAGCCTCCTTGAACAATGTCTCGGCCGGCACGGACAGGCTTGATTATACCTTGAAATATGGGGGTGTGGCGGTGGCATTAGGCAACAGCGGAGTGGCGGGTCGTGCCAGGGTGACAGATCTAACTGTGAAGACCCCTGTCGCCGGGACAGCCAAGGCGCTCCAGATTTCATACAGGGGCAATCCGCATCTGGACGGCGGGATTTACCAGGACACACTGACTTTCACGATCAGTGCAAAGTGATTGTTTGATGCGCCGGTTTTGCCCGTGTGGGACCTGGGACTTGGAAGCTTGGTGCTTTTGATAGGTCCGCATGTTTGTGGTCCCGTTGTCCATCCTACCGGGTTGGCCCATCCGCAAGTTTTTGGTCTTTTTCCTGAAAGCGGCACAAAGAGTGCAAACACATGCCGCTTCCGCCCCTCCCCATGCCAGTCAACAATTGCCGCCCCGTTGTTGGGTTGGGAAAGATTTGCCCTCAATTCCATATTCCAGCTGGAAAATGGATATTCCCAAGCCGTTCCAGGGCTTGGCACACTTGCTGCTTCACACTTAGATGCACGGTGTATAACAATAAAAGACGGAATCAGCTCTAAAAAGACAAAAACACAATGAAACATCTCTCTACAATCATTGCCCTGGCCGCAACTTTGGGGGCTTCCTCCGCGACTGCTGCGGGGATCACCATTCAAGGGGCTGTCAGCACTTCAGCCACAATCACCGTGTCACCCGCCGCGCCCTACAACGTGCTGGATCTGGGCACCGACCAAACCGACCTGAAGGTCGCCAGCGTCAACGAAAAGTGCAACAAACACAACGGTTACACCGTGACGCTCGCCTCGGCGAAAGCCGAGAGCAATGGCGGGGGGACGGTTGCAAAACTGGTCGGGGCGCTGGCATCGCCTGAGAGCCTGAGCTACACCATGAAGTATAACAGCGCAGCGGTGACACTGGTTGGTGGTTCGGCGACTGTTGCGAACGAGACCGCGAAGACCCTGGGCATTGGCGTGAACAAGGATCTGACCATCTCCTATCTCGGTGCTGCCGCAAATCTCGCGGCAGACACCTACAGTGACACGATAACACTGACCATTGCTGCGAAGTAATTGTCGGGACGGTTGAGATCACCAATGGCCTTGACCCGGCCATTGTGATCCCGTGGACCTCCGGATGTGTCCATTTGAGTGTGGTGGGTCGGGTCACAGCTTCATCCTCCTGCGGGAGCCAACCGGCTGCGGACAACAAAGGCTTTCAATCTTCCCTTGAATTATCGGCCTGCATGCGCGATGTTGAATACAGAAGAAAAGTTGAATATGTGAAATGTATTTGTGAGTATGCACCACTGGATAAACATCGACAAAGACGGTGAGAGCCGGACACGGGGCCAGGTGCCCATCGCCATGGACTTTTGGTGCTGGAAGTCTCTGGCTGTGATCACCCTGACGATGGTGTTTATGGTTGCCGAGAGTGCGATCACTGCCACCGGGGCCACTCTACAGGTTTCCGGTGTCGTGCCCAGCGTGAAGGAAATCACCATTGATCCGGCTCCCGGATACGGCAGCCTGGATCTGGCGACCAGTGCGGTGGATGTCCTGGTGCTGACAGCCCGCGAGCGTGCGAACTCCGCTGGCGGATACACGGTCACTGTGGAATCGGCCAATGCCGTGACAGGGGGGAGGAACACAGCCTCCTTGAACAATGTCTCGGCCGGCACGGACAGGCTGGATTATACTTTGAAATATGGGGGTGTGGCGGTGGCATTAGGCAACAGCGGAGTCGCGGGTCGTGCCAGGGTGACAGATCTAAATGTGAAGACTCCCGTCAGTGGCAGCGCGAAGGCGCTTCAGATTTCCTACGAGGGCAATCACCAGCTGGCCAGCGGAATTTACCAGGACACACTCACTTTCACGATCAGTGCGAAGTGATTGTTTGATGCGCCGGTTTTGCCCCTGTGGGACCTGGGACTTGGAAGCTTGGTGCTTTTGATAGGTCCGGATGTTTGTGGCCTCGTTGTTCGTTCTGCCACTTTGTCCCATCCCCAAGTTTTTGGTCTTTTTCCTGAAAGCGGCACAAAGAGTGCAAACCCATGCCGCTTCCGCCCCTCCCATGCCAGTCAAGAATTGCCGCCCCGGTCGTTTGGGTGGGAAAGATTTGCCCTTAATTCCGGCCTTTGGCTGGTAAATGGATATTCCAAGGCTTGGCACTCCGGTTGCTTCACAGGAGGCAAGAACCAGGATTGCTGACCAGCTGAATCAACGGATTGGACCGCGAAGGCGTGGTTCTGTCAGGGTTGAGAGGTGGTTGCCCGCCGGTTTTGGTCGCTGATTCGGGCAAACGGGCAGGGTCGGGAAAAGGCCGGGGAGTGAGGTGTGAGTGGCACCGGACTGTGAAGCGAGGTGCGGGCACCCCGGACAATGCGACAGGAGGAGCAGGGAATGAACGGTGAGGAGGTTAATCGATTTATGACAGGGAGCAGGGTCTGAACTCAAAGGAGGTGAACCATTGAAACGGAACAACAGCGTGAAACACGTTTGCACCATCATCACAATGGCGGGGGTCGGGATTTGCTCTGTGAACGCCACCGGAATCACACTTCAAGCGGCCGTGAGCACCGTCACGACCATCACCGTGACGCCTGGTGCCGGCCATAACACCCTGGATTTGAGCATCGATCAGACCACCGATCTAAAGGTGGCGACCGTGAATGAGAAGAGCAACAAGCAGAACGGTTACACGGTGTCGATCCACTCTGCCGGGGCCGTAAGCCAGGGGGGTGGAAGACTTGCCAAGCTGGTCGGGTCGTTGGCAACGCCCGAAAGCCTGACCTACAACATGAAATATGACGGGGCGGCCGTGACGCTGGTTGGCGGTGCCGCCACAGTCACGGACGCAAGCGAGAAGACCCGGGGAAATGGCGCTGAAAAGGAACTGACCATCACGTATATGGGTGCCAATGCGAATCTCGCGGCGGATACCTATAGCGACATAATCACTTTGACCATTGCTGCGAAGTAATCACCAGAACAGTTCGGAGGCTCAATGGCAGGCCGAATCGTGCCGCCATTGTGCTCCTGGAGATCCCCGGATGCGCCCCGTCCACGGGTGTGGGATGTTTTATTGTGGAATACCTCCCCCGGATGGCAGATGCAAACCTCTCAATCCCGCGTCATATTCCCCAGCGTTCGCCTGATCCGGGGCTTGCTGTAAAATATTTAGCTGTTGGGCTTAAGTCTTTCACATTCCTGCCGATAACAAGGAAGGATTGAAGGATCTCGAGTGACAAAGCACTAGTGCTGCTGCGAAGTCCCGGTTCGGGGTTGCAAGAGCTGGAATCAGGTCTTGCGTTGTGCCCTGGAGAACTGTAAGTATTTGCAGACAGGCATCTTATGTGCGGCAAATTATAGGTCATGCTATGCCCCAACAGATAAATTTTTGCAAAATCGGGCGGACCTGCGTTCAGGGCGAAACCACTGTCAAAAGGGGGTTCGATCCCTTTGAACCGCTTGCCGTGATCACAGTGACACTGACGTTGGCCTTTGTGGCCGCTGGAGGTGTCCTGACCGCTTCCGGGGCCACTCTTCAGCTATCGGGCGTCGTGCCCAACGCCAAGGAGATCACCATTGATCCCGCCCCGGGCTACAGTACTTTGGATCTCTCAGCCAGTGCGGTCGATGTTCTGGTGCTCACTGCCCATGAACGTGCCAACTCCGCCGGGGGATACACCGTCACTGTGGAATCGGCCAATGCGGTTTCCGCAGGACAGAACACCGCCTCCCTGAACAATGTCACAGCGGGCACTGACAAGCTTGACTACACCCTGAAGTATGACGGTGTGGCGGTGGTATTGGGCAACAGCGGCGTGGCGGGCCGGGCAAAGGTGACGGATCTGACTGCGAAAACCCCCCTCAGTGGCAGCGCCAAGGCACTGCAGATTTCCTACGAGGGCAATCAGCAGCTGGCCAGCGGAATTTATCAGGATACCCTCACATTCACGATTGTTGCGAAGTGATTCAATAGCCCGCAGCGGGGCCTTCGCTTCAGTTTTGAGCTATCCGGACAGCTTTGATCCCTTCCTTCATCCTGTCAGGATGAACCGTGCCTTCGAGCCTTGACCTTCCTGTAAAACACCCGGGGAATAGGGATCTACCCCAGGCGGGCATGGATCGCACCTTTGGTGCTTGGGAATGGGGGAGAAGCGCGAAGGCACCCGGATGAACGCCAATCGGAAGGGGAAAAGCGTGTGTGGGAAGGGGCTGACCGATCTGCCGTAAGGAATGAAAAAATCTCGCGCAGAGCGGCGGAGACGCTGAGAAGAGGGATTTGGGTTCTCTGCGGCGCGGCGTCTCCGCGCGATAAATTCCCGATTGGGGGTTGTGTTGCGAATGCGTGTTCGCCGGTTTGCCGCAGGGGGCGATCCTCCACTCTGTTCGGGGTTGGTTGTGATATGGAAAACGTAATATTTGCGTTGTAAGTTCTCCGGCGGCGGCGGATCTGGCTCGATGGCGTTTTACCACGAACCTCCCCGGGTGGAACGATGGCGCAACCCCGCTTTGGGGGTAGGGGGCACGATCGGGCGTGCACCAAGGGGGTGTGGCGATCCGCGCAATCCCGCAGCTGTATGGCATTACGCCGTTGGCGTGGTTGGGCTGGCATTGTAGGTGCCCCAAACGGATGACCTTGTGAAATGAGCCACTCCGGGAAAGCTCAACCCCGTCCCTCTTCATCCGGTCCTGGCTGTAGCCCGAAATTCCTACACGTGCCAGTAGGGTAAAATTCTGCACACTGATTGGGCCCCGCGAGTCTTTGCAACAAGGACCAGCCGCATGGGCGGGACATCAACGCTCTTGACGGAGGTTGTCCTGTGCGACTTCCTCGCTCGTTCGTAGCCCGGTCCCTGGATTCTCATGGAAATGGAGTAAGACGCGCAATGGTCGAAAATTCTGTAAAATGCCAGTTTTTTCGAGCTCAGGCGGCACGGAGACCGAAAAAGGCGGTCACAGCGGACCCCCTCGATTACGGGTCACAAACGGGTGGAACTGTGAATGAAAATTAATTGAAAAAAATGAACAATCATGTTGACAATAGTATGTGAATCGAATAATATCCGCCCCGTTAGTAAGGAGTCAGTTAGTTGAAAGTCAAAAACCATAGAAACGTTCGAATACCATGAAACACGTCTACGCAATCATCACTTTGGCAGGGGCTGTAAGTATTTGCTCCGCCGGCACTGCAAGTATCACCCTACAAGGGGCTGTCGGAACGGCCACCTTCCTCGCTGTCACACCCGCTGTTGGCTATAACACGCTGGACTTGGGCATCGACCAGACCACCGATTTGAAGGTGGCAACCGTGAACGAGAAGAGCAACAAGCACAACGGATATAGTGTGACGATCGCCTCTGCCGGAGCGATCAGCAAGGGTGGCGGCACATCTGCGAAGCTGGTCGGGGCATTGACCACGCCCGAGAGCCTGACCTACAACATGAAGTACAATGGCGTTGCGGTGACGTTGTCCGGTGGCGCCGCCACTGTGACGGATGCGAGCGTGAAGACTTTGGGCACTGGCGTGGACAAGGATCTCAGCATCACCTATCTGGGTGCCAGCGCGAATCTGGCGGCGGACACGTACAGCGACACGCTGACGCTGACCATTGCCGCGAAGTAATTTTCAGGGGGTGTGGGAACAGCAATGGCCGGGCGGGTTCCCCGGCCATTGTGTTCCCTGTTCCGCATGGAGGGCTGGGGGCATGCCGGGGTGTTGCCTGGGGAGGATTCATCCGGTCATCATGATGAAAATCAGGACTTACCAACCTGTTCATCATGGGCTGCTTCTGTGAGCCGGGGGTTGTTCAGCTTCCCTGTTGAGCAATCAGGGCGGGTGCGACAAGAGAATACATCAGGAAAAGCGGCAGTATACTCTAAGCGCCAGGAAAGCCTGGCGGGTGTCTGCTTTTCAAACCAGGCAAACAATGCGGCACACATCTAAAAATTCAGCATGCTTCCTCACATGAATTCCAGCACACACGGGGGAATCCGGCGCGGGTGCCAGGTGTCCGGCTTCAGGGGGTGGCTGGCCACGGGGCATCGTGCTGCAATCAGTATTGCCATTGGTCTGGCAGTGTGCGGGTCTGTGCCCGGTGCCTCGGGCGCCACGCTCCAGCTTCATGGCGACATGTCCAATGTGAGGGAGTTGAGCATTGAACCGGCCCCCGGCTACTCCAGTTTGGACCTGGCGGCCCCGACCGTGGATCTTGTGGTGCTGACGGCCCGCGAGCGTTGCAATTCGGTGGGTGGATACACCGTTACTTTGGAGTCGGCCAATGCGGTCTCCGGGCGAAGGAGCACCGCCTCGCTGAATAACATCTCCGCAGGCCGGGACAAGCTGGATTACACCATGAAGTATGGCGGTGTGGTGGTGGAATTGGGAAACAGTGGGGTGGCCGGCCGGGCAAAGGTGACGGATGTGAATGCGAAGACCCCGTTGGGTGGCAGGGCCAAGGCGCTGGAGATTTCCTACGCCGGAGATAAACATCTGGCCAGCGGGATTTATCAGGATACCCTTACGTTCACGATAGCAGCAAAATGATTGAGGGATCAGGATCGCCCGGAGTGGTGGGAGTCTGCAGAACAGGGGTTTTGCGGCGTGCGGTTCTGTGCGGTCTTTTTCTTCAGCTGGCGGCAACGGCTTATGGCTTCAAGCTCAGCCCCATGGTGCAGGTGCTTGAGCCGAGTGGCCGGGGGGCGAGTGCCGTTTTTCATGTTGAAAGCGACAGCGACCAACAGGTGACGGTGGAGATTTCAATGGCCAAACGGGTGGTGGACGGGGACGGGAAGGAAAGCACTCTGCCTGAGGAGGATAATTTCTCTGTATATCCATCCCAGATTCTTCTGGAGCCCAAAAAAACACAGGCGGTCCGGGTTCGCTGGCTGGGGGATGCCAGGCCCAAGTCAGAGCTGGCCTACCGCATCATTGCTGAGCAGCTGCCCGTCAGCCTGACCAAGGAGGATCGGGGTGCGAGAATCAATCTGGTGGTTCGCTACATCGGCAGCGTTTATGTGGTGCCCAAGGGGGTGAAAGCGGATGTTGTCCTCGAAGCGGTTTCGGAGGAAGCGGGAGGGGAATCGGGTCGCAAGCTGGCGATTGTGCTGCGCAATCAGGGAACGGCACACGCGTTGCTGGACAATCTGGAGGTGGATGTGACGGCGAATGGAGGGGAGGGGGATGGCAGGACCAGTGTGCATCTCACACAGGCAGGTCTGAAAGGCATTGATTCTGAAAACATCCTTGCCGGTCACACGCGGCGATTTGTCATCCCGTGGCCCCAGGGTCTTGGTCGGGGGCCGCTTGAACTGAAGTTCAAATTCGACCAACCCAAGTAGTTACCGCGACGCAGTGTGCAGGATGGTTTGTGTCAGAATTCCGGGGTGCCACGGGGAGGATTTCCCGTGGACTGCTCCTCTTTGGTGGTTAATGAGAAAGGACCCATGGTCAGACGGCTCTCTAAAGGCTCATCCCCCGGCAGCGGGCGACTGTGCCCGGGCGGGGCGGGAGCCATGAGTCGCCGGTGTGATTTTTTCTTGAGCAGGAGGTTCCTGTCAATTCCGGCTGTTGTTGCCATCTTCCTCTTTTTTACGATGCATGCGGGCGCCCTGCCGGAGCCGGCGACCCGCTCGAAATCAGCCAGGCCCCAAATTCTCATGGCGCCAATGGCGGTTGACGGAGTGGACTGCGGGGAGGTCAAATTCACGGTCTCGGGCAAACCGGAGGATTTGCGGGTGGATGCGGAGGCGCTCCTCAAAGCACTCGGCAGCCGGGTGAAGCCCGAAACCATTGCGAAGCTCAAGGAATCGGTGGATGCCGATGGAAACCTGTTCTGGCAGCGGTTGAAGGAGATCGGTCTGGAGGCATCGTTTGATGAGCGGGAATTGATGGCGGTGATCCGCATCCCACCGGAGCTGAGGCTGTCCCGCACGATCTCGATTTATGGACCGCGTCTGCCCATGGATGCGGAACTGGCCCGGAAGCCGAGCGTGGTGAGCGCCTATCTCAACCTCCGCACGGGGCTGGATTATGTGGAGCAGTCGGCGAGCGGCGCCAATGAAGGGCGCCAGCCGGTGCAATTGGGTTCAGAGGCGGCAATAAGGGCCGGTCCAATGGTGCTTGAGGCGGACGCGGCCTACCAGGAGCAATCCGACAACCCGGTGAGGCGGGACAACACCCGGCTGGTTTATGACATTCCGGACCGGCTGCTGCGCCTTTCCCTGGGGGACCTTTCCTATCCTGTTGCCGGGCAGCAGAGTTTCCAGCCGCTGCTTGGGTTCACGGTGGCCCGGAATTTTTCGCTGCAGCCCTACCGTGTGACGCAGCCACTGGGCCAGACGACCTTTCTGCTGAAGCGCCCATCGCGTGTGGAGGTGCTTGTGAACGGGGAGACGGTACAAACCCTGCAATTGCAGGCTGGCTCCCACGATCTGCACGATTTTCAGTTTGCCAGCGGGGCCAACAACGTGACCCTCCGCATCACCGATGATGTGGGTCATGTCGAGGTAATGGCGCTGGCATTCTCGTTCGATTCGAGGTTGCTGGCCCAGGGTGAGCAGGAATTCAGCTACAGCGTGGGGGTGCCATCGCGGATCGAGGACAACGAGCTTCGCTACGAGGAGAGTGATCCGGCGTTTTCGCTGTTTCATCGTCTGGGTGTGAGGGACAACCTGACGCTGGGGTTGAATTTGCAAGGGGATACCCATTTGCAGATGCTCGGGGCGGAGGGGGTGTGGGCCAATCCCTGGGGAACGTTGCAGCCGGAAATGGCGCTGAGCCACGGGCCCGGGGACCGGGTGGACTACACGGCGCGGATGCAATACCGGTATTTTAACGCCGCGACCCGCTATTCCTCCGGCAATATCTGGACATTCGCAGCCCAGTTTTGGAGTGAATCGTTTGGCACGCTCGGCTCCAGCCTTTCAACAAACAGGCCCATCGTTGAACTTTCGGCCGGATACAGCCGGCGGCTGACATCGAGCCTGTCGTCCGGCGTGGGTGGAATATATCAACTGAGCCGCGAGGGTGGTTCCGACCTGCAGGGGGTGAACATCTTCCTGAGCAAAGGGTGGCGGAACCAGTTGGGGATGCAGTTGACGATGGATTGCCGGCGGCATGGACAGGGGACGACGGAGTATCGCGCCTACATCAGCTTCAACTGGTCGTTTGGGCACTCCCGGCAGACCCTTTACGGCAGCTACGACAGCCTGGCGAGACAGGAACGAATCGACTGGGCCTACAACCCGGCGCAAACGGTGGGTGGTGTTCATGCAAACGCCGGGGTTCAGCAAAACAAGGACAGCACGGACCTTCATGGGGGCCTTCGCTACGTGGGCTACCGCACCGAGACGGAGCTGTCCCATGATCTGGCCACGCCGGGCGGATCGGGCGGGGGTGTGGACAACCGGGATTCGTTGCGGTTCGGCAGTGCGATCGTTTACGCGGAGGGGCATGTGGCTGTCTCCCGGCCGGTAACCGACAGCTTTGTCATGGTTGTGGAAAATCCGGCACTGGAAGGCAAACCGATCGGGATGGATCCGATTGGGGAGCGATACTCCGCACGTGCCGACCGGCTGGGGCCCGGGGTGCTGCCGGATCTGCAATCCTACCTGGTCCGGAAGCTCACGATTGATGCACCCGATCTGCCCCCGGGATACGAACTGGGGCCGGATACGTTCACCCTCTGGCCGACATACAGGAGTGGCACGGTGATCCATGCGGGCACCGGCGCCACGGTGCTGTTGCGGGGGGTGCTCCGCACGGCGGACGGGAAGCCGGTGACCCTGCAGACAGGGACTGTGCATGCTTTGGACAACCCGGCGTTCAAGCCCCTGCCGATGTTCACGAACCGTGGAGGCCGGTTCGTCGTTGAGGGACTTCAACCCGGGCGGTATGAACTGCGCATGCTGGCTGACGCGAATGCCAAATTGAGCTTTGAGATTCCCAAGGGGCGAACCGGGGTGTTCGAGATCGGGGATTTGCGGTTTGCAGAGGGCATTGGGTTTGATTAAAGGCATGATATGAGCCACCATGCGAGCATGCACAGCTACCGGATCCAGGGTGCCAGAGGCGGAGCGACACTTCTTTTGTGGATGGTCGCGATCCTTTGCTGCGGGATCATCCCGGGTGCGGCCACTGAAGGAGGGTTGTCGCTCGAAGTCAACAATGTGGAATGGCAGGGCGGCCCCAGGCGGACTTATTCTGTCTTTGACACGGTTTCCTACGCCCAATCTGCCACGCTGACTGTGAAGAACAACGGTTCACCTCAGCACTTCTTCGTGACCTTCTCCTCCAATTCAGGCAACGCCCCCCTGCGCAAGGCGGCCAGCGGGGGGGATGAGTTGGGGTACCAGATTTACGACACAGCTGGAGGTCTCAATGTGCTGAAGGATCTGCCGGGCGCGACATCCACCGAGGTGCTCCAGGGCGTCTTTGGGGCTGGCGAAATCAGGAAGACCCTGAACTTCGTGGTCAGCATTCCCGCCCAGCAGGCAAAGCCGCCGGGCCAATATGTCGACAAGATCCGGGTCACCCTCTATCAGGGGACCCTGGGCAGTTACACTGAAGAGGATTCCAGCACGATTTCCATCTCCGCGCGTGTGGCGGAGCTGGTTGAAGTCGCCGTGCTCAATCAAGGCGAGTCGTTCAGACCGGAAGCCGTCACCAAGGCTCTTGATTTTGGAATATTGACCGAGGGGAAGTCGCTGGGTTTTGATCTGCGGGTGAGGAGCAATGCGGGCTACCAGATGACTCTCGAATCCGAGGGGGGCTGGCGGCTCAAGCATAGCAGCGGGACTGATCCGAGCAAGATACCCTACAATTTGAGCATCAACGGCATTGTGGCCAACACATCCGGCGAATCGGCCGTGGTTCTTGCCCGGAAGCATGTCATAACCAGCGCCCAGGGGGACTCCTATCCCTGCGTCGTCACGATCGGCACGGTGGATGGGGCCTCTGCTGGAATTTATCGGGATAACATCCTCCTCACTGTGGCCACGCATCAGTGAGCGGGTTGGGCGTTGCGGAGGGGGAACCGCCGATGGACGCGAATGGGGCGGGACGCGGATGGACGCGGATGGACGCGGATGGGCGCGAATGGGGCGGGGCGCGGATGGACGCGGATGGGCGCAAATGGACGCCGATGGGGATGGGCGCGGATGGGGCGGGGCGGGGATGGGCGCGAATGGATGCGGATGGACGCGAATGGACGCCGATGGACGCCGATGGGCGCGAATGGATGCGGATGGACGCCGATGGACGCGAATGGGCGCCGATGGGCGCCGATGGGCGCCGATGGGCGCCGATGGACGCCGATGGACGCGAATGGGCGCCGATGGACGCCGATGGGTGTAGATGGGCGTAGATGGGCGCGGACCAATTTCCCCATCCGGAAACGCCCAAGGTCGGGCGATCGCCGTTTTCCGTCCGGGAATCCGAAGGTCGCGCGTTGCCCGAACTCCCTCCGGGAATCCCAACGGGATTC
>CAIWMU010000108.1 GCA_903913865.1 uncultured Verrucomicrobia subdivision 3 bacterium
TATGGCTGATTCACGAAGGAGGGGAGAACGGTAGTGAGATGAAAGATTTGATGGTATATATGGACACGGGCCTGCACTTTCTCTACCCTCTGGGGCATGAAAGAGACCAAACGGCCCGTCATCACCGAGCCGCAACAGGCACTCCTCGACGGGGTGCAAGTCCGGCTGCTTACCCCGGTCGAGCGTGAACATTTCGACCGGTTGCTTGTCGAGGAGCACTACCTCAAGAGCGCACAACTGGTTGGAGAACAGGTGCGCCACGTGGCCGAGTATGAGGGGCAGTGGGTCGGGTTGATTGCCTGGAGTGCTGGAGCTTATATGTTGAAGGCGCGCGAGCAGTGGATTGGCTGGAGCGGCCAGCAGAAGCGAAGGCGGCTGTCGCTGGTGGTCAACAACGCCCGCTTTCTTGTGTTGGAGGACCACAGTGTGCCCAACCTGGCCACCCGGATCATGAAGCTCTGTATGCAACGGCTCAACCAGGACTGGCTCGACACCTATGGGCATGAGGTTTTGATGGTCGAGAGCTTCGTTGACGGCCAGCATTTCTCTGGAACCTGCTACAAGGCCGGCGGCTGGACCCGGCTGGGTGAAACCCAGGGTTACGGGCGCTCGCGGGACGATTTCTACGAAGCCCACGATCGTCCCAAACAGTTGTGGGTAAAGGAACTGCGCCCCGGGGCCCGGACCATTCTGCGCGGGCGCAATCTGCCGGAAACCCTGCGGGTGAAGCCATCAGATATTCCCCCCGAATGCCCTCAGACGCCCGGGGAACTGGAGCGGATGTGTGAATTTTTCAGCGGCTTGAGCGACTGGCGAAAACGCCGCACGGCCCACAAGTTGAACAGCCTTGTGACGGTGTGCGTCTGCGCCCTGCTGTGCAAGGTCTGCCTTGGGCAGCGGGACCTTGCGGCCTTTGCCGCCAGCCTGACCGTTGACCAGATGAAGGCCCTGCGGTTTCCCCGGGATTGGACAAGCTACCACCGGCGCTACAAACCACCCAGCGAATCGACCTTCTTCCGCCTGCTCGACAACCTCAACCCGGGGGAACTGGAGAAGGCGTTGCTGGCCTGGCAGGACCATGTCCTTGGCAGGCGGGACCCGGCGGGTGACCTTGTGGCTGTCGATGGCAAGGAACTGCTGAACAGCCAGGGGATCGAGATCGTGAGCGCCTATTCGGTGGGGGACGGTCGATGGCTTGGATCTGAGGCGGTGGCCGAAGGCTCCAACGAGATCCCCGCCGCCCAGAAGTTGCTGCGGCGGGTGGATATCGAAGGCTCCCTGGTCATCGCCGATGCGATGCACACCCAGACCGAGACGGCGCGGATCATCGTCCAGGAGCGGGGTGCCGACTACCTCCTGACCGTCAAAGGCAATCAGAAGGGGATCAACACGAACGTGCGAGAGCTTCACCGGAGTCTGTCGCGCGCCTTTTCCCCCTCGGCTTGAGGCCGAGACGGTCCAGACGTGTGAACTCAACCGCAGCCGCATGGAGGCCCGCTGCCTCATTGCCTTCCCGGCAAGCGGCCCTGCGGTCGATTTCCCCTTCGTGGAGCAGGCTGCCCGGCTGACCCGCTGCATCGACAGCGACAAACGCCCGGCCCGGGAAATCGAGACCGAATACCTGGTTTGCTCAATGGCCCGGCTCCGCCTTCCCGCCCAGGCCATGCTCGAGGCCGACCGCGGGTATTGGGGCATCGAGGGGAGTTTTCATCTGCGACTGGATGTAAGCGCCGGGGAGGATCGAAGCCGTGTGCGCAAGCCCATCCCGGCCCTCAACCTGGCCATGATGCGCCGGGCGGCCATGAGCGTCGCGATCCACTGGATTCGAAAATGCACCAACCCACGCAGGGCCACCGTCACCGGCTTCTACGACTTCATGTCAGCCAAACAGTCAAAAAGAGCATTCTCTCTTCTCACTGCCCGTCATTCTTCAGCACTCTCAACTTCATGAATCAGCCATA
>CAIWMU010000109.1 GCA_903913865.1 uncultured Verrucomicrobia subdivision 3 bacterium
GGTCTCTGGCCTGAGTTATCCCATTCTGCACCGTTGGCGCGGGAATTCGGTCAACGCCCGTCCGCAAGGGCGTTCCCCCATGAGCGCCCATTGGCGTCCATTCGCGGTTCTCCCCTTCCCCCCGGACAACCCGGAGGGAAAGACCATATGCACCGAAAGGAGCTTATCGCGCACAGACGCCGGGACGCCAAGCACCCGAATCCTGTCTCTTCTTCGCGCCTTGGCGTCTTCGCGTGAGATGTATTTCCCGGTTCCCGGTTTTGAGCGGTTTGGTGCCCGCCGGGGGTGCGAGAAACAAGGGCGGAATGGGATCGGGTTCCTTTGATGGGATGAAGTGCCGGTTCCAAAACGGTTGCCCGGAATCATGATGACTCCAAACCCGGTTGGGGCACCCGTTTCGGTCCCTCGGCACAACCCCCTTCGGGGTTGGGGAGCACTTCCCACCCATACCCGGGGTAACGCCGCAGACGGCGTAACCCCGGGCTTTATGGCAGAATCCCCTTGGGATTCCCGGACGGGCGAAAAAGGGGACGGGTCAGCGTATCACGACGGAATGGCGTTTGTTGTATACGACGTGAACCCATTTAACCACAAGGATTTGCGATGGAAATCCATCGCCTCACACGGATAAACCGAGCCCTCCCGGTGCGACACCCGCCGAAGGGAATGCATCACACGATGCTTGTCAACGTGGACAACGACACCCTGCGCAAGATCCTGGAAAGCCCCGAGGCGATGGAAGCCGTGGGGCGCATCGAGGGCTGGCGCGCGCTCGGCGACAACATCATCGAAACCATCATCAACAAGAGCGAGATCGTAAGAGGCCTCAAGAACAAGGCGAAGGAAAAGGAGTTCAAGTCCAAGCGCAAACTCGTGCAGGAGAAATTGATCAAGTTCGCAACGCGCATCCCCGCATTCATGTACCTGACCGACTTCCGCGAAAACAAGCTTCAGGATGTGATCACGAAGATTGAGCCAGATCTGTTCCAGACCGTCACCGGTCTGACAGTAAAGGACTTCCATCTGCTCGTGGAGCTCAAAGTATTCAACACCGAGCAGATGAACCAGGCCGTGTTTGCCTTCCGTCGCTATGAGGACGCATCGCTCCGCTACACAGGCATCGAAAGCCACAAGGGTTTGACCCACTACGGCCTCTACGACACCGTCGTGGCTCGGGAGTGAAGGGGCTAGTCGCGTGAAGTTGAATTCGAACGGTGCCAACGGCGGGGCCTGACCCGGGTCAGGCCTTCGGGCTCCGTCCCCGCGATTGCCAAACTCCAGCAAAATCCAGATTGGCCCGGAACCCCCGATTTCGTTAGGATAACAGCATGAAGTCCCTGCCAATCGTTGTTGCAGCCGTTTTTGCTGGCGTGTCTGCCATGTGGGCCGATTCCGCTGATGTCCCGGGCATATCTGACATTTACCGTCTGGACCGGCTTCCGCAGTTGAAGGAGTCGGTCGCGGTCGGCTCCATTTCGAGCTACGACCGGACGGGGGGGAACGATGACGGGTTTTCTGGGAAATACAGTTTTATCCGGAAGGATCCGGAGGGGCTTGTCCTGGCCGATCTGAAAGGGCCGGGGGTGATCTACCGGGTCTGGACCCCAACCCCGAGCGATGACCTTCTGGAGTTTCTGTTTGACGGGGAGCCCCAGCCGCGCATCCAGGTGAAGTTCCGGGATTTGTTTCTCGGGAAGGATGCCGATTTTCCCGCACCGCTGACGGGGTTTGGTGCCGGGGGATATTATTGCTACGCGCCCATCCCGTTTGCGAAATCGTGCGTGGTTCGGATGCGTGCCGAGAAGGTGGAGTTTTACCAGATCAACTATGCGCTCTACGGCACCAACACACCCATCACCAGTTTCAGCCGGACGCGGACACCGGAACAGTCCGAGAGTCTCACGAAAGCCATTGAGTTCCTGGGCGGGGGCGGGATTGATAGCGGGAAGGCGGGCCTGCCAGCCGGGGTGAAGGCGCTGGTGAACCGCTCCACACTGACGATCAAGCCGGGAGGAACCGGCACAGTGTTCCGGGCGTCGAAGGGAGGGCGGATTGCCGGATTGCGTCTGGGACCGACCCAGGCGTTGGCGGGCAAGGCCCGGGATCTTCTGCTCAGGATCAGCTTCGATGGTCAGGCACCGTCGGTTCTCTGTCCTGTGGGTGACTTTTTCGGCTACGCCTGGGGTCAACCGGCGATGCGGTCGCTCCTTCTGGGAACGGCGGGCGGAACCAATTATTGCTACTTTCCGATGCCCTATGACAGTTCAGCCACGATCGAGATTGTCTCCGAGCGATCGACAGCCGTGGATCTTCAGGCGGAAGTGGTTCACGCGCCGGTGCCACGACGCAAGGATGAGGGGCATTTTCAAGCCGTCTGGCATCGGGAAAACCCGACGAAGATCGGCCAGCCCTACACGTTTCTCGATGTCACCGGCCGGGGGCATCTGGTGGGGGTGGTGCTTCAGAGCCAGGGTTTTGAGCCGGGAAGGACACCGTTTTTCGAGGGGGATGACCAGTCGATCATCGATGGCACACTGGCAATCCACGGCACGGGGTCGGAGGACTTCTTCAATGGTGGCTGGTATGATGTGCCGGACCGGTGGGAGAAACAGATCTCCTTCCCCCTGAGCGGTTGCCTCGGTTATGCGAAGCACCTGGCGCGGACCGGGGCTTACCGCCTCTTTCTGGGGGATGCCTATGCCTACCGGCAGAGCCTGAAACAGATGATCGAGCACTCGGGCAGTGGAAATGACGCTCTGACAGATTACGTGGGTGTTTCCTACTCCTACTCCGATCAACGTCCCCCGGCGGATGCGGCCTTGCCCGCGCTTAAAGACCGGGCTGTTGTGGACCCGGTGGAGGTGGTGTTTGACGTCGGCGAGCAGATGCCCCTCCGGGCATGGTCCTACGTTCAGGCCACCCTCGTGCGCAAGCGGGAGAAGATTGGCGGGAATGACACCCGCATTCTCTCCTTCTCCGCCACGGGGCACGACTGGTTCGGACCCCACTTCCTGCTGTTCGACTGCAATCTTCCCGCAGCGGGGAAGTATTCGGTTTACCTGGAGACGGTGCGGGGTCCCGGACAGGCGAAGGTGCAACTGTTCCAGAATGAGAACCCCATCGGGGAGCCGCTGGATCTTTATGCCGAAGCCACGGCCCGGAGTGGTCGGGTGCTCCTTGCCCGGGCCCCCTTTGCCGAGGGGGACAACCCGCTGATGATCAAGCTTGTCGGCAAGAACGATAAGTCCTCGGGTCTGGGTTTGGACCTCATGCGAATTATTTGCGTGCGGGAAAAATAGTTCGAGGGTTGGACGGCCTTTGTCCCACCCCGCGTTGTAACATGGTCCCCGACTATGAAACTACGCGATGTCTGGGCCGGGATCGGCAGGAGTGAAGATGAACTGGTTGCCTCCTTTGGGAGGGCGCGCCTTGTGCGCAAGAGAAACGGGTTGTTTGAGGTGATGGGTGGCACGGCAGAGGACCACACTGAGGCAAAGCAGTGGGTCTCCCTTTTCCTGCACGAGGCAGCGGTGCGCTACCAGACCCCGGGTCGATGAACCGGGGATGCGGGCGGCATCAATCCGCGAAGAATTTGCGGATATCCTTGAGGACCTCGACCAGAGTGTCGATTTCCGAGGTGGTGTTGTAGAAATAGAAACTTGCCCGGGCGGTGGATTCCACGCCGAGCTTGTGCATGAGCGGCTGGTTGCAGTGATGGCCGCCGCGCAGGGCCACACCACGCTGGTCGGCCAGCATGACGAGATCATGCGCGTGAACATCCGGCAGCAGAAAACTGACAAGCCCCGCCCGGCCCAGCGCCGGACCGAAGAGGCGGATGCCGGACAAACCTGAGAGCTGCTCGTAGGCGTATTCGCCAAGCTGCTGATCATGACGGGCGATGCGCTCCCGACCGATCTGGTCGAGATAATCCATGGCTGCATGGAACCCGACCGCGCCAGACATGTCCGGTGTGCCAGCCTCAAATTTGTGTGCGCCCGACTTCCAGGTGCTGCTCTCGTAGGAAACCGTGACGATCATTTCGCCACCGCCATGAAACGGCGGTGTCTGCTCCAGGATCTCCCCACGACCATAGAGCATCCCGAAGCCGGTGGGGCCGCACATCTTGTGGCTGGAAGCCACGAGAAAGTCGCAACCGATCTCCTGAACATCGACGGGGCGGTGCCCTGCACTCTGGGCTGCATCCACGAGGGTGGTCACCCCGTGCTTCCGGGCGAGAGCGCAGATTTCGGCGACGGGATTGACCGTGCCGAGGGAGTTGGAGATGTGGGTGAGGGCCAGCAGTTTCACGCCCGAAAGCTGTTCCTCAAGGCGTGAGAGATCCAGAAGTCCACCATCCCCCTGAACCGGCAAAAAGTGCAGGCGGGCGCCGGTTTTGGCGGCCAGCATCTGCCATGGCACCAGATTGGAGTGGTGCTCCATTTCGGTGATCAGAATGCCATCCCCCTTGCCGATGAATTTCTCACCCCATGAGCGGGCCACAAGATTAACCCCCTCCGTCGTGCCCCGGGTGAAGATGATTTCGTCGGGTGTGCGGGCATTGAAGAACACGGCAGCCCGTGTGCGGGCGGCCTCATAAGCAGCGGTGGCACGGTTGCTCAGCTCGTGGATGCCCCTGTGAACATTCGCGTTGTCGAACTCGTAATATTTGCGGAGCGCATCCAGGACGGAACGGGGCTTCTGAGACGTGGCTGCGTTGTCCAGATAGACCAGGGGATGACCGTGAATCTGCTGGTTGAGAATCGGGAAATCCTGCCGGATGGCTGCCCAATCCGGTGATGCAGGGCTTTGGGGAGCTGGGGCGAAACCTGGCATGATACGGTGAGGCGTTGAAATGGCTATTCGGGGTCGATGGGCCTGGTCACATGAGCCCAAGTTGAAGCTGGGCCGCCTCGGACATCATCTGCTGGTTCCATGGCGGGTCCCAAACGAGTTCAACGATCACGTCATCCACTCCCTCAATGCAGAGCAGTTTGTTCTGAACGTCCTGCGCGAGCACAGGGCCCATGCCGCAACCGGGGGCAGTGAGGGTCATTTTGACATCCACCTTGTGGCTTCCGGGTGAGAGGGGGGTGATGTGGCAGTCGTAGATGAGACCTAGATCGACGACATTCACGGGGATCTCCGGATCATAGCAACTGCGCAGCTGATTCCAGATTTCCTTTTCGAGAAGTTCCTGGGTGACTTCACCCCCGGTGGAAACCGGCTTGGCGACCACTTCAAGGCCCAGTGCATCGGCATCCCTGCCCTCAATCCGGAACATGTTGCCATTCACCACCACGGTGTAGCTCCCGCCGAGGGACTGGGTGATGGAGGCCTGTTCCCCCTTCTGCAGGGTCACCTTGGTGCCGACAGGGATGACCGAGGCTTCGACGTCGCGCAGGAGGGTCTTTGGATCGCTGTTATACATGGGAAATGGTTCTGGGGTGGTGGATGGGGTCTGGAAATCTCAGGCGCCGGGTTGTGGATTGTCGGTCTCCGTGCTGACCGGTTGTGCGGCTTCCCCCTTCAAGGCGGCCGTGAGGGCGTGCCAGGCGAGGATCGCGCACTTGACCCGGGCAGGGAATCTGTAAACTCCGGCAAAGACGGCCAGCTTGCCGACATCGCCGTTCAGCTTGCCGGTGGTGACCAGCTCATGAACCTTGTCAAACATGGCTTGAACCTCGGCGCGGGTATGTCCCTTGACGCTGTCGGTGAGAAGCGAGGCCGACGCCTTTGAGATACAGCAGCCGGAGCCGACGAAGGAGGCCTCCTGGATGACATCCCCCTCAAGCCGGAGATAAAGTTTCAGCTGGTCGCCGCAGAGCGGGTTGTGCCCCTGGGCGAAGACCGTTGCACCGGGCAATTCGTGAAAATTCCGGGGCTTCTTGCAATGATCCAGAATGACCTGCTGATAAAGATCGCTCAGTTCGTCAAACATTTGGCCCTGATTGTTGGGTGGCGACGTGCGGGTTTGCCTCCAGCCTGTCCCAGACCAGACGGTTCAATTCCTCCCGCAGGGCCGGATGCCGGACACGCTCAATGATCTCCCCGGCAAAGGCGTGGATCAGCATGTGGCGGGCCGTCTCAGCACCGATTCCACGGGTCCTGAGATAGAAGATGGATTCCTCATTCAGCTGGCCGATCGTGGCACCGTGTGTGCACTTCACGTCATCCGCGTAAATCTCCAGCTGCGGCTTGGTGTCCACCGTGGCATCCTCGCTGAGCAGGAGGTTTTTGTTCGTCTGCTTGGCATCCGTTTTCTGCGCGGCCTGCCGGACGAGGATCCGGCCGTGGAAGACTCCCTTGGATTTTCCATCCAGAATGCCGTTGAAGTATTCGTGGCTGTTGCAGTGGGGCTCGGCATGCTCCACCACCATGTGGTGGTCGGCAAGCTGATCGCGGTGGGTGAGGTAAAGTCCATTCAGAACACATTCAACCCCCTCGCCCCCGAGGACGGTCCGGATGTTGTTTCGGGAAAGCCGGGCGCCGATGGCGATGGAGTGGGAGATGAAATTCGCAGAGCGGGCCAGGTTCGCATGGAGGGCCGCAATGTGGAAGGCCGCGAGACTTTCATCCTGATACTTGCAGTGTTCGACATTTGCCCCTTCCCCGAGGACAAACTCCGTGGCGGCGTTCGTCACATAAGCACTTTCATGAAGGCTCGTATGTGTCTCAAGGATGGTGGCCTGACTGCCCGCCCCGGCGATGATCAGATTCCTGGGATGCGATGTGGATCCGGACTCAACAGATGTGGAGACATAGACAAGGTGGATCGGCACATCCAGAACACAGCCTTTCGGGAGATGCACAAATGCTCCATCCTGGAAAAATGCGGTGTTCAGGGCCGTGAACGGGCTCGACTCCATCGAGACGTGGCGGGCAAGGTGGGGCTCCAAAAGGGCTTTGTGATCTCTGATGGCCGATGAAAGGCTGCAAATAATCTCGCCATCACCGCTGGAAACGGATGAAAGGCTGGCATCAAAGTGGCCATCCACAAAAACAAGGCGGTTGGCAGGCAGGCCCATCAGCGGGAACAGGGCCAGTCTCTCGGATCCCAGCCTCTGGGAAATCGGAGTTGCCACAGGTTTAAACGGGAGTTTGCTGATCGGCGCCACATTCGTGAACCGCCAATCCTCGTCATTCAAGCCCGGGAAGCCGGTCTGTGAAAAACGCTCCATGCCGGAGCGGCGCAGGGGCAGCAACCAGTTATCCTGTGCGGATTCGTGCTCAAAACGCTTGAACTGTTCCAAATGTGAGTCGTATTCTTTCATCTATCTGCTGATCTTTCCACCAAACACACTGAACCCGCTCTCGAAGAACGTCAAATGCGAGCGCGGTCAAAGGGCTACTATTTCACGCCGGACACTGTAGCGCAAGCAGTTGTGCCAGTCGTTTCCCTGAGATAAATAGATTGAAGTGGGGAAAAGTGGCTGCATAGTGAAGAATGCAGGCCCGAAAGTTGACATCAAGGTCGTTTGCCAAATTGGCAATAGGTTGTCAAAAAGGGTCCGCATCTATGGGACTTCGGGCATGTGGAAACATCTACTTCCATTAAGACCGGAGTGGTTATTCTGGGATTGATGGTGTAAAAAAGAGCATGGTTTTTAGAAAAAACTGGGATGTGACAGTATTTGACACACCCTTTCTGCTAGGATGTTCAGATGAATAACAAGTCATCTCAGAAGACCGCCAAAGCCGCCAGTGGCAAAGTGAAAAAGGCAGCCGGATCAAAATCCGGTTCGAAGTCTGACATGGCGATCGTGACGGTTCCGGAATGCGATTCCGCCTCCGAAACAGCACAATTCTGCGACCAACTCCTGAGCACCCTGGCCCAAAAGCCCAAGGCGCTGACACTCCGGTTCATCGGGCCGCACAGTCTTCCCCCGGACTCGGCCTTGATCCTGCACGAGATCATCACGAAAAAGCACAACGGCGTGACCATCATCACCGAGGCCTGGTCCCCGGTGCTGGGCGCCAGTTTCCTGGTTTGGCTTGCGGGCGACGTCCGGCACATGCGCCGCACGACCTTCGCCCATTTCCGCTCATTGCAGGACAACTTTCCTGTTCGGGATGACAAGAGTTCGATTGACGAGTTCATGGAGTTCCTGGGTCCCAATGAGCCGGCCCCTTTTCGTAATCTCTGCGAGGAGGATTACAAGACGGTGCTCCAGTTGCTGGATGAATACATCCCCGTCGGGGATTGGTGCGGGAAGATCATCCGGCCTCCCATGCTTCAGGAGTTGGGCCTGCTTGGGCCCCACCCGGCTGATGAACTCCTGAAAAAGTATCTGGGCGGGACCGCTGTTCCGGCCGACCCGGAAGACGGATCCGCTCCGAAGCGGTAGGAGTGCACGTCTTTGCGATCGTCAGGCCTCCCGGGATTGTGTGACCTGGGGGCCTTGTTGTTCTGGCATGCATCTTGTGCTGCCCGCCGGGTTCCCGGTCCTTCAGGCTGATCTTGCCGGACCCGGTCTCGGAGGATTCCATCACCTCCACGGTTCCATGCAACCATTTCCACACCAGCTATTTCTGACTGGCCAGATATTCCTTACGTCCCTCCTGCATCCATTCCCAAATGGCCTTGCGCCAGGCGGCGAGGTGTTGCTTTTCCAGATCTGTCCTGGCGAGACCTTCGGCAGCTGAGATGAACCCGCCCAGTTTCTCCATGCGGTCCGCCGTTCCCAACCCTCCCCACGCAACGCCCTTCCAATCGATGCCATCCTTCCGAAGATAGGGGGCGGGGTAGTTCGCGGGATCGCAGGCGATGGTCTCCAGGGTCAGGTAGAACTGCTTCATCGGCTCGCCGGCTGCTCCGAAGTAAAGCTTGAAGAACTCGTCGATGAGCCCGTCCACGTTCACCTGCGGATCATCCCAGACCTTTGCCATGACATATTGCTCAAGCTGGTCCTGTTCGCCGCATTCGAACATCCCGCGCACACCGTTTTCAATGAACATCCGCATGGACTTGGCGGTCTCGTGAACCATGACGTTGGGGAAACACTTCCAGCGGTTGATCAAGGCCGGTTCCATCGGGTGATGATAATAGACCCAGAGAAACATGGGGGCTTTGGCCTGCTTCTGCCAGTCGCGAAAGAAGCGCAGGTCGTTGTCGCGCACCCCGGCATGGTTCGCAAACATGCAGGTGTGCAGGCAGGGTGATATCGAGACGTTCGGCTCCAGCTCGAACGCAGGTGTGTGCGCGTAGTTCCAATAGGCCAGCGTGGCGATGAATTTGTCCGGATGGGTTTTTCGCACCTCCCGCGCGACGGCATTGACGAAGGTGAACCAGTAATCGCTCATCTCCCCGCTGCTGAAGAAACCGGTCTTGCGGCCCGCCCCCTTCCCGAGCAGGGCCTTGCAGCTATCGCAGTTGCAAAGGTTGCTGTTGTCATCGGGAACGATCGCGAAGTAATCGCCCGCCGCCTTCCAGCCCGCCGGCAGGTTTCCTTTGCCATCGAAATAGTCCCGCGCCATCTGCGCCACCTGGCCCGCCAGTTTCGGGTTGGAATAGCAGAGCTGGGAACCCCGGCCGCGCGGATTCTGGCTCTGGTATGCCAGATCGGTAAACGTGGATTTGATGGTCTGGGGAAAGAAAGTGTGGTTGGCGGCCCAGCGCTCGCCCCCCAACCGCAGTCGCCGCCAGTGCAGATAAAGCTGCTCCCGGCTGTATTCGCCCCATTGTCCCCTCAAAAAAGGCCAGGATCCGCCCACCAGCGCACCCCGGTGTTTCAAGGCAAGGGCACGGCGGACATCCCCGCCCCGGACCGCCAGGGTTTGTCCTGCCGGGATGATGACGGAACCCTCCCCCGGGCCATACCAGCGCACGCCGCAAAACCGCTCCAGAAAATCGTAGGTGGCCAGGCAGGTGCCCTGGTCGTCATAGGAACCGGGCAGTTCCACCTCCCCCGTGCTGCGGTCCGCCAGTCCCACGGTCTTCCAGTAGTCAATTTTCTGGCGTGTGTCTTGAAGGGTCTCGCCGTTCAGGAATCCAGCCTGTTCGGACCGGTTCCGCTCCGTATCCTCCCAGTCCCGCCCCAACAGCACGATGGTGTTGCTGCGAAACGCAACGAGATATTCCTGGGATTTGAAGTCCGCACTCCGGAGACCCAGTCCCCGCGTGAAGGAGGTTTCCCCCACGAGGATTCTTAGCCCCTGAACTTCACTGGTTTCGCTCCGGATGGGCACCTCCACCCCGGTCCTTTTCAGCAGATGGTATTGCAACTCCACCGATGCCAGCCGCGCGGCGGGGGTGGGGTGGCTGGCCACCACGATCGTGCAGACCGGCTGCCCCTTGTGAACGAGCGACAGCGGCTCATCCCCGCACCACGCGGACGGGGTGAACAGCATCAGGGAAAAGGCCCAAATCAACCTGCCTGCACGGCCAGGGAATGTTGCGATGAATTTCATAGTTCCACCATCAAACCGCCCATCTCCCGGGCGGGTAGTATAAAATGCTGAGTCGGGGAAGTCTGCCCTGTGGGAAAGCGGTCTTCAAGCCCGGGCTGCAAAATGCCGGTCTTAAAGTCCGCCTGAAAGGAGATCCTGGAATAACGGCTGGATGATCGCCCCCCATCGGTCTGCCCTGTAAGGGCAAAATGGGATAGCCCGGGTGGAAGCCCCCCCCAATATCCATCCCGAAGCCCTGAATGGGCGTCACATCGTTACGGCGTTGTCCCCTTTGGAACTTGGTCGGGATTCTCCTTTTGAACTCCCGCCGACAGGATCGGCGATTTTTCTTGCAATCCATCGGAGGGAGCATCATGTTGCGGGTGCCAGAACCCCGTGTGTGCGGGAGTTCAATAAGGCTGAGAAATAGAAGTCAACAGAACAACCTAACCTTCTACCTCCGTTGCCATCGCAACGTCTGGTCCGTTAGGCAATGGAGCTTGGACAGCTTCCTGCTAATCCATCCTCCCCGTTCAACCGCAAGAAAGTTAAAGTATTGTCTATGCTGACAATGGAAGAGGCCCTGAAGCAAGCCGGCTCAATGCCGTTTGGCTCGGGCAGTATCGTTAAAGGCACCATCATTGAAGTCCGCCCCAAGGAAGTCCTTGTGGATATCGGCTACAAGAGTGAGGGCGTCATCTCCGGAGGCGAATTTGAGGACATCAAGGCCGTCAAGGTGGGCGACCAGATCGACGTCCTGATCGAGAAGCTCGAGGACAAGGACGGCATGGTTGTGCTCTCGAAGGAGAAGGCCGAGTTCAAGCAGAACTGGGAACGGATCCTCACCATTTGCAACGAAGGCGGCGTCATTGCCGGCAAGGTCAAGGCCATCGTCAAGGGCGGCCTCGTCGTCAACATCGGTGTGGAAGCCTTCCTGCCCGCGTCCCAGATCGACGTGGCCACCCCGAAGAACCTCGCCCAGTATGTGGGCAACACCTACGATTTCAAGGTCGTCAAGATCAACCAGGAGCGCCAGAACATCGTTCTGTCACGCCGCGAGCTGATCGAACAGGAGCGCCTGGAGCGCCGCCAGAAGCTGCTCGGCGAGATGACCCCGGGCGACATCCGCAAGGGCACCGTCAAGAACATCACCGATTTCGGTGCGTTCATCGACCTCAACGGCATCGACGGCCTCCTGCACATCACCGACATGAGCTGGGGCCGCATTGGCCATCCCTCCGAAATCCTCAAGGTCGGTCAGGACCTCGATGTGGTCGTTCTCGATGTGAACCGCGAGAAGGAGCGGGTCAGCCTCGGTCTGAAGCAGAAGCTCGCGAATCCGTGGGATTCCATCGAGCAGAAGTATCCCGTTGGCGCACGCGTCAAGGGTAAGGTTGTCAACCTGGTTCCCTACGGCGCGTTCGTGGAACTGGAGCCGGGTGTCGAGGGTTTGGTGCACGTCACCGAACTGTCCTGGACCAAGCGCATCGCGAAGCCTTCGGATGTGCTCAAGCCGGACCAGGAAATCGAGGCCGCAGTGCTCGGCATCAACCGCGAGGAGCAGAAGATCTCCCTCGGCTTGCGCCAGCTCGAGACCAATCCGTGGGAAAAGGCACAGGAGAAGTATCCTCCCGGCACCCACGTGAAGGGCAAGATCCGCAACCTCACCAGCTACGGTGCCTTCATCGAACTGGAAGAGGGTCTGGACGGCATGATCCACGTGTCCGACATTTCGTGGACCCGCAAGATCAACCACCCCTCCGAAGTCCTCAAGAAGGGCGACGAGGTCGAGGCCATTGTGCTCGAAGTGGACAAGGCCAACCAGCGGATCGCCGTGGGTCTCAAGCAGCTCGGGACCGATCCGTGGGAGAATATCGACGTTTACTACAAGGTGGGCGATCTCGTCACCGGCAATGTCACCAAGCTCGCCAGTTTCGGCGCGTTTGTCGGCTTGCAGCATGAGATCGACGGCCTCGTTCACATCTCCCAGATCAGCGAAGAGCGCGTGGACAAGATCAAGAACGTCCTCAAGGTCGGCCAGGAGGTCACCGCACGCGTCATCAAGATCGACCGCAGCGACCGCCGCATCGGTCTGTCCATCAAGGCCGCGAACTACTCGCAGGAACAGCTCAAGGCCGAGCAGGCCGTCCTCGACGCCCTCAAGCCGGGCGAAGATCTCGTTGCCCTCCAGCACGCGTTCGACGCTGCCGAAGAGCGGAACGACTGATAGAGCCGTTCAAACCGTTTCCCACAGGGGCGGGCCATCTGGCCCGCCCCTTTTATTTGGTGCATCAGGGTTCCGGGGAGGGGGTGTTGGCCGTTTGTGAATCCTGTGGGAGGCGGGTCCGCGAGACCGTTCAATCTCCTCTGCAATCCCATTCCATCCGGTCCCATCCGTAGTCAAAATCCCTTTTCGCTGTGGCATGTGTGCATGAGTCCCCCGCATTTTTTGCTTTTTCTGCGATCCATGCAGACATATTTTGGCTCTGATGAGCGGCACGACACAATCCCCCGGAGAGCGCCTGAAATGGGCGGATGTGTGGGTGCTTTACCAGCGTGAACTGCGTTGTGCCCTGCGGGAAAGGGCGATCGTCATCAACAGCATTCTGATCCCGGTTCTGCTCTATCCCTTTCTATTGTGGGCCACGCTCACAGGGATCACCTATGTGACAGGGCAGTCGGAAGGGTTCGTTTGCAGGGTGGCGGTTCCCCGCTGGCCGGAGGGGCATCCGAAGCTGCGGTTGAAGCTGGAGCACGACTCCCGGTTCACGATTGTGGAGTTGGCGGACCTCGCTGCGGTGACCAACCAGCTCCGGGCCGGGACGCTGGATGGCATTCTGGAGTTTAACCCGGCCACCGGGGCGGCAGCGGCGTTGCCCGGGAATTTTGTGGCGCGGATCACGTCGGACGGCTTGAGGGAGCGGAGCAGTGAGGCGCTTGAACGGTTGCGGGACATGGTGGACCAATACCGCCAGGAGTTTGTGCGCCGCGAGGGGAGGCGGAGGGGGATCAGTGCGGCAGAATGGCAGGTGTTCACCCTCCAGCGGGAAAACACGGCCACGCAAAAGGAGATGGGGGCGTTCATCCTCGGGTTGGTGGCGCCGGTCATTTTTGTCGTGATGGTGGCGATGGGCTGTTTCTACCCGGCGGTGGATTGCACGGCAGGGGAGCGGGAGCGGGGCACGTGGGAGACGCTGATGTCCTCCGGGCCGAGCCGTTTGAGCGTGGTTGCAGCAAAATACCTCTATGTGACGAGTGTTGGCGGGCTGGCGGGCATGCTGAATCTGGTCACGATTGCCCTGACGATGAAGCCGGTGTTTGGGCCACTGCTCGCCCGCACGGGCAAGACCCTCGAGACGGGGATTCCCCTTGCGGCCCTGCCGGTGGCGCTGGTCGCGGCGGT
Source organism: uncultured Verrucomicrobia subdivision 3 bacterium (assembly GCA_903913865.1). Classification (GTDB taxonomy): domain Bacteria; phylum Verrucomicrobiota; class Verrucomicrobiia; order Limisphaerales; family UBA8199; genus UBA693. The sequence goes on from CAIWMU010000109.1 coordinate 13,790, forward strand.
GCTGCTCGCGGGCTTCATTGGAGCCGGGATGATGCTGTTCGCCGTGTTTGCCCGGACCTTCAAGGAGGGGCAGGCGATGATCACCCCCTTCTACATGGTCACGCTTGTGCCCGTGATGTTCCTGCAGGTGCCGGGGCTGACGTTGACCCATGGCCTTGCGCTCATTCCGATTGTGAACGTGACCTTGATGGTCCGGGAGGCGTTATCCGGCACTTACCACTGGCCGCAGATGGGCGTTGCGGTGCTGGCATCCCTGGCATTCATGGTGGTGGTGATCCGCATGGCCACCGGCCTGCTGGCTGTGGAGGACTTGATCGCCGGATCCCACAACGGCAGTTTGCTCAATTATTTTCGCGGGAAGTTTCAGCGCCAACCCTCCCCCAAATCCCAGCCATGATCCCACCCATTCGCGTTCAGCAGTTGTCGAAAACCTTTCAGGACGAAGGACGCGGGGAGGTTCACGCCGTCCGGGATGTCTCCTTTGAGTGTGCCGCAGGTGAAATCTTCGGCCTGCTCGGGGCGAACGGTGCGGGCAAGACCACCACCCTCCGGATCCTATCCACCATTCTCAAGCCCACCTCGGGCTCGGCCTCCGTGATGGGTCACGATGTGCAGGCCGCGCCGGGGGAGGTGCGGTGCAGGCTGGGCTTCAGCTCCGCAACCACGGCGCTGTATCCACGGCTGACCGCCCGGGAAACGATCGATTTTTTTGCCCGCATCAACGGATTCCCGGCGGACAAGGTGAAGGCCCGGGTGGAGCACCTGATCGAGCGGTTCGGCATAGGTGACTATGCCAATGCGCGGGTGGAGAAGCTCTCGCAGGGCATGAAGCAGAAGGTCGCACTGGCACGCACGGTGGCCCACGATCCGCCGGTGCTGATCTTCGATGAGCCCACCGTGGGGCTGGATGTCCTGAATGCCGTGGAGATGCAAAAAGTGATTGCTGAGTTTCGGGCCGAGGGGAAGGCGATCATCTTCTCCACCCATATCATGAGCGAGGCGGAGAAGTTGTGCGACCGGATCGCCATCATGCACGGGGGGCGGATCCATGCCTGCGACACCCTGGCCGGTCTGCGGGCGGCTACCGGGGAGCATTATCTGGAAAACATCTTCATCAAGAGCGTCACCGCCGCATCCACCCCACAGTGAGCCTGAACCTGCGCATCATTGGCGTCCTGTTGCGGACGGAGCTGCGGATGATCTTCCGGGACCGGCGGATTCTGTTCACATCCATCCTGCTGCCCATCCTGGCAACGCCGCTGCTGATGGTGATCTCCCAGCGGAGTGTCCAGAAGCGGGAGAGCAGCCTCAAATCCCGTGAATATTTCTACTCAGTCGGTGGGGAGCAGGTCGGGGAATTGCGGACCCTCCTGCAGGCCACCCGGGAGCGGCTGGCCACGAACACCCCACCGTTCAAATTCACAGAGAGGGCGGTCACCAACACCGCCAAATCCTCTGCGGCCCCGGGACTGGTGGAGGATGAGATCCAACTCGGCCTGACGGCCCACCAGGGGAATGCGACGAACAACACCGCCGGGGGCGCCAAAAAATCAGGAGAGGGCGGGAGTCAGGCGGAAGGGGAGGATGAGCTGGCGGGCAGCCTTGCGGTGAACATCCACTTCCGCGGGGACCGGGATTATTCGGCCTTTGCAGCCAGGGAGTTGCTATCGGCGCTGCGGGAGACGCGTCGGTTGCAGCGGTCCGGGCTGTTGCGCCAGCACAGCTTTCCCATCGAGGTGAGCCAGGTGGGGGCGGTGGAGACGCGGGATGTTGCGGACAAGGATGCGGTTGCCGGGAGGAAGCTGGGGACGGGGCTGATGGTGCTCCTGTTTTTCTTCGTGATGACCGGCGGTGCGGTGGTGGCGGCCGATTCCATTGCCGGGGAGAAGGAACGGGGCACTCTGGAAACGCTGCTTACGAGTGCGGCGAGCCGGATGGAGATCCTGCTCGCGAAGCAGTTGAGCGTGCTGGTGATGGCGCTGCTGATCACAGTGATCCAGGTCGGGAACCTCTTCGCATTGGCAATGTTCAAGGTGCTGCCCGGTTTGGGGGACATTTCCGGGGTGCTGAATCTCTGGGTGGTGCTGCTGCTGATCCTTCTCTGCCTCCCGATGGCCGCCCTGGTGTGCAACGCCCTGCTGCTGGTTTCGGGTTACGCGAAAACCTACAAGGAGGCGCAGATGTATCTGATGCCGATGATCCTGGTGGGGATACTGCCCGCGCTGGCCCCGATGCTGCCGGGGGCATCCCTGCGTTCGGTGATGGTTCTGGTTCCCATGGCCAATCTGGCCGTGGGGGTGAGGGATGTGCTTTCCCGCCAGTATGACTGGCCGATGCTGGCGCTGGCCTGGATCATCACCACCGGGACGGCGGTCTGGCTCATGCGCTGGGGGGTGCGCTTCCTGCTGGCCGAGAGGATGATCACCTCCTCCGGGCGGGATGCCGTGGATGCCACGGGCGGGCTGGGATTGTATGAACGGCATGTGTGGCGCTGGTTCGGGCTGATCTGGGCCTGCCTGATCCTGATAAGTGGTTTCACCGAGAAGATGGATTTGCGGGTTCAGATCGTGACCAATCTCATCCTGCTCTTTCTTGGTTGCTCACTGCTGATCCTCCGCTACTACCGGCTGCCGGTCCGGGAGGCGCTGGCGTTCAGGTTCCCGCGTCCGCTTGTCTGGCTGGGGGTTCTCATCGCCGTCCCCTCGGGCTACATCTGCGCCATAGGGGTTTTTGAACTGGCCAACCTGTTCATTCCCGCGCCCCAATCCATGGTGGAGCAGTTCGGCAGCAGCCTCCTGCCTCCACACATTCCCAAGTGGCAGATTCTGTTGGGCATATCGGTCCTGCCTGGAATTTGTGAGGAGATCACGTTTCGCGGGGTGCTGCTTCACGGGTTGCACCGGCGGCTGCATCCGGCGCTGCTGGTTGTTGTTGTCGGCCTTGTATTCGGGGTGTTTCATGTGGCCCTGTTCCGGTTTGTTCCCACTGCCGCGCTGGGAATGATGTTCGCGGCTGTCACCCTGCTGACCGGCTCCATTTATCCGGCGATGGTCTGGCACGCGCTGAACAACGCCCAGGGAGTGACCTCCCTCATGCAGATCCCGGAAGATGGCCTGGGGGTGGGGATTTATCTGATGGCGCTGGGGCTGCTGGCCACGGCGTTCTGGATCTTCTGGCGTGAGCGGACCCCCTACCCCGGCCTGCGCCCCTGGCGGAAGACCCCTTCCGGCGCTGAGTCTTCCACCCCGGTCTGCACGAAGGGTGGTATTAAAGCCGGGTGATGATGGATTGGGCCGTGGGAAATCCCCCTTCGGGAATCCCGTTGGAGTGAGGGAGGGGGAACTGCGGATGGACGAACATGGGGAAGGGTTATCCGCAGATGACGCGGATGAACCCAGATGGGGGTGAAGGTGGTAAATTAGAAATTAAGAATTAGAAATTAAGAATTGGGGAGGGTTTTGACCGATTTCCCCTCCGGGAATCCCAAGGGGATTCTGCCATAAAGCCCGGGGTTACGCCGTCTGCGGCGTTACCCCGGGTATGGGTGGGAAGTGCTCCCCAACCCCGAAGAGGGTTGTGCCGAGGGCTCGAACGGGTGCCCCAACCGGCTTTGGAGTCATCATGATTCCGGGCAACCGTTTTGGAACCGACACTTCATCCCATCAAAGGAACCCGATCCCATTCCGCCCTTGTTTCTCGCACTCCCGGCGGGCACCAAACCGCTCAAAACCGGGACCCGGGCAAAATCTCACGCGAAGACGCCAAGGCGCGAAGAAGAGACAGGATTCGGGTGCTTGGCGTCCGGGCGTCTGTGTGCGATAAGCTCTGTTCGGTGGATATGGTCTTTCCCTCCGCGTTGTCCGGGGGGGAAGGGGAGAACCGCGAATGGACGCCAATGGGCGCTCATGGGGGAACGCCCTTGCGGACGGGCGTTGCCCGAATTCCCGCGCCAACGGATGGCATGTTTCCGCCGCGCCAACGGCGCAGAATGAGATAGCCCAGGACAGCGGCCTGGGTGAAGGAGGTAATAATGGAACAGGAGGGCTGCAGGCCCGAGATATCCGTTCCGACCATGAAAACCGGATGGGACATCGGGCCAGAGGCCCGGTTTCATGCGATGGAATCGTAGGATGTTTCACACGAAGGCACGAAGCCACGAAGGGGGGGTGGCTGGTTGCGCCGACCACATTCGTGGCGTTGGGGAAGCGGGTGTGGTGTCTTGCAACCTTCGTTGAGTTCGTTTCCCACTGCCCAAGCCATGATTCCCTCCGGGAATCCCA
>CAIWMU010000110.1 GCA_903913865.1 uncultured Verrucomicrobia subdivision 3 bacterium
AACACGATGCCATTCCGCCCTTGTTTGTCGCCCCCCCCGGCGGGCACGAACGGCACAACCCCTTGCGGGGTAGGGAACGGGATGTGGCCTGAACCCGGGGTAGCGCCGGGAACGGCGCAACCCCGGGCTTTATGACACAACGCCTTTGGCGTAGGGGGCGGCATTCATTCGCACCTGACCAACCCTCCCCAATCCGGCATCCATTCCCATCCGGTCTTATCCGTGGTTAGAACTCACCCATCCCTCCGGGAATCCCAACGGGATTCTGCCATGAAGCCCGGGGTTGCGCCACCGTGGCGCTACCCCGGGAGGATGGGGAGGGTCCTCACAACCCCAAGGGGGTTGTGCCGAAGGGTCGAACAGGTGGAATGTGATATTTTTTGGGTAATGGACAGCCGTCCTGGGCGGACTCTTCTTCCTGACGATGGAACCGGATCTGATCCCGCCTGTGTTTGATCCACCCTCCCGATGGGCACGAACGGCACAACCCCTTGCGGGGTAGGGAACGCGATGTGGCCTGAACCCGGGGTAGCGCCGGGAACGGTGCAACCCCGGGCCTTATGACACAACGCCCTTGGCGTTGGGAAGGGGGAACCGCGAATGGACGCGGATGGACGCAAATGGTGGGGGAGGACTTCACCGCACAAAGCAGATCTTCTCTATCTCTCTCGTCTGGCGGGGCGGTAGATGATGGCGCGGGTGATGGATGTGCGCTGGCCTTTGGAGCGGGCATCCGCAGTATTGGAGGTCACCAGGCGCAGGGTGTGGTGCCCCGGCTTGAGACCGGTGATGTGCCAGAGATCGTTGTCATAGGTGCGCTCCGGGATCCAGGAATCGGCAGGCAGCTTTTGAAGCTGGCCATCCAGAAACACCTGAGCCTGACCCCCATCCTGCCCGAGCACCCCCACCAGCACCACCCCGGAGCCGGTGAAGGAAAGAACCGCCTCCGCTCCGGCACCGTGGGCGACCTTCGCTCCGCCCGCCGATTTCCAGGCACCCTCCCAGCGCCAGGCGGAATCAACGAGGGGCACCTGCCGGTCCGGAATTCCGATGTTCGACTGTTCCAGTTTGGGGGGCTTCGGGGTCTGCAGCGGAATCGTGACTTTCGAATCCGTCACGGTGCCGCCCGCCCGGGCAATCACCTTGAGGGTGCGCGCCTCGCTGGAGCGGGTGATGTCGTCGAATGAGTATTGTGTGTAGGCGAATTTCTGGTCCGCGAGCCGTTCCACTGCGGCGCGGTAGGGTTTGGGGAGGCGGTCGAAACCGAGCACGGTGCCCATGACCCCGGCTGCGTTGGATGGGTTGCAGTCGGAATCCATGCCGCAGCGGGTTGCGATGTCCATGGTGCGGTTGAAGTCGCCTCCGCCGTAGAGCAGGCCGATGGCGATGTAGGCGCCGTTGAGCCGGGCATCGATGTTGAACGGTTCGAATGCGCCATCCGGGCAGGGATCGTCCTTGTCCCATTTGGCCTGCAGGGTTTTCCATGCCTTGTGCCAGTCGGCCGGGTCGGCTGCATGGCATTCGAGCAGATCCCGCAGGATGCGGGCATAGCCGCTTTTCGGAGGCAGGCAGGCGAGCCCGGCCTCGACGATGTGCCTGGGGTCGTTCTCGAAATAGGCCGCCGAATACATCCCGCAGACGAACATACCCCCGTAGAGTCCATCCCCGGAATTCATCACCCGGCCCACGCGGTCGCAAAACTGGTTGGAGACCCTGGGCAGGCCGGGGCACATGATTCCGATGAAGTCCGCCTCGATCTGGAAATCGATGTCATCGGCATGGATATTGTAGCGGGGATGACCCGACCATGGGGGCATGATGCCCCTGCTGAGGTTCCGGCGCGCGCCGGCGTTGGCGTGCCAGAGCATGTATTGGGAATCCCGGAAGGCCGCGCCGTAATCGGCGCCCGTGGCATCCAGCCCCACGGTGTCCATCACCCGGGCGAAGGTCATCTCGACATAGAGATCATCCTGGTCGATCGCATTGGAGAGCGGCTCGGCCTTGATGGGGTCCTCATTGATGCGTCCGTTGTAGCGGAACTCGGTGGCGGCGCCGTGGGCCACGCCGATCATCTGGCCCGCCCAGGCACCCCGGATCTTGTCCAGCAGCACCGTGCGGGAGAGTTCGCGTTGGGCGGCGGCGGCGCTGGATGGCAGGAGGGCATTCAGCCCGAGGACCGCCGCAACCAGCAGGGCGGACTTGTGGGATGGTGATTTGGAAGGCATAAACTGCAGAATGTTCATTGTATGGGACAGGGGGTCTGCCGGTGTGAAACGGCTGCCGGGCTGTGGTTCCTCCGCCACCGTCAGGCCACATCCTCGTGTGACAGGAAGAACCGGTGCATGGCCAGCTTGTGGCTTGCCTCGATGCTTTCGGCCAGCTTGCGCCGCTGCCGGGCGGACATGGGCTGGAACCGCCGCGCCAGGGCGGCATTGTATTCGATGTGCTCCAGCTTCGGCATCCCGATGCTCACGAGGCTGACCGGCAGGGAAAGCGTGTAGCGGATGAGATCTTCCAGCGGGGCGGCACCCAGCAACTGCTCCTGACCCAGAACCTTCATGCCGATGATGCCCATCTTCTTTTGGACCGCCACGGGAAGCGCCAGTGTCTCGAAGCATTCAGTTCCTCCCTGCTTCGCCTTCATGCCGCCGGGGACGTCCACCATGCGGGCAAGACCGGCATTCAGGGCCATCTGTGTGCAGTCGAAATCGTTTTGTTCCAGGGCGGTTTTCAGCGCCACGGGATCAGCATGGCAGGTGATGCCGATCGCCCGGGTGATTTTCTGGTTGCGGGCCTCGATGAATGCCTCCATGGCGCCCCCCCTTGCCTCAATCGCCGCGAGGTCCTTCTGGTCCCGGAGCGCATGAATATGAAGGACCTCGAAGTGGTCGGTCTTGAGGCGCTTCAGGCTCAATTCGATCTGGCGTCGTGCCTCATCCGCTGTGCGGCCCGCGATTTTTGTTGAGAGGGTGACCTCCTTGCGTCGGGTGGCGAGCACCTTGCCGATGCGCTCCTCGCTCCGGCCATCCCCGTAGGAGTGGGCGGTGTCGATGTAGGTGATTCCCAGGTCCAGGGCCCGGTTCACTGCCTCGAGGGCCTTCTCCTCATCCTGATACATCAGGAACCGGCTGCCGGAGCCGAAGCCCATGATGGGCACCTGCAGGCCGGTGCGCCCCAGCTTGCGGGTGGGGAAGGAGTCTTTAGCCGCGCTGCCCAGCATTGGGGCCGCCACCACACCCGCAACAACTGCGGTTACAAAATCACGCCGATTCATGCCGCCACGCTCGCCCAATGAGGGGCGGCACACAAGGAGATTTTCCAGCGCGGAAACTCCGCCGGGTGGATTCCCGGGGTGGTAGTCGAAGAATAGGCGAGGGGCAGCCTTCGTGACGTGGGCGGTGAGAGCTGACGGCTCAGGCCACGCTTGAGGGATTGGTGGCGGGTGAAAAAGTCTACGGCCATGGGTTGAAGTCGGGCCATGCCGGGTGCTATATTGGGCCAATGATCGACGTTGAAATTTGTGTGGATTCGGCCGCCGGTGCGCTGGCGGCCGAGCAGGGCGGCGCGCGGCGGGTTGAATTGTGCGACAACCTTCTGGAGGGTGGCACCACTCCCAGCGCCGGGACCATCAAGGTGGCCCGCAAGCTGATCCAGATCGGGCTCCAGGTCATCATCCGGCCCCGTGGGGGCGATTTTCTGTATTCGGAGGAGGAGATGGAGATCATCCGCGAGGACATCGCGATGGCCAAGGTGCTTGGGGCGGATGGCATTGTATGCGGTTTTCTGGATGCCGGGGGGCGCGTGGACCGCAGCCGCACCGCCGAAATCATCGCCCTCACCCGCCCGTTAAATTTCACCTTCCACCGGGCATTTGACATGGCCCGGGACCCTTTCGAGGCGCTGGAGGACCTGGTGGCCCTGGGTGCGAACCGCATTCTCACCTCCGGCCAGGAGGCCACCTGCATGGAGGGGTTGGAACTTCTCTCCGAACTGCGGGCCCGGGCCGCCGGTCGCATCATCATCATGCCGGGGGGCGGGCTCACGCCACGCAATGTTCGCAAGGTGGTGGATGCCACCGGTGTTTCCGAGGTTCATCTCAGCGCCCGGCATACGGTTGAGAGTGGAATGACCCACCGCAACAGCCGCTGCTTCATGGGCGGCACACTGCGTCCACCCGAGTTCAGCTGGAAGGTCACCGACCCGGAGGCCGTCCGGCAGGTGGTCGCCAATCTCTCCAGGGGGTAGGAGGAGCGGTGGGGCAATGGTGACCCCCGATAATCCCCTGGCTTTGGGGCAGAACCCGCTCCGGGGTTCCAGGACGGGAAATGGGGAACTCCCCGGTATTTCCATTCCGGAAATCCCGGGGGGGATTCCCGGAAATCATTCGAGGATGATGATGGTCGCCCGCACCAATGAACTGGAGAGCAGGGACTCGAGAGTTCTGTTGAGCGGGGCCAGGGCGGTTGTGCTCATGGTGGCTGAGGAGGCGGACAACGTTGTGGCCGTGCCCTGGTCAACGGGGACGATCCTGTAATTTGCCTCGTAGGGGGGGGATCCAGCCGGGCGGCCGGGGGGCAGGGAGGGTCTTGTTCGCAGTTCGAGGTAGTAACCTCCGGCGGGGTCGGGCAGGGAGAGAACGGATGTCCACAGCGTTTGGCCCGGAGGGAGGAAGGCCCATGATTTTGAGTTGGCGGACTGCCAGTCCTCCCTGTTGAAGGGGGCGAAGAGGAACGGCTGGCTGCACTTCCAGCGGACGAGCCTGTCCCGGGCGCTGCCCGGCAAACCGGAAGAGAGATCACCTGCAGTGGTTGTCGGCAATGGCTGGTCCAGATTGGAACTGAAGGAGACAAGCTGGGGGCTTGAGTAGCCATCAGGCGAGTTGTCCGCCTGAAAGGCGACGGTGACCGGTGGCATTGCCGGGGTGGAGGGGGAACTGGTTTGGGGCGGGGTGGTTGCTTTCATGGATGGGTGTGTTCGGGTTGCGGTTGCGGCTACTGCCTTTTGGAGGGCTGCGGGCTGGTTTGGGATGCCGACTCGCTGGAAACGGTCTGGAGCCGTGGCTTGATGCGCAACCGTTTCGTTGCCTCTTCTATGGCATCGCGGACCTGGGAGTCCCCGGGGCATTTGCTCAGCGCTTCGGACATGTTGATTCTGGCCTCCTCCTTTTGGCCCAAGGCGGCCTGATACAGGCTGATGTGGGCCTGAACGAGGCAGTCCGGGGTATTTTTGTAAATCAACTGTGCCAGCTGAATTGCCTTTGTCAAATGGTCATGCGATTGGGCCTCTGCACCGCGTATTCTCAGCTGGGCCAGTCCGGCGTTGCCCCAGAAACGGTAATTTGAAGGGCTCAGGGCTGCGGCCTCCAGAAACCAGCGGGCCGCCTGGGATGGATCGAGAAGGGCGAGAAAAATGGAACCTTTCGAGGAGCAGAATTCCGGGTTGCTCCGCAGTCTCGGAAACTGGCCCAGAAGGGAGTCCACGTATATCAGTGCATCGGCCGGTTCATCCGTGTTCACGAGCAGACCGGCGAGGTTGTTCCATGCCAGGGGACTGTCGGGAACCTTCCTGAGGGCTGTTTCCAGATGCGTCCGGGCCGCAGGGAGGTCGGTGCCATGCTTGAACTCATACCGGCCGAGCGCCAGATGCGCAGTCCAGGGCTTTTTGGCGACCGCATGCGCGCTTTCCAGGTTGTTGGAGGCGGCTGCAGGTCTTCCAAGGAGTTGGTTGGCTTCGGCAAGCCGCACCAGAACCTCGCAGTTCTGCCCGATCTGCAGTTCATTTGCCCTGCTGAGCAGGACGCAGGCGTTCGTTGGATCACCTTCCTTCAGCGCCATCAGTCCGAGCACCTGGTAGGCGAGGGCATTCAGCGAATTGGTTGCGGCGGTGCTCTGCTCCCGGGCCTTCCAGCCATCCGAATAATTCCGGGTGGTCAGGAACTGGCGCCAGTAGGCAAATCCAAGCCACGCGTGGGCGTCCGCCAGCCAGTCGGGCGGCGGGTTCCGGGTGCCCCCGCGCTCGATGGCCGCCTGGAGGTCGATGATGGCCGCAGTGGTGTGGCCCTCCAGATCGAACCGCTCAAGCGTTTTCGCTGCACGATCGACCAGCCGGGCCGGGGGGGGTGGAAAAAGACCGGCCACCAGGGGTTCTCCAAAAGGACGCAGCAAAATGGCGGCGGCCACGAGGAGTCCTGAAGCCAGAAGTGCGGCTGGAATACGCCCCGGCAGGTTCAACAGGAGCCTTGAGCGGTGGCGCAACCGGGCCGGACCGGGTGTGTTCGATGGATAGAGACAGTAGAAAGCGAGCGGCTGTGGGATGCCTTTCACCCGGAACCTGCCCAGCCGGGCGGCGGGGTGGGGTAGTTCCTCCCGGATCTGCCTCCAAACCTGCTCCGTCATGCAGATGCCGCCGGGGTAGGCCAGGGGTTCGGTGCGGGCAGCGATCACGACGTTAGTCCCATCCACCTGCGGGCCTCGGGCCACGACCTCGCCAAAGTGAATCCCGATCCGCAGTTGGAACCGCAGTCCCGGCTCAAGGGGGAGGTTGCGACGGGCGATGATGTCCTGCAATTCCAGCGCAAACCTCACGGAATCAACCGGCGTGGGGAATTCCGCAAAGAACCCATCCCCCATCGTGTTTACAAGCCTTCCGCTGTGCCGGGTGAGCACCTCCTGAACCAATCTCTGCAGCTCATCCTGAAACTGCAGTGCGATTCCCTGACGCAAGCGGGAAAAGCCCACCATGTCCGCGAACACGATCGCAGACAGGCGGTGGCAGACTTCTGATGGGGCGCTCCCTGGGCTCAACAAAAGTAACTATAACGCAGAATCTGGAATGTTCATCAAAATAAAGCCTTATCCCCGAAGCGATTTTGAAGGGGAGTTGCCCGGAAGCCAGGTTTTGGCAGGGATCGGGTATTATGGCGGAGCGCTGGGTCTTGCGGGGGGATGGTGGGCGCTGAGGGATTCGAACCCCCGACCTACTCGGTGTAAACGAGACGCGCTAACCGCTGCGCCAAGCGCCCTACCAGACGGGATCCCACCCTGCGGATTCCGGGTCCCCCCGTGGCCCGCCGTGCAGCGGGGTGGACCCAACGCTTCGTAATATGGATCATGGAATCGCTGCGGCAAGAAGAAAGACCCGTGGCGGCTGTGCCGGAAGAGGGTTGGATCGGTTCGGGCGGCTTGGATGCCGGGATGGGTTTTGATTGCCGGGATGGGCGGGGGCGGGTATAGCTGGAGCAATCATGTGGCAACTGATCAAAGAATTTTTGCTGTTCCTGCGCCAGGAAAAGAAGTGGTGGCTCATCCCGCTGGTGGTGATGCTGCTGGTGCTTGCCGCGCTTTTGATCTTCGGCTCGGGCTCGGTGCTCGCGCCGTTCATGTATCCATTCATGTAAGCGGACATGCGGCACATCCTGGGCATATCGGCGTATTACCACGATTCAGCGGCGGCGCTGGTCCGGGATGGGGAGATCGTTGCGGCTGCCCAGGAGGAGCGTTTCTCAAGGCGAAAGAACGACGAGCGGTTTCCCCGCCATTCGGTGGCGTTCTGCCTCCGGCAGGCGGGCCTTGAACCGGCGCACCTGGATGCGGTTGTCTTCTACGACAAGCCGATCACGAAATTCGCGCGGATGCTGGAGACGTATCTGGCTGTGGCGCCCGGCGGGCTGCTGACCTTCCCCCGCGTGCTGCCGTCCTGGCTGGGGGAGAAGCTGAATCTGCGCGGGACGATCCGCGAGGAGATGGACGGGTTGCGGCCCGACTGCCCGGTCCTCTTCACCGCCCACCATCAGAGCCACGCGGCGAGCGCGTTTTATCCAAGCCCATTTCCCGAGGCGGCCATCCTGACGGTGGACGGGGTGGGGGAGTGGGCCACGACGACCATCGGGCTGGGGCGCGGCACAGAGGTTGAGCTGATCAAGGAGATGAGGTTTCCCCACTCGCTTGGATTGCTCTATTCCGCCTTTACCGCCTATTGCGGTTTCCGCGTGAACTCGGGCGAATACAAGCTGATGGGGCTGGCCCCTTACGGCGAGCCGCGCCATGCGAAGGGGATCCTTGAGCACATTGTGGATCTGAAGGCGGACGGCTCGCTGCATCTGAACATGGATTATTTTGGGTTTCTGCGGGGACTTTCGATGACCAACCGGCGCTTTGATGAGCTTCTGGGAGGTCCGGCGCGGAAGCCGGATGCACCGCTGGAGCAGCGCCACGCGGATGTGGCGGCCTCGATCCAGCATGTCGCGAACGAGGTGCTGCTGCGGCTGGCCCGCCACGCGCGGGAGGTCACCGGCCAGCCGCGCCTGTGCCTGGCTGGCGGGGTGGCACTGAACTGCGTTGCCAACGGGCTCATACTGCGGGAGAGGATTTTTGACGAGGTGTGGATCCAGCCGGCGGCCGGGGATGCGGGGGGCGCGCTGGGGGCGGCGCTGGTGGCCTGGTTTCAATCCGGGGCGGCGGCGGCAAACGGGGCGGGGTTGGAGCACAAGACGCGCCGGGGCGATGCGATGCAGGGGTCGCTGTTGGGTCCGGCTTTTTCCGATGGCGAGGTGGAGGCCGTTCTGGCGGGGCACGGGGCGGTTTATCAGCGGCTGGAGCGGAGCGAACTCCTCGACAAAACCGTCGCTCTGCTGCAGCAGGAGAAGGTCCTCGGCTGGTTCCAGGGGCGGATGGAATTCGGCCCCCGGGCACTGGGAAACCGCTCCATCATCGGCGATCCGCGCTCGGCCCGGATGCAGTCGGTGATGAACCTGAAGGTGAAGTTCCGGGAATCGTTCCGGCCGTTTGCGCCGGTGGTCAGGCGGGAGCGGGTGGGGGACTATTTCGATCTGGAGGCTGATTCGCCCTACATGCTGCTGGTTGCCCCCGTGCGTGAGGCCCTGAGGCGGGGTGTGCCGCCCGCCAGGGGGCTGGACCGGATCAACCAGGTGCGTTCGACGATCCCGGCGGTGACGCACATCGACTACTCGGCCCGTGTGCAGACGATGTGCCGGGAGCAGAACGGGATTTTTTATGAGCTGCTGGGCCGTTTTGAGAAGGCGACCGGCTGTGCGGTTCTTGTGAACACATCCTTCAACGTCCGGGGGGAGCCGGTCGTCTGCACGCCGGACGATGCCTACCGGTGCTTTGTGAACACGGAGATGGATTACCTCGTGATCGGCAGTTTCCTTCTGGAGCGCACGGCGCAACCTGTTCAAAATGTGGCTCGCACCCACGACCCCGTTCCGGACTGATCCATGCATCTCAAGCTGAAAGAAAACCCACGGGAATGGCAGAAATTCGCGCTCGCGCTGGCGGTGATGCTGGGGGTGTTGACGTGGCTGGCGAACAGCCGCGGGCGGCTTCCGCACGGGGCGCGCCTGCCTTTCAGTATTGTCATAGTTGCAATCCCCCTGCTGGCATGGGCCTTCCCGCGCGCGTTCCGCCCGATCTACCGGGGCGCGATGACTGCGAGCTTCCACATGGGGCAGGTGATGGGGAAAGTGATGCTGACGCTGCTGTTCCTTCTGGTCCTCACTCCGCTCGGTTTGCTGTTGCGTCTCTCAGGCAAGGACCTTCTGGGCCTGCGCAGAAAGCCGGACGCCAAGACCTATTGGCATGCATCAAAGCCGGCCGGGAAGCTGGATCAGATGTTTTGAGCCGATGACAAGCCACAGAATTAAAATATGAAGGGTATCCTGACGGTTCTCTCCGCTTTGGCGATCGCGCTACTCCCTTTTCCGGCCCGGGCAGCCACGGAACGGATCAAGGTCTCCGACAATGGGCGCTATCTGGTATATGAAAATGGAAGCCCCTTTTTTTACCTTGGCGACACTGCCTGGGAGTTGTTCCACAGGCTGAACAGGGAGGAGGCGGTGCGTTATCTGGAGGATCGGGCCCGCAAGCAGTTTACAGTGATCCAGGCCGTTGTGCTAGGGGAGTTGGACGGTTTGAATGTCGGGAATGCCTATGGGGAGAAGCCGCTGTTGGAGCATGACCCATCGAGGCCGAACGAGGAGTATTTCAAGCACGTGGACTATATCGTGAAGGAGGCCAATCGCCGTCACCTGATGATCGGCATGCTGCCGACCTGGGGCGACAAGTGGAATCTCAAGTGGGGGAAAGGCCCGGTGATTTTTGATCAACGGAATGCGGAGGCCTACGGGGAGTGGCTGGGACGGCGTTACAAGGATGCCGGCATCATTTGGATACTTGGAGGCGACCGGCCGGTGGAGAATGAGGAGCAGAAGGGGATTGTTCGTGCGATGGCTCGTGGACTGGAAAAAGGGGATAGCGGGGTTCACTTGAAGACGTTCCACCCGACAGGCGGCTCAGGTTCATCCCGGGATTTCCATGACGATCCCTGGCTGGATTTCAACATGCGCCAGAACGGGCATGGGGCTGAGTTCACGGGGGGTTACGATCAGACATTTTCTGACTACCGTCGGACACCGGTAAAGCCGGTGCTGGACGGCGAGCCCATTTACGAGGATCACCCCGTCTCCTTCCAGGCGGACAAGCAGGGCCATTCCATTGCGGCGGATGTGAGGCGGCCCCTGTATTGGGATCTGTTCACAGGGGCCTGCGGACATACTTATGGGCATCACTCAGTCTGGCAGATGTTCGATCCTGCAAAGACCGCGCCGGTCAATGCCCCCCTGATGCCATGGACGGAGGCTCTGGACCAGCCCGGAGCCGGTCAAATGCAGTATGGCCGCAGGCTGATGGAGTCCCGTCCATACCTCAGCCGCGTGCCGGACGCCTCCATTGTGGTCGCTGACCCTGTGCCGACCGCGATGCCGGGCGCCGGGACCCGAAAATTCGTTGCAACGCGGGACTCCGACGGCACCTATGCCATGGTGTATGCGCCGGTGGGCCGTCCCTTTACGGTTCGCATGGATGTGATCCGGGGCAGGAAGGTCAAAGCGTGGTGGTTCAACCCGCGGGACGGCAAAGCGACCCTTGCCGGTGTTTTGCCAAACAAGGGCGGGCACCGGTTCCACCCGCCAGCTGCCGGTGAGTTTCTGGATTGGGTGCTCGTGCTGGATGATGCCAGCCTCAAATACCCCCCACCCGGCAGCGTGCCGCTGAAACATGCGGGGAGGTGAATCCTGGTGATTCACCCGCCGCCAAATTCTGCGGGGGCTCCTCCCCCTGCAGCGCGGGGCTGAGAGATCAGGGCCGCAACGGGGGGGTCGCTCTGGATCTGAGTTGCTCGAGGAAACCCCTTGCCTGTGCGAGCTGCGGGTCCAGGCGCAGCGCCTCCTCGAACTCGCGCACGGCTTCGGGCCGCTGGCCGAGCTTGAAGAGGGCGACCCCGAGATTCAGATGGCCGAAGGCGTATCCGGGATAAATTCGAACCACGGTCTCGAACTCCTGCCGCGCCTCCGAATGGCGCCCGGCAAAGGCGAGTTCCTCGCCAAGAAACGAGCGGGCCCGCCATGAATCCGGATCCAGCCGGACGGCCTCGCGCGCCTGCTCGATGGCCTCCATGGGGCGCTTCAGCCGTGAGAGGGCTTTCGCGGCCTGCAGCGGGATCTGGGCATCCTGCGGCGCCAGTTGTTGGGCGTGTGCAAGGTGTTGCAACGCCTCATCGAAGCGGCCTTCGGCGATGGCCAGCCCACCCAGTTCATACCATCCCGCCCCCAGGTCCGGCCGCAGCGCCAGTGCCTGGTTGAGCATCGTCCGCGCCTCATCACGCCTGCCCAGCTCCCCCAGCAGCCGGCCTGTCTGGAAATAGCCGACATGGTGATGGGGGATCAGGGCCTGGACCTTTTTCCACGCCTCGATCGCGGCCGGCAGGTTGCGGGTCCCTTCAAGAAACTCCGCATGGTTCCAGTGCAGGCGGAAGTCGGCCGACCTTGCCTCGATGGCCAGGGTATAGACCCGTTCCGCCGCAATGGCGTTCGTGGGGGTCAACTGCTTCCGCAGATCGGAGAGCTTCCCCCGCACTTTTGCGAGCCGGGCGCTGTTGTCGGGCTGTCCGGCAAACGGCGGTTTCGAAAGCCTGCGCAGCATCTCCGTGTAAACCTCACGCCGGTTCCAGTCTGTGAGCGCAAGCCGCTCCTCGCACTGCTCCTGCGTGGCCCAGGCCGGGGTGGCCCCCTGTTTGGTGCCGGCGGGCAGGTTCTTTTCGACGGCCTCGCCAAAAGCCAGCGCAAGGCGGTAGTTGCCGTCGAAATTGAAATGGACATGCTCGTAAAACAGCTCATCGCCCGGGATCGCGCCGGGGCTGCCTGCCGCGACGAAAGCCGGGGCATCGAGCAGGCGCACCCCCTGTGCCTCACGGGTGCGGCCCACCTCCTCGATGATGCTGTTCAATTGCGAATCGGTGCGGAATGGCAGGGCATCATGGTCCCGCGCGGCGGAAAAGAAGGCCCGCGCAGCCACCGGATTGGAGAGCGCGAGCTGGCACTGGCCGAGGCGGAATTCGATGTCCGCATGGGCCGGGGCGATGGTCAATGCCTGCTCGTAAGCCCGGATGGCCTCCTGCCACCTGCCCGCGGTCTGGGCTGCAGTGGCGGCCGTGACCACCGGCGACAACTCCGTGGGCGTGGCGGCATTGGCGCCACCGTTTGACATGGCGGCGATCGGCGGGAAATCCCTCAGGTTGACCGCCACGGGGCTGACCAGCAAGGGGATGCCTGCCCGGCTGCCGGTTGCGAGAATGTCCGACAGGTTCGAACGGAAGTTGCGATGCACGGTTTCCCGCCTGGCGTCGTCCGGCGGGATCCGGTTGCCCATGAACATTTTCATGCCCTCCCAGGTCTGGCGGCCCTGATCGCCCCGCCACTTCTCCCTCAAACCCGCCATCGCTTGGACAATGCGTGATTGCTTCAAAGCAAGTGTCAACCGGACCTGCCACAACGGGGGCGCTTTTGCCCCGAAAACCGTTGCCGCGCCGAACGGGCCGACCATCTCATTGTTGCCCATGTAAAGCAGCCACATGTCCCCTTCGTGCCCGGCGCACTCCTGCGCGATGGGCAGAATGGCGTGGGAATTGATGGCGGTCATCGCCACGCAAATGATCTCGAAGTCAGACTTGGGAAACCGCTCCCGCAGCAGCACCTCGAGATAGCGGCCGAATCCGAACGCGGGCGCGGGATCCCCCAGCGCCGCCGACTCGCCCAGCAGAAAGATCCGATAGCGGCCCGGTGGTTTCACTGCCCCCATGACAACCGGTGCCGGGCTGCGGGCCATCTCCGCCGGGAAGAATCGAAGGCCGAACCGGGGATTCTCGACCAGACAATCGACCCCGTTGATGGAGGTCTTCTGAAAAAATGCGGTGCTCCGGCCCGAGCCGGCGACCCGCAGCAGAAGTTCCACGGCGCCGAGCAGCACGAGCGGGACCAGCGTGAGCGCGAGCAGGCGAAAGAGCCACACCCGCCCTTTCTTCACGGCAGGGCGGGGCGTGGCTGCTGCCGCAGCCGGCCCGGTGGCCGATCCCGGATCACTCTGGGTCGATATGTTCGAGGGGTGATTCACGGGCGTCACGTTAGCAGTCCCGGTTTAAGGCGCAAGGTCAAGCCGTGGGATGAAACCGGGGCGTATCTATGAAGGGTTCAACCGACTGTTCGAAGGATGTGGGTGCGGAAGGGAGCGATCGGGATCCTGGGGAGGGGTGGGACGGTGCAGGGCGTGATGTGTGTGGGGATTCCGTGGACCTGTTTTGCCCTCGCAGGGCCGTCTGAACTGTTTTGGGTGTGTTCCCCCTCCCGGCTCTGCAACCCCGGCTTTAGCATACCGACCCTACAGCCCATCTGGAGTGGAAGGTTGTCATAGCCGTTGTGTATTTGCCCCCCCGGGCTGCCCTGTAAGGGCAAAATGTGATAGCCCGGGCTGCAAGGCCCGGGTGAAGGCCCCCCAAAAAAACCATCCCCAAGCCCTGAATGGGCGTCACATCGTGAGCATGAATGTCGGCGCCCGCCAAAATACCCGGGGGGGTGTTGCAAATATGTCGGTTGGACATCCTGCGCTGGAGCTGGTTGACGAATGTCTCCCTCGGGCTCCGGAATACCCCGGGCGGGTGGTTTTTCAGCCACCGTTGACGCTCTTGTCATCGACATCTACCTTCCGGGCCAGGCTGGACTATGGGATCCCCGGCAGCGACTTTGGGGGAACCGGCCTGCGGTTGACTCGCAAAGGCCCGTCCGGAGGCAGCCACCCTCTCGAAAATCGGCAGCCGGGCCAAAGAGTGGATGGCAGAAGACCCAATGAAACTGAAACATATTGTTTTCGATTGCGACGGCGTGCTCTGGGATGGCACGAACGATGGTTATTTCCTGTGCTATCACACTGCAGCCCTGGAGGCCGGCATCCAGCTTGATTACGGGGTGGCCCGGGAGCGGATCCTGAAGAATTGGGGGCAGTCAGCGGAGCTGGAGGTGCAGGGGATGATCCCGGAACACCCCGGGCTCGTGCCGCAAGTGGTGGAGCTGTATCGCAAGCTCGTGCATTCCGATCTGTTTCTCTCCACTGCCTCGCTGATCCCGCAGGCTGACACGGTTTTGGAGACTCTGCGCCACCGCTACGGCCTGTCGGCCATCACCGGCATGAACCCGGCCAATCTGCAGATCCTGCTCGACCGTTTCCGGCTCCGCCCGTTCTTCCGCCACGCCATCTCCACGGCCGACCACATCGAGCCGCACAAGCAGAAAAGGACCGGTTTCGACCTCGCCCGGCTGCTCGAGTTGGAGGGGTTGCAGCCGGAGGAGGCACTGGTCGTGGGCGATGCCCTGGTGGATGTGGAGATGGCCCGCCACCAGCGCGTGCCGCTGGTGGTTGTTCTGACAGGGCACCTCACGCGCACTCAGGCGCGGGAGTTGGGGGTCGGGCACGTGCTTCCCTCCATCGCCGATCTTCCCGGCTGGCTCGAGTCACAAGAGAACGGTCGATGATATTTCGGCTTGAGGCTATCCCCCGTGAATCACGTGGATGCGGATCAAACACCGCAATCCCTGCGGGTCGGGCTCCGGGCAGTGTGATATCCCGGTCGGCGGGGGTCCCAACTGTCAATAGTGAGAACTGACCCCTTTGGATCAAACCAGACGGTAGCTTGTATTCCGCCCGCCACCCTCCTCCTGAATCAGGATTCCACGTTCGAGCAGGATTTGGATGTCCCTGAGCGCTGTGTCGTTGGAACATTTGGCGAGCTTTGCATACTTCGAGGTGGAGAGTTTGCCATCAAAGCCATCCAGCAGACGGTTGATCACCCTGTGCTGCCGTTCGTTCACGGCCGAATGCTGGTTGATCCGTTCCCACGTTTTTGCCTTTCGCAGGACGGTTGCCAGGCCCTGTTCCGCCCCGGCCACCGCTCTTCCCAAACATCCGAGGAACCATTCCAGCCATGGGGTGATATCAGTTCCGCCCCGCTGACTTTGCTCCAATTGGAGGTAATACTGTTTCTTCTCGGCCTCGATCCGGGTGGACAGGCTGTAAAACCGCTCCTTCACCCCTTCGGCCCGTGCCAGTGCAAGATCGGCAATCGCCCGGCTGATGCGGCCGTTGCCGTCCTCAAAAGGGTGGAGGGTGACAAACCAGAGATGGGCCACACCGGCTTTCAGCACCGGGTCGGTCGGCGTGGGTGCCTCGAACCATTCCAGAAAGGTTGATACCTCCCGGGATAACCGGTCCGCCGGGGGGGCTTCGAAGTGAACCTTCTCACGGCCGATCGGGCCGGACACCACCTGCATCGCGCCGATGTGTGCGGGGCGCCATGCCCCAACAGTGATGCGCCGCATGCCGCTGCGCCCCGTCGGGAACAAGGATGCGTGCCAGCCGAACAAGCGCTCGACGGTCAACGGCTCGGAATAGTTCTGGGTGGCGTCCAGCATCATCTCCACAACTCCCTCGACGTCGCGGCCGGGCGTCACCTCTCCGGAAAAGTGGATGCCCAGCCGGCGGGCGATGGATGACCGCACCTGTTCCGCATCCAGAATGGAGCCCTCAATCGCGCTCGACTTGACGACGTCCGAAGTCAGTGTGGTCAAACTGGCTTCGGACCGAAGATCGAAACCAATGCACTCCATCCGCCCGAGCAAACGGCCCTGCCGGTGCCGGACATCCCCGAGGAGCGGCAACAACCGGGCATCATCCCAGCGCAGCTTCGGCAAGTCCGGATGTTGATGAATATATGTCACATCGGCATTCTCCGCTGGTCATGCGGTGATTGCAAGGGTTATTCACCGCATAAAACGCGGCGAATAAGCGGCTTAATCACCGCAATGTCTGGGGTCGGCGAGATGCGCGATGTCTGAGATCTCGGTTGGTGGGGTCGTGGGGAGGGTGTTGCGACCGCCCGGTGGAGGTATCAACTGTCAATAGTGAGGACTGACCCCTTCTTGCAAGCACCAACGGTGCGCCAATGTGACAGCCCAGGGCAACGCCCTGGGTAATCTGGAAAAAAACGCAAAGAGCCCTGTAGGGGCGATATAAATCGTTCAACTGGAACGTATTGAGCATTTAGCAATCGCCCCCGCAAACCCGCTGGGGTCCCCTCCCGAACCTGCTGCCGCCCCCACTCCATGCCTCCCAACTGTCAATAGTGAGGACTGACCCCTTTACGATTTGACAATTGGTAGCGTTTTGCTACTTTTTTTATATGAGTCAACCGGTCAAAGTTTCTGCTGCGTTGTTGCTGGACGCCCGGGTTGCGGGGGAGGCTGTCGAGCGCTCCATTGCGGGCCAGATCGAGTTTTGGGCCAGCCTCGGTCGCGCGCTGGAGCCGCTGCTGCGAGGGGATCGTGCGATGGCGTTGTGCCGGTCCGGCAAAGCCAGATCCCTCTCCGCATGTCTTGCCTCGGTGGATTCTCCGGCGGGACGGCAGCAGGTGGTTGAGCATCTGAACTCCCGGCCCTTTCCCCATTATGAGGCCGCCCCGGACATGCCGGGGTTGCTGGTGCGAATCGAGGCGGACGGCAGGCGCACGGTGGGCCGTTTCGTGAACCGGCAGTTCCAGGCATCCGGGGTTGCGCATCCGGTGCCGACGAAGACCCTGGGGTCTGTTGAATAGAGCATTGGAACCTTCGAGGGGAGCCAACGATGAAAGTGCCACCATCGAATGAGGTTGTGCCCTGGAATCTCCCCGCTCTGGACCGGCGACCGGTCATCATTGCGGTGGCGGGTCCGAACGGTGCCGGAAAATCAACCTTTTACGAGGCCCATCTCAGGCCTGTGGGTCTCCGCTTTCTGAATGCCGATATTCTTGCGGGAGAATTGCAGTTGGAGGCTTATCAGGCAGCCGAGGTGGCGGCGGTCCTCCGCCGGGAGCTGGTCAACCTGAAAGAGAGTTTCGTCTTCGAGACCGTGTTTTCCGATCCGGTGGGGGAGAAGGTGGCGTTCCTGAAAGATGCCGCCAGCCGGGGATATTCCGTTGTGCTCTGTTTTATCGGCATTGGTGATGCGGATCGTTCCGTGGAGCGGGTGGCGATGCGGGTGAGTCAGGGCGGGCACGATGTGCCGACAGAGAAAATGGTCGCCGTTTTTCCGCGCACCATGGCCAATCTCAAACTGGCGATCCGCGAACTCCCAACCGTGATCCTCTTTGACAACGACGACATCGCCATACCGTTCCGGTTGGTGGCCCTGTTTCAAAATGGCCGGAGGACGTATTCAGCCCTCCCTGTGCCGGGGTGGGTCCCTCAGGAGGGGAGCCGCGTGTAGTGGTGGATGGTGAATTCCGGGTGGGTGGCGATGGGGGTGGAGCAGGGGAATTCCTGTTCGAAGGGAGGGAAGAAGGTGTCGCCCGGGACGTCGAGATCGACGGTTGTCAGATACAGGTCGGCGCAGTGGGGGAGCATTTGGGTGTAGATTTTCGCGCCACCGCAGACGAAGAGAGTTTTGCCGGTGAATGCGGGGGAGCCGGGGTCGATCCGGTGCCAATCGGGGCAGGTGATGGTGCCGGGGATTTCCCTGCCGGAGCGGGTGAGGATGACGGTGGTGCGTCCGGGAAGGGGTCTGCCGATGGATTCAAAGGTTTTCCGCCCCATGATGATGACATGGCCGGTGGTCATCCTTTTGAACCATTTGAAGTCCTCGGGGAGGTGCCAGGGGATCCGGTTGCCGGCGCCGATGACCCGGTTGCGTGCCATGGCGGCGATGGCCGTGAAGGGGCGTCCATGGAACAGTGTGGGCTGGGTGGGCATGGGGCTGCGGGGTCAGATGGCGACGGGGTATTTGAGGGGGGGATGGGGGTCGTAGTTGCGGATCTCGAAATCCTCCGGGCTGTAATCGAAGATGGATGGGGGGCGCCGATGGATGACGAGCGTGGGGAGGGGGCGGGGTTCGCGCTGGAGTTGCTGGCGGACTCCCTCCACCTGGTTCAGGTAGATGTGGCAGTCGCCGCCGGTCCAGACGAAGTCGCCCGGGGCGAGGTCGCACTGCTGTGCCACCATGTGGGTGAGGATCGAGTATTGGGCGATGTTAAAGACGAGGCCGACGGGGGTATCCGCACTGCGCTGGTAGAGGAGGCAGGAGAGGCGGCCCTCCGCGACGTGGAACTGGAAAAGGGTGTGGCAGGAGGCCAGGGCGGCGCGCCCGGCGCGGACGTTCTCCTGCGGGCTGATGGACTCATCGGGCAGGACGGCGGGGTTCCAGGCGGTGACGATGTGGCGGCGGGATTCGGGCTTGGTGCGGATCTGGTGGATGACCTGGGTGATCTGATCCAGAGTGCGCCCATCATGCGTGGCCCAGGCGCGCCATTGGGCACCGTAGATGGGGCCCAGATCCCCCTCAGCCGTGGCCCAGGCATCCCAGATGTGGACGTTGTTTTTGGTGAGCGGGGCGATGTGGGTCTGGCCGTTCAGGAACCAGAGGAGTTCGTGGATGATGCCCTTGAAAAAGACCTTCCGGGTGGTGACGAGCGGAAACCCCTGTGAGAGATCGAACCGGAGCTGGGTGCCGAAGATGCCCAGGGTGCCGGTGCCGGTGCGATCGCCCCGGCGGGTGCCGGTCTCGAGAATCTGCGTGAGGAGGCTGAGGTATTGTTTCATGGCTGGGTTGCGGGGAGGGTGACCGGGTTCGCGGGGGGGGGCTTTCAGCGGGTCATCGCTTCGGGGCGGTTGCAAGGGTGGAAGCCGCGGCGGGTGTCTGGAACTTGGTAAACCCTGCATCCTTGGCGACATCGTCAATGAGGACGGCGAGGAGGCTTTGGAGTTTGCGGCTCTGCCACTGCATGAACCAGGCGAATGCCGGGAGGAAAAGCAGGAGCACATAGGCAACCGGATGGCGCGCGGCGGTGAGCCCGAGGAGGACGGCTGCCGCCGCCGTGAGGCTCCAGAACAGGGCGCGGGACCGCAGCGACCAGCGGGGGGTGAGCCTGCAGCGGAGCACCTGGCGGCCGCCCCCCAACTCCTCGGCGACGGTGACAATCTGGATGTTGCTCCACTGGCCGCCAAAGACTTCCGTATCGTAATCGCTCCAGCCGGTATCCGCCCGGTGGGGCCAGCCCTGCTGATCCAGTTGCTGGAGGATCAGAGCGATGAACGTGAGGCGCTCCATGCGCCGGGGGGACCAGTATTCGAGTTCGTGCAGTGGAAGCTCGTTGTATTCCAGAGCGGCGGAATCCAGGGATTCCAGGCGTGCCAGTGGAGCCGGAGAGGGTGTGAGGCGGCCCTGGTAGCGTGCCCAGCCCCGGACGATGGGCTGGAGGAAAAAGAGGGTTCCCACGAGGGGCCGGGACCACCAGCGGATCCTGCCCGGAGGGAGCTGCGCCTGCGCGGCGGCGCCGATGCAGAAGCCGGCCGTCACCAGCAGGCTCGTCACCGCCAGCGGCAGAAACTGCTGAAAGCTGACGGAGATGACCCAGAGCGGCAGGGCGACCAGCAGGTGGTATTCCAGGGTGCAGACAAAGAAAAGGAGGCTGTCCGGCTGGGTGTTGTAAAGGAAGGAAAAGCCGGCGCTGCCGAAGAGGCCGCGGTAAATGATGGGGGGTCGGAGCTGGAGGCCGTGCAGGCATTGGGCATAGATGCGCCCCTGCCAGATGCTGCCGCCGAGCATGTTGAAATATTCCGGATGCTTGCGGACGAGGAGGGCTTCCGCCTCGCCATAGCCATGCTGCTGCTTGAGGTAATCCCGGGCGGTGGAGCGGCGGTAGTGCCAGACGAAGGCGGCCGGGCTGAAGCCGATCTTGTGGCCCGCCTGCTGCAGGCGCCAGCAGAGGTCCACATCATCCCCGGCAGCACGAAAGATGGGGTCAAAGCCGCCGATCTCATCCAAGGCCCATTTGTAGAAGGCCATGTTGCAGCCGGGGATGTGCTCCGCCTGGCGGTCGGTGAGCATCACGTGGGCGGGGCCTCCCGGCGAGGCCATCACAGCCGCAGCCACGGGGGAATCCTCCGGCGGCAGCAGGTTCGGGCCGCCCATCCCGGCAAATTCGCTGGAGACCAGATCGGCCACGAGGTAGCGCAGCCAGTCGGCATCGGCCCGGCAATCGGAATCTGTGAAGGCGACAATTTCACCGGTGGCCGCCGAGATGCCGGTGTTTCGAGCAACAGAAAGGCCAAGATTCTTCTCATGCCGGAAGCAGCGGATGCCGGGGTATTTTCGGGCGATCCCCGGGGTGGTGTCCGTGGATCCGTCATCCACCAGGATCAACTCAAGATCGGGGTAATTGAGCCGGGTGAGGGATTCCAGGCAGGCATCCAGCGTGCGGGCACCGTTGTAGCTGGCTACCACCACCGAAACCCGGGTGGTGCGCTGGGATGGGAAGAAGGGTGCCTGCTGATACGCGGCGGCGAGGGCGGCGAACGAGGGCTTCGGCTCCCGCGCAGTGGTGGTGAGGCCCAGTTGCCAATCCGTTACGGGGGTGCCCCCGCGCCACCAGTCATCCGTGAAGTTGAAGGTGATGACCCCGGCGAGCCCCCCCCGGAAGGCCTGCTCCACCTGGGTGCGGAGGTATTCACACTTGCGATCCTCCCCCTCGCGCAGGGAATCCATGCCGAATTCCCCCAGGATGAGGGGGCGGGCCTCCGTCTGCATCTGCAGCCGGGCCAGGTAGGCACGCTGGGCGGGAGCCTGGTGGAGATAGACGTTGAAACAGGAAAAATCGATGGCCGCCGGGCGGAGGAATTCCGTGGGGGGGAAATTTGAAAACGTGCAAAGGGCATCCGGATCAATGGCCTTGGCCTCGGCGATCAGCTGGTTCAGGAAGGCGCAGATCCTGTCCGCCCGGCTCCAGCGGACGACATCCGGCGGGATTTCGTTGGCAACACTGTAGCCCAGAACGGCGGGATGATGGGCGCAGGTGTGGACGGCGCTGCGGACCGCCTGGATGGCCTGATCCCGGTGGGCGGGGGAATCCAGAAAGCAGAGATGCTGGTTCCAGGGAATATCGATCAGGATCTTCAGCTCGTGCCGGGCGGCCAGATCCAGAAACCAGGGGTCCGGCACATGGTAAACCCGGATCAGATTGGCATTGGCGGAGCGGATGAGCTGGAAATCGGCCGCAGTCTGTTCGGGGGAGGCGAAGGTTTTGCCGTCAGCATCCGGGGCGAAGGGACCATATGACAGGCCCTTGACGAAAAACTTGTTTTCGCCCAATCGAAAGAATTTGCCGTCCACAGTCACCCGTGGCGGCGGTGGAGCCGCAGCGACCATGGGCGATTAGACGGGGGTGGCCCCGGGTTTAGTCATCGCGCCATGAAATAGGAAAGCGGGCCCGGAATCAAGCGCACGGGTGAGTCTTTGACAGGATCCCGGTGTGGCTGAAGTCGGTCCGGATTGGATTTTTAGGAGAACCTCCGGGAGTTGGGGGAATCCTCAAGGGTCCGGCTCTGGCAGTGCATGTTCCGTGATCGCCGGCGTGTTGATCCGTTCTGCGTCCGGATTCGGAATCCTCAAGGGTCGGGCTCTGGCAGTGCATGTTCCCTCCGGGATCCGGCCGTCGAAAGCTCCAAAACTGCACACTCCCCCGGCGCCAACGGTGCCCCCCGCCCGAACCTGCTGCCGCCCCCACGCCATGCCTCCCAACTGTCAATAGTGAGGACTGACCCCATTTCGTGCCAACACCGCGACACCGGGGGCTTCCTGCTCTGCCATGCCCGCCAACTGTCAATAGTGAGGACTGACCCCTTTTTGCAAGCACCAACGGTGCGCCAATGTGACAGCCCAGGGCAACACCCTGGGTAATCTGGAAAAAAACGCAAAGAG
>CAIWMU010000111.1 GCA_903913865.1 uncultured Verrucomicrobia subdivision 3 bacterium
ACCAACAACAACCCCCTGTCCCGGCCGGGAATCCCAACGGGATTCTGGCACAGAGCCCATGGTTGCACCGCCGAGGTGCTACCATGGGTGAATGGTGCACAACCAAACAACCCTGGAAGGGTTGTGCCGTCGTAAAACCCGGGGAGGTTGGCAGGAGGTGCCTCAATGGGGCCAAACGGGCACAGCGCCCGATTGATTTGCATTACCACGCCACAGCCGCTGCGGGTCAAGGCACCTGTTCGATCCCCCGGCACAACCACCTTCGGGGTTGTGGTGCACCTCCCACCCATACCCGGGGTAACGCCGCAGACGGCGCAACCCCGGGCTTTGGGGCTGAACCCCTTCGGGGTTCCCGGAAGGGGAACCATTGTCCGGAGGTTTCCACCATTGAACCATCAACCATAAGCGGCGCCGCAATGTTCTGCGCATCGAAACCATTGGATACCCACGAAAGGGGCATGTCAGGCACTTGCCATGCGCAACTGTTTATGACGCGTCATCTATGACCACCAAACTCCTGCTCGCACTGGCAACAGCGACACTTCTTGCCCTCCCGGCAACTGCTGCGGAAAAGCCTCCCCAACCCAACATCCTCTACATTCTGGCCGATGATCTCGGCTATGGGGATGTGCATGTGAACAACCCGGAGTCGAAGATCCCGACACCGAACCTCGACCGTCTGGCAGCTGAGGGTATGCGCTTCACAGATGCCCACGCCCCCGATGCGGTCTGCACACCCACCCGCTATGGATTACTGACAGGGCGCTATTGTTTTCGCTCCCGCATGAAGTCCGGCGTGTTGAGCCCCTGGGGCCGGTCGCTGATTGAGGAAGGAAGACTCACCACCCCCGCCCTCCTCCGCCAGCACGGCTACAGCACCGCCTGTATCGGCAAATGGCACCTCGGATGGAATTGGCCCACCCGGGATGGAGAACCAGCCTCAAGCCGGGACGGTCTGGGAAACATCGATTTCACCAAACCAATTTCAGGAGGGCCCATTTCACATGGGTTTGACACCTTCTTCGGGGTGGACCTTCCCAACTTCCCCCCTTACTGCTTCATAGAGAATGACCACACGGTCGGCATCCCAAATGTGGCATCCCCGCAGCAGAAGGGGGCGTTCAACCGACCCGGCCCGATGGTCCCGGGCTGGAACCTCACGAACATTCTCCCCGAAATCACCACACGCGCCGTGCGCCATATCGAGGCCGCAGCAGCCAGCTCAAAGTCCAAACCGTTCTTCCTCTATTTCCCGCTCACAGCCCCCCATTATCCGGTCGTCCCCAGCCCGGAATTCAAAGGAAGGAGCAAAGCCGGGGACTACGGGGATTTTGTCACGCAGGTGGATTGGACGGTCGGCCAGGTCCTCTCAGCCCTGACCCGCACCGGCCTGGCTACAAACACCCTCGTCGTCTTCACCAGCGACAACGGACCGGAAGTGGTCGAAGTGGAAATCGGCGCTTATGACCGCATCACCCGCTATGGTCACCGCAGTATGGCTGGCCTGCGTGGCGCGAAGCGGGATGCCTGGGAGGGCGGACACCGGGTTCCATTCATCGTCAGGTGGCCAGGTCACGTCCCGGCGGGAACCATCAGCGCCGAAATCATCTGCCATGTCGATCTGATCGCCACATGCGCCGCCCTCGTCGGAGCAAAACTCCCGGCCGACGCTGGCGAGGACAGCTACAACATCCTCCCCGCCCTACTCGGCAAGCCCCAACCCAACCCCATCCGGGAGGCCACTGTTCTCCATAGCGCTGGCTCCATTCTCGCCATCCGCCAGGGGGACTGGGTTCTCATCGACGGCCCGTCAGGAGACCAAAATCACGAACCGCCCTGGTTCAAACAGGAGCGGAATTACAGCACAAATCGGCTTGCCGGTGAACTCTACAACCTCCGCGAGGATCTGGCCCAGGCCCACAACCGATATGCCGACAAGCCGGATGTCGCCCAAAAGCTGAAAGCCCTACTCACAAAATACAAGGCAAGTGGGCGCAGCACACCTGAACCAGCTCCATTGAGACCGTAACCTGCCCTGCACGGATCTGGCTGTTGGTGCCTCCCGGGTCCAATTCGGGGAACCGGCCAGCCGCTTCTATGCCTCCCGCTCGTTACCCACCCGCACCTGGGAGACCTCGGATTTGATATAATGGAGCAACACCGGTGCAAGGATCATCCCGGAAATCCCGAGCAACCTCTCACCCACCACCAGACCCAGGAGGGTCAGCCACAAGGGATTGCCAATGCGGTGCCCAATGATCTTGCTGTTGAGAAGATACTCAAGCTTGTGAATGACAACGAGGTAGGCCAGAGCCACCAGCGCGGTGCGGGGACTGACCGTCAACCCGATCCCCACGATGACGATATTGCTCACGATGTTCCCCATCACGGGAACAAGACCGCATAGGAACGTGAGTCCCACCACAACGATCTTGTGCGGCATGCCGGCCGCCACAACGAAAACCGTTGTCAGGGCCGTGTTGATCCCGGAAATGATGATCTGCGCCCCCATCACCGTTCTGAAGGATGCGAACAGTGCCCGGAAGCGTTGGAGACAGGCATCCCAGGTCGAGGCGTAGAGGTTGCGCTCAGGGAAGTTGCTCAGGGACTTGAGCTGGTAAACTGGATTGAGAAAGTAACCCATCGCCACAAGGACACCGGCACCCAGAAAGACAATCTCCCGGCCTGCACCCCGGGCCGCCCTGGCAAAATTACCCCAATCACCGGTCATTGACTCCAGAATCGCGGAGCGGAAACTTTCGTAATCCTTGAATGGCAGCTCGAACTGGTAACGCTCCGCCAGACTCTGGATCACCGGAAAAGCCTCGTCCGCAATCTGGGGCAGATCCAGCAGGGTGCGGCTGATGAAGAGCCAGAGGCCAAACAGAATTCCAATCGCAAAAACACCAAAAACCCCCACCGTGAACCAGCGGGCACGCGTGCGCCGGCCCTGGATCAATTCAAGTGCCAGGAAGGCGAAAAAGGCAGCCAGCAGCAGAGGCGTCATCCGCAACACACCCGTGAGCAGAAGCACCGATGCCATGAGAAAATAGGAGAGCCGCACGGGGCTGGATTTGATCTGTGAAAAAAGTCGGGTGTCGCTCATTCGAATTCCTATGGTGGGATTTCAACCCCGGATGTGTGCGCGGTCCGCAGCCGTTCGGCGGCACTCCGGATGGATGCCACCAACTCCGGCGGGCTCAACGCAAGGGCATCCCCACCCCAGCTCAGGACCCACCGTTCAACCTCGCGAAAACTGGACAACTGGAAACTCAGATCAACTCCGCCATCCTCCAGATCCACCAGCTTCTGTGAATCGTGCCACTTCTTCTCCCGGATCATGTCCGCCACCCTGGAGTCAAAACGGATCACCACATCGTAGAGAGCCTTCCCCGAATGCACACCAAAGCTGTGGCGCAACCTCGACTCAAGTGAGAACTTCTTCGGACGGGGAAAAACCACGCCGGTGGGCTTCACACTTCTGATCCGGGTGGGAACAAACGTGCGCATGTCCTGCCTCAGATGGTCGAACGCAAACAGGAACCACTCCCCGTTGATGTTGGCCAGATGGTATGGATCTATGGTCCGTTCCTCTGCCTTGGTCTGCCCTGGCTTGCGATATTCGATCGCCAGTTGCTGCCTCTGGGAGGTGGCACGCGCCACGAGATCAAAAATCTCGAGGTCCAAAATCGGCTCAGCCCGGGTGCTGAAAGAGATGGCCTGCTGCGCCTCGGAAAGATCAAGCGATATCGTCTCCGGCATGGACTGGGTCATCTTCTTGATCGCGCTCAGCAGGGGGCGCTCAAAACTCGTGCCACGGTATTGCTGGAGGGCCTTCTCCGCCAGAAACAGTGCGACCAGTTCCCCCTCGGAAATCTGGATCGTTGGAAAACTCCCCACCTCCTCAGTGTAACAAAAACCGTTTCTGCTCCCATCCCATTCCAGGGGCAGTTCAAGACTCGAGCGCATGAACTCGATGTCCCGGTAAACCGACTTGGTGCTGATCTCAAACTCCCGCGCCAGACTTGATGCGTTCGGATAGGAGCCGGATTGCACCTCCTGATGGATGCGCATCATCCGGTGCAGCGGCGGCCTCGATCGCGGTTCAGAGCGACCGGGCCGTGCGGATGATTTTTTTTCAGGCCTTGCCTTCAAAACAAGTCCCCCATGCTGCCCGCCCGGCCTGGGGCGGTGCACTCCCAATTAAAGCAGCTTCGAGAGCAGTTCCTCGTTGGTCTTGTGCTTCTTCAACGCGGCAACGAGCGTCTCCATTGCCTCCACCGGGTTCAGGTCCACCATGGTCCGGCGGAGTTTGCGGACAGATTCAATCTGGTGCTTGGGAAACAGTTTCTCCTCTTTGCGAGTTCCGCTCTTGGGAATGTCAATGGCCGGGAAGAGCCGCCGGTCGGAAAGTTTCCGATCCAGAATCAACTCCATGTTACCCGTTCCCTTGAACTCCTGGAAAATCAACTCATCCATGCGGGACCCGGTGTCCACGAGGGCGGTGGCCAGAATGGTCAAGGAACCACCCTCCTCGATCTTGCGCGCCGAGGCGAACATCTTGCGGGGGATTTCCAGGGCGCGGGCATCCACACCGCCGGTCATCGTCCTGCCGCTGCCGCCATGCACACTGTTGTAGGCGCGAGCCACGCGGGTGATGGAGTCGAGCAGGACGAACACATCCTTGCCAGCCTCAACCATGCGGCGGCACCGCTCGATCATGAACCGGGACAGGCGCACGTGCGTTTCCAGATCCTGATCGTTCGAGGAAGCCACAACTTCCGCCTTCACCGAGCGCTGAAAATCAGTCACTTCCTCGGGACGTTCATCAATTAGGAGGACCAGAACGTGAACCTCAGGATGATTCGTGGTGATGGCATTGGCGATCTGCTTCAGAATGGTCGTCTTGCCAGTCCTCGGAGAGGCGACAATCAAACCACGGGTGCCCTTGCCCAGCGGTGTCACCATGTCAATGACGCGTGTTTCGATCAGGTCGGGGGTTGTCTCAAGCCGGAACTTTTCGATCGGATCAATCGTGGTCAGGTTCTCGAAGCGGACGCACCGTGTGTATTCATCAAACGGCATTCCGTTGACACGGTCCACAGACTTCAACTGCGGGCTTGTGCCACGGTGCGGAGGTTGTGTGGGTCCCTCAACCAGGGCACCCTCACGCAGAAAATTTCGCTTGATGGTGTCCGGAGTGACGAAAATGTCCGTCGGCTTCGGATGGAAATGATTCTGGGAGGTTCGCAGGAAGCCGAATCCCTTCTCGGAAATCTCAAGATAGCCACCACCGGATTCGCCCGGGGCCTCTTTTGCTCTGTCGTTGTTTGTCTCTTTGCTCATACTTTCGATGTAATTTCGAAGGCCCCTTTGGAAAATCCCCGGGAACTTTTTAGAATGTTGAATTCTTGGGAAGCTGCTGAACGGATCAGAAATGCAATAAATTACGGCAACTGACAGCAGATGACCCGCAGCTACGAACCTTCGATCACACCTTTACTAAACTCATTTCCCGCCCGGCGCAACTAGATTTTGCGAATTTCTTCCTCCATCCGGAAGGTTTCAAACCGTGGCGCAAGCAAGTGATGGATAAAAAAGGTCACCAAATAGGCAAAGGCACAGATGGAAAAGAGCACCAGATAACCCTGCGTCACATTGTTGAGGGCGGTGAAGTGATCGAGCAATCTTCCCGTGAATTTCTGGAAGATCATCCCTCCGACCGCCCCCGCCATGCCCCCCAATCCAATGACGGATGCAACCGTATGCTTGGGGAACATGTCGGAAACAGTTGTGTAGAGATTTGCCGACCACGCCTGATGGGCAGATCCGGCCAGACCGATCAAAAACACCGCCGGCCAGTCCCCCACTTTCGTCACAGCCAGAATCGGCAATACACAGCAGGCGAACACGAACATGCCCGTCTTGCGGGCTCTGGTGACGCTCCAGCCCAGCTTCGTCAGATATCCCGTCACCCAACCACCAAAAATGCTCAATACGGTGATCAGGGTGTAGATTGACACGAGCAACACCGCACTGTTTTTGATATCCAGCCCACGCGTTTTCTTGAAATAATCGGGCAGCCAGCTCAGGAAAAACCACCACACGGGATCGGTCATGAATTTTGCCACCACAAAGGACCATGTCTGCTTGTGGGTCAGCAACCGGAACCAGCCGACCCGTCCCTTCTGTTCGGTTCCCTGCTCATCCAGGTCGCTGTGAATGTGCGCATTCTCAGCGGCCCCCAGGGATCGGATCTTTTGTGGAACGTTGTAAAAGGGAATCCAGAGGAACAACCAGAGAAACCCCGCAATACCGGCCGCCACAAAAGCCGCCTGCCATCCCCACTTGAGTGCAATAGCCGGGACGATTGCCGGTGCGATCATCGCCCCCACATTCGTTCCAGAATTGAAAATGCTTGTCGCAAGTGCCCGCTCCTTCTTTGGAAACCACAACGCCGTGGCCTTGATCGCTGAAGGGAAATTACCACCCTCCCCCAGTCCCAAGGCCAGTCGTGCATTGAAAAAGCCACTCACCGAGCCGACCATCGCATGTGCCATTGCCGCCACGCTCCACGCTGCAATGGAAACCGCATAACCGATTTTCGTGCCGTAACGATCGATGAACCAGCCAAAACCCAGCAACCCGATGGCATAAGCCCCCTGAAATGCCGCCTGAACGTCCCCATATTGTTCATTCGTCCACTTCAACTCCACATCCAGAATCGGCTTGATGAGCGCCAGAATCTGGCGGTCGACGTAATTGATGGTGGTGGCGAGAAACAGCAGGGCGCAGATCACCCAGCGGTAGTTCCCCATCTTCCCCAATGGCGCCTGGTTCTCACCCTTGGCGCTCTCGACAGTCCCGTTCGTGGTCTTAGGCATGGATTTCTTGCGCCCACAAAGCCAATTGCAACTTGACGACTCCCGCCCCGTCTGCGGTGGACAAAAAATGCTTTGCGGACTTGGTCGCCAGCTTTCACTGTGCAACGCCCCGGGTCAAGTCCCCATTCCTCCGAATTGTGCATCCACACCCGGGCCCTTACGGAGTTTCGACGCTCACCCCTGTCTGGGCAGCGAACCAGCATCCGGAAGCTTCGTCACCTTTCCAAACAGGAGTCGCAGGCTGTTCATCACCACAATCACCGTGCTTCCTTCATGGCCGATCACACCCAGAGTCAGTTGTATTTTCCCCAGCAGGGCAAAGGAAACGAGCACAACCACTGTGCCCAGCGACACAAAAAGGTTCTGCCTGATAATGGCCCGGGCCCTCTGGCTGAGGCGGTGCGCTGTCAGAAAATTCTCCAAACGGTCATGCATCAGGACGACGTCCGCCTGCTCCAGGGCCGCATCCGCACCTCTTGCCCCCATCGCAACGCCGATGTGGGCGGCGGCAAGGCTCGGAGCATCGTTAACGCCATCCCCAACCATCGCGACCCGCTGTCCGGACCGCGTTAATTCCCGGATGGCCTCGAGCTTGTCCTCCGGCTTCAATTCGGCCCGAACATCGGCAAGGTTAAGTTCCTTCCTAAGATGCTCCGCTGCCGATTTTCGATCCCCGGTCAGCACCAAGGCACGCAATCCCACCCGCTCCATCTCGTCCAAAATGGCACGAGCCTGCGGGCGGATGTCATCCCGCAGCAGAACGCACCCCACCAGATTTCCCGAGGCAATCCAGATTCCTGAAACCCCGGGCTCCTGGGAAGGATCGCTGGCGGGCAGCCGCATGGTAGATCCCCCCTGCTCCATCTTTGCAAGCACCCACTCCCGCCGCCCCAGCAGGCAGACCTCGCCACGCAAACGCCCCTTCAACCCCTGACCGGTGATTGATTCGAAATCATCCAGCGGCAACGCCTGCAACCCCTCCTGCTTTCCATGCCGTGTGATGGCCCGTGCCAAAGGGTGCGTTGATAGCTTCTCCATCGAATAGGCCAATGCCATCACCTCCTGCTCCCGCCCTGCGGGAAAGCTCAACACCCCCTCCACTTTAAGTTCGCCGGTGGTCAGCGTCCCTGTCTTATCCAGCGCCACGGTCGTGATCCCCGCCAGCTTTTCCACCGCCGCACCTCCACGGAACAAAATTCCCTGCCGCGCACCCCAGGCAATCGCCGCCAGCACCGCCGAGGGAATCGACAGCACCAAAGCACAGGGCGAGGCCACCACAAGCAGGGTCATCGTATGATAAAACGCGCTGTGCTCAGCCCCTGCCGGCGTGAACGGCCGCTGCTTGAAACCCAGCCACCAGACGAAGAACATCACGAACGAAAGTCCCAGCACACCATACGTGTAGTAGGAGCTGAACTTGTCCGTAAATTGTTGTGCTGGAGCCTTTTGATGCTGGGCCTCCTTGATCAGCCGCACAATCTTCTGAAGAGAGCTTTGCGCTGCAGGACGCAACACAGTGATTTGCACCGCACCCCAGAGGTTCATCGTCCCCGCGAGCACACTATCCCCCCTTCCCTTCTCCACGGGTGTCGCCTCACCGGTCAGATTCGATTCGTCAGCAGCAGTTTGCCCCGAGATTACCTCGCCATCCACAGGAAATTGCGACCCCGGCTTGATCAGCAGCCGCACACCTGCCTGGAGACCGTCCACCGGAACCTCCAACTCGTGGTCATCCGCATCCAGCATCGTTGCAGATTTCGGGGCCTCCTTGAACAGGGATTTGATCTCCCGCTGCGTCCGTCCCATGGCATAGTGTTCAAGTGCACCCGAAAAGGAAAAGAGGAACAGCAGCATCGCCCCCTCCCCCCATGCGCCAATGAAGGCGCTGCCCGCCGCGACCGCCAGCATCAAAAAATGGACATCTATCGCCCGCTCCTGAAGGCGCTCCCATACCTCGTGCGCGGTAAACCAGCCTCCCGCAAGGTAGGCGGCAGCATAGGCAGCAAGAGCTACCCCTGCCTGATCGTGAAACGCCCAACCTGTCAACCCAAAAACACCACACAGCACCGCCGCCACCAGCTGG
Source organism: uncultured Verrucomicrobia subdivision 3 bacterium (assembly GCA_903913865.1). Classification (GTDB taxonomy): domain Bacteria; phylum Verrucomicrobiota; class Verrucomicrobiia; order Limisphaerales; family UBA8199; genus UBA693. Next base: position 8,968 of record CAIWMU010000111.1, read on the forward strand.
GATTTCCACTCATCCACATCGTGCTCGTGCTCCAGAAATTCCACATCCCTCTGCACCACCTTGGGCCAGGGAATATCCCGCCAACGCCAGAATTTCGGGGCCGTGGGACACGTCACCCTGGCAATGGTTGTGGCACTTTCTGAACGGGACACCAGAAGCCGCCCCTGCTCAAGTTCGGAAAGCGGCTGACCGCATGTCCCGCACGTGGTCTCCCCCCTCAACAGGCTGCAACGATGCCCCATGCCCCCGGCTTCCGCCCGCTCAACCGTCGCGGTGATTCGGGCGGTGATCCGGGGAACATCCGTCTTTCCGAGTGTGGCCACGGAGATTGTCTTGCGGCTGCGGTCAATCGTCACCGCCTCCAGGGAGGGATCCTCCGCCAGAACATCCGCCACCGACCGGGCCAGGCACTTGCTCCGGTCCGGCTTTTCCCCACATTTTTCTTCAGCACTCATGTGTCTTTGGCACTTGCTCCATTACAAGCTCACCGATTGCCCGTCCAAATGCAATCAGTTCCTCCGACCGTAAAGGCTCGGGGACAATGACACACCGGGAATCCCGGGGGGGCGGCCGATGGAATACGACGGGTAAAAATCGAAGGTCAGACTATTATCACTTGACATGCTCCCCCTCCCCAGCATCAAGAAATTTCCACCTTGCCAACGCATCGCAGGATTGACCTTCACCCGCATAAATGCATACTCTCGCGCCCGGGAAGGACAACAACGGTGTCCTTTGTCGAACAGCCCTAATCAATAAAATAAACATGCTCAATACAGAATCAGGTAAATGCCCCACCACGAACTCCATCGTGATCCAATGGGTCGATGAAATGGCGAAGCTGTGCCAGCCCGACCGGATCTACTGGTGCAACGGATCAAAGGAAGAACGTCAGGCGTTGCTGGCCGATGCGGTCGCCGCAAGCATTCTTCTACCCTTGAATCAGGAAAAGCTTCCGGGATGCTATTATCACCGCTCCAACCCCAACGATGTCGCCCGGGTTGAACAATCGACCTTCATCTGCACGATCGACCAGGAGGAGGTGGGGCCGACGAATAACTGGATGGCCCCCAAGGAGATGTATGCGAAGCTCCGGGGAATGGCGCAGGGCAGCATGAAGGGCCGCACGATGTATGTCGTGCCCTACCTGATGGGCCCGCCAGGATCCCCCCTGACCAAGGTCGGTGTGGAACTGACCGATTCCATTTATGTCGCTCTCAGCATGGGAACGATGACCCGCATGGGCGTCGGCGCCTACAAGGAACTGGGTGACGGGGATGATTTCAGCCGCGGTCTCCACTGCATGCTGGATGTCCATCCCGATCGCCGGATCATCGCCCACTTTCCGCAGGACAACACCGTCATCTCCGTCGGATCCAACTACGGCGGCAACGTGCTGCTCGGGAAGAAATGTCTCGCCCTGCGCCTTGGCTCGTTCCTGGGACGTCAGGAGGGATGGTTCGCTGAACACATGCTCATCATGGGCGTGGAATCCCCCACCGGCGAAAAAACCTACATTGCTGCCGCATTCCCCAGCGCCTGCGGCAAGACCAACTTCGCCATGCTCATCCCGCCGGCTCATTTCAAGGGATGGAAGGTATGGACCATTGGCGACGATATCGCGTGGATGAAACCCGGCCCCGATGGCCGGCTCTACGCCATCAACCCGGAGGCTGGCTATTTCGGTGTCGTTCCCGGCACGAATTACAAGTCCAACCCGAACGCGATGGAGACCATCTCCCGCGACACGATCTACACGAACGTGGCACTCACACCTGACCTCGACGTCTGGTGGGAAGGCAAAGACGGTCCAGCCCCTGCTGAATGCCTCGATTGGAAGGGTAACAAGTGGACGCCTGACTCCAAGGAAAAGGCGGCCCACCCCAACAGCCGCTTCACAGCGCCGATGACCAACAACCCCATGCTCGCCCCTGAGGCCAACGACCCCCACGGCGTGCCCATCAGTGCGATCATCTTCGGCGGACGCCGCAGCGATACGATGCCGCTGATCTATCAGGCCTTCAACTGGGTCCACGGCGTTTACATCGGTGCCACCATGGCATCCGAGATGACAGCCGCCGCTGTGGGTGGCGCAGGTCAGGTTCGCCGCGACCCCATGGCCATGCTTCCCTTCGCCGGTTACCACATGGGCGACTACTTCCGCCACTGGATCAACATGCACCGCCTCATCAAGAACCCGCCCAAGATTTTCAATGTCAACTGGTTCCGCAAGGGTCCGGATGGCAAGTTCCTCTGGCCGGGCTTCGGTGAGAACATGCGCGTGGTCAAATGGATCGTGGACCGTTGCCATGGACGCACCGATGCCCTCGAGACCGCTCTCGGCTGGGTTCCCACCCCCGGAAGCTTCGACATGGAAGGACTCGAAGGGTTTGGACAGGAGCAACTCGATGCTGTGCAGGCGATTGTCGAGGAGGAACTGCACAAGGAACTCATCATGCAGGATGAACTGTTCATGAAGCTCTACTCCCACCTTCCGAAGGAACTTGTGTTTCAAAGAGAGCTGCTGAAAGCCCGCCTCTAAAAGCCCGCTCTGTTCGTATGGGGGCATGCGCAAGCATGCCCCCGTTTTCATTTACGTTACCGGTCGTTCCACCCTCCCCGGCAACTCCAACGGCCGGGGACGGCTCCTGCTCCTTGGTTGCCTTGCGACCTCCTCCGTCTGCCTGTGGTTTCCTCCGTCAGCCTGCCAACCACTGAGTCGGAATATACCCCTGCCGCCCCCCCATATCGTTTGGTGGCCGCACATCCTGCCCCGGGGCCCGATCGCACATTTTCAACAGCAAAGGGTTGTCATGCATGCGCTGAAACCAATCCACACCACTCTGCCCCGCAAGCAGTGATCACTTTTTGCTGATCAAAAAAAACTTAAAAAGCCTCTGGCATTCTTCAAAATCGGATGTAGGTTGGTCATGTTAACCATTATTGAAGTCCATGTCCCGTGTTCACGTCCACGGGACATCTTGCAGTTGTCTTAATTCAAAAGGAACCGTTACAACCATAAATGAAAAAGCTATCCATTACCTTGGGCATCGTCACCCTCCTCACTGGCGGAAGCCTGCAACTGCAGGCCGACACGAACACTGGCTTGATCGCCAGTTATCCCTTGGCGGGGAATGCCAACGATACCACGGGCACCAACCATTGCGCCATCCACCGGGCCACCCCCACGACGGACCGTTTCGGAACCCCAAACGGAGCCTATGATTTCAACGGCACCTCCGCCTATCTGGGGTTGAGCCATAATTTCGACTTTAGCAGCATGTCGGGTCTGACCTTCTCGGCCTGGGTCAAACCGCATAACGGGGGTATGATTTTCCATCAGGGAACAGGCGGAGAGGTCTGGATGAGCGTGGGCAGGGATGTGGCAGACTTCTCTGTCCATCTCAGCGATGGATCATGGTATGGAGGCGAGGTCCCTGTGTCGATTCCCACAAACCGATTCGTCAACCTCTGCGGGGTTTTTAAGAAAGGCCAGAAAGTTGAGTTATGGGCAGATGGGGTGCTGGTCAGCACTACGAACGCACCCGACCTTTCCCTCCTGGAACCTGCCTTCGGCTATTTCCAGGCGAACATCGGCGTCTATCAGGATGCAGTTCATGGATTTCTCCCATGGTCGTTTTACGACGGGGCCATTGACGACCTCCGCATTTACAACCGCGCACTTTCCCCAGCGGACATCCGGGAACTTCAGGATGTCCCCGCACCCTACGACACCAACACAGCCCTCATAGCCTCCTACACCTTTTCCGGAAACGCCAATGACAGTGCGGGGACCAACCACGGCATCGCCTACCACACAACCCTGGTCCCCGACCGGTTCGGCAAGCCCAGCGGCGCCTACAAATTCAACGGGACATCCTCCTACATTGGACTCAACCAGAATTTTGATTTCAAAACCATGGGGGATCTGACCTTCTCCGCCTGGGTGAATCCGGTCAATGGCGGGATGATCTACTACCAGGGAACCGGTGGTGAGGTGTGGTTCAGCGTCGGTGCAGATGTGGTTGATTTCTCCGTCCATCTTGAAGATGGCAGTTGGTGTGGAGGAGAAGTTCCCGTTTCACTGCCGACAAACCGCTTCTTCAATCTGTGCGGAGTGTTTCAGAAGGGGAGCAAGGTGGAACTCTGGTTGGATGGATCCCTCGTGAGCGCCACAAACGCTCCCGACCTTGCCCTTTCTGAACCTGCATTCGGATATTTTCACGCCAATCTCGGGGTCTTGCAGTCCCCGAGGGATGGATTTCTGCGCTGGTCCTTCTTTGACGGGGTCATTGACGAACTTCGCATTTACAACCGCGCACTCTCCCCTGCCGATATTCGAGGACTGCAGGATGTCCCTGTCCCCTCCGACACGAACACGGCGCTCATAGCCTCCTACACGTTCTCAGGAAATGCCAATGACAGCGTGGGCACCAACCACGGCACAGCCTACCACACGACACTGCTCCCGGATCGGTTCGGCAAGCCCAACGGTGCCTACAAATTCAACGGGACATCCTCCTACATTGCACTCGACCAGAATTTTGATTTCAAAACCATGGGGGATCTGACCTTCTCCGCCTGGGTGAATCCAGGCAACGGAGGCATGATTTATTATCAGGGAACGGGCGGTGAGGTCTGGTTCAGCGTCGGTGCAGATGTGGCTGATTTTTCAGTTCATCTCGAAGATGGCAGTTGGTGTGGCGGAGAAGTCCCGATTTCGGCTCCGACAAATCGCTTTTTCAATCTGTGTGGTGTGTTCCAAAAGGGGAATAAAGTGGAACTTTGGGTGGATGGATCCCTGGTGAGCACCACCAATGCACCCAACCTTTCCCTTTTTGAGCCAACATTCGGATATTTTCACGCAAATTTTGGGGTCTTGCAGTCTCCGATGGATGGATTTCTGCGATGGTCCTTCTTTGACGGCGTCATTGACGAACTTCGCATTTACAACCGCGCACTCTCCACTGCCGATATTCGAGGACTGCAGGATGTCCCCCCACACGTGACCCTGGCTCAACCCACCCATTCGGGTGCCGCAGGCTTCAGTCTGGTGGTGAGCGGCAGTCCGGGAACCAGTTACTGCCTTCAGGCCACGACAGACCTTGCCTCAGGCAACTGGGTCAACATCACCACAAACACAGCCCCCTTCTCCTATCTGGATACCAGCGCCACCAACACTCTGCGTCGATTCTATCGGGCGGTTTCCAGACCTTGACGCAATGGCCGTGCCCTCTCGTTAGGAACGCTCCGCATAAGCGGAGCGTTCTCTTGATCGACCTCCGGCCGCTTTTGTAATGGGGGATGAGGCGAAACCCGGCAGCTGGGTTTCATACCTTCATTTTCCACCACGTCCACAACAACCCGTTCAAATTGGGTGTGTCACCGGAAAAGAAACCCCAGCGTCCCTGAGGCTGTCCTCAATTGCCTGAACCAACTGTTCCATCTCGGCAGGAAACAGTCGCCCGATATTCCCGATCCTGAAGGTGTCAGCGTGTGTCAGTTTGCCGGGATAGATGATCATCCCCCGGTCGCTCAACCGCCTGTAGAAATCCTCGAATGAAAAGGCAGGGTCCCGGAGGCACCTGAAAGCCGTGATTATGGGGCTCTGCACCTCGGGCTTCAGAAATGAGGAGAACCCAAACCCCTCATCCCCGAAAGAAGTCGGGCGTGGTTTTTCAGGTAGCGGCCATGACAACCCGCAATCCCACCCTCCTCCTCCAACTCGATCAGTGCTCGTTCTAACGCCAGCAGGCTGTGTTGGGGGAGTGAAACGAAACTGACCGTCTTTATCGCCCCCCCCTCAACTGGCCGAGCTGATCCAGACTGAGAGACCGACTCCACCCTGAAGTGGCTCCAAGAACCGGACGCCGACAACAAATTACAAAAGCGAATCCCGGCACCCCTTCAATACACTTGTTCGCGGATGAAACCACATAGTCGATCGAGCAGTCCTCAAAATCGATCGGAATGGCGCCGAGGCTGATCATCGCATCCACCCCGTAGATCTTCCCGTATTTGCGGGCCAGTCCGCCGTATTCGCCGATTGGGTTCAGGATTCCAGTGGTGGTCTCACAGTGGACTGCCGCAAAGTGCGTGATTTCCTTATACCTGGCGAGGATGCTCTCCAACGCGTCGACAGAGGGCGGTGTAGACTCGTCCGACCTGACAACGGCAGCGGGAATACGGGCCCGTTTCAGCATCTCAAGCATCCGCTCACCATATGCACCGTTCGTCAGCACCGCGACCTTGCCTTCGGGTGAAACACCCGTCTGAAAAACAGCCGGTTCAAGGCCCGCCTCTAAAAGCCAACCCTGTTCATATGGGAGAATGGGCAAACCTGCCCCCGTTTTCATGTATGCCACTCATCGTCCGATCCTCCCCGTTAAATCCGATGGATGGGGATGTTTTTCCTTCCTGTATATCGTCAAACCACCTCCTTGTGCTTGTAGCTTTTGAGCAGGGGCTGACGACCATGGATTCCGAACATCCATCCCTCCTGCCCCCCTTGCATCGTCTGAGTGTCACATCCCCGCCCCGCATCAACTCCAATTTTTAAACAGTAAACCATTGCTTGTTATGTACTTGCAAACACCAACAACCCACAGAGATCCTCAAACAGTGATAATTATTCGTTTATAATACACTTAAAAATTCCGCTGGTATTCTCCGTATTCAGGAGTATGTTCCTATTATTACATCGTGAAAAATTGCAGGCCCTCTGTACAGGTTCGTGGGGCCGTGGTCAATCGTTGGAATCAAAAACCGGAGAAACATTGAATGAAACTGTTATCCATTAGCCTCAGCATCCTCGCCATCCTCGGTGGTGGCAACAGCCAGAGCCTGGCCGATACAAACACAGGCTTGATTGCCAGTTATCCATTCTCGGGAAATGCCAATGACTGCGTCGGCACGAACCACGGCACAGCCTACCACACGACCCTCGTGCCGGATCGGTTCGGCAGGACCAACGGTGCCTACGATTTCAACGGGACCTCATCCTACATCGCACTGGAGCACTTTGACTTAAAAACCATGGGGGATCTGACCTTTTCCGTCTGGGTGAAACCGGTGGACGGGGGCATGATCTATTATCAGGGAACCGGTGGAGATGTCTGGTTCAGCGTCGGTGCAGATGTGGCTGATTTTTCCGTTCATCTCGAGGATGGCACCTGGTGTGGCGGAGAGATTGCTATTTCTCTCCCCACAAATCGCTTCTTCAATCTCTGCGGGGTGTTCCAAAAGGGGAACAAAGTGGAACTCTGGGTGGATGGATCGCTGGTGAGCAGCAGCAATGCACCCGACCTTGCTCTTTTTGAGCCAGCATACGGACACCTTCACGCCAATCTTGGGGTCCTACAGTCTCCGGTTAATGGATTTCTTCGCTCCTCCTTCTTTCACGGGGCCATTGACGAGTTTCGCGTCTACAACCGGGCGCTCGCTGCGGCGGACATTCTGGAACTTCAGGACATCCCTCCATCCTACGACACGAACACGGCCCTCATAGCCTCCTACACATTCTCGGGAAATGCCAATGACAGCGTCGGCACCAACCACGGCACAGCCTACCACACGACCCTGGTGCCGGATCGGTTCGGCAGGCCCAATAGTGCCTACGATTTCAACGGAACCTCATCCTACATTGCACTCGAGCACTTTGACCTGAAAACCCTCGGGGATCTGACCTTCTCCGTCTGGGTGAAACCGGTGGACGGGGGCATGATTTATTATCAGGGAACCGGTGGTGATGTCTGGTTCAGCGTCGGTGTTGATGTGGCTGATTTTTCCGTTCATCTCGAGGATGGCACCTGGTGTGGCGGAGAGATTCCGATTTCCCTACCCACAAATCGCTTCTTCAATCTCTGCGGTGTGTTCCAAAAGGGGAATAAAGTGGAACTCTGGGTGGATGGATCGCTGGTGAGCAGTTGCAATGCACCCGACCTTTCCCTTTTTGAGCCAGCATACGGACATCTTCACGCCAATCTTGGGGTCCTGCAGTCTCCTGTTAATGGATTTCTGCGCTCGTCCTTCTTTCACGGGGCCATTGACGACCTCCGCATATACAACCGCGCACTCTCCCCTGAGGACATCCAACGCCTTCAGGACGTCCCCACCGCCGTGGCGCTGAGCCAGGGAACCCAGCTCCCTGCGACCGGGTTTAGTGTTCTGGTGAGCGGCCAACCGGGGTCAGTTTACTGCCTGCAGGCCACGACATCCCTAAGTTCTGGAAATTGGGTAAACATCACAACCAATACCGCCCCTTTCACATTCCTGGACACCAGTGCCACAAACACAACCCACAGATTCTACCGGGCCGTGTCCATGCCTTGATAGCAAAACCGTTGCGCCAGGGGAGGGCAGGTGCCCCCTGCCCCTGTAGTGTGAGTTTTTGAACCTCTGTTTGGGTTCAAAAACTCATTTTACTATTCAGCATCCGACCACTCCGCTCGAGATCCGGCGCTGGCGAGGTCTGAGGCAGTGTTCTTACGCTGGAGTCTCTGGTGTCGTAGACGGAAAAGAAGGACCACCTGCATCCCACAAACAGCCGTGGGACGGTTTTCCGTCGCCCTGGCGAGACGGTTTTCAATTGCTTGAAGATCGTGAACAACCCAGTCTTTCATGCATGTCTGAATTCCTTGCGTCACTTGGGATCACCAGTGGTCCAAAAACAAGCCCTGCAGACAGGGAGTGTGGGCGAGCCGGTCCATTGCCGGACAACACGGGTTACCTCTCTCACATTAGCGACCGCAGAAGCACAAACAGAAAATCGGGGATCAATCCCAACACAGCAGGGGCCAGCGCCCCGCGCCGATAATGCGGCTCCTCCGGATGTGAAGTTCTGCTCAGTTCCCCACCAACGAAACCCTGATGTTTAAGCTTACCAATAGGATTGCCTGCATCCGGGGCGTGATCCATGGATTGCCCGCCACCCTGGCGGTTGCGATCACGGTGACCGCTCAAGCCCTGCCCTGCACGTTACAAAATCCGAGTCTGAAGCTCCAATTCGAGCCACAGACAGGCCAACTCATCAGTTGCACGGACCTCCGCTCGCAGTGGAACCACATTAAGTCCCCCCCTGCGCCGACCGGCCTTTGGGAGCTGAACTTCACATGTTCTGGAAAGACCAACAAGCTGGAACCAGCAGCGGCTGCAAGTTTTCGGTTTGAGCCGGTAACGGCCTCCCGTGCCCTCCTGCATTGGTCCGGTTTTACACTTCCCGGAGCCGAAGCACTGGAAGTGACCGCCTCAGTCGCTCTTGATGCCGATGGCGCCTCCAGTTCCTGGGGGCTGCAGGTCTCGGCCATACCTGGCCTGCATCTGGACCGGATCCATTACCCTCGTATTCCCGGCATTCGTTCCCAGCCAGACGAGCGGCTGGCTGTCCCTCTCTGGATGGGGCAGCTAAACCGCAATCCGAGAAAACTCCTCGCCGGATCCAAACCAATCCACCTTGAGTGGGAGTATCCCGGGCTGACATCCCTCCAGTGCATTGCCTACTACCGGGAACAGGGTCCGGGGTTTTTCCTCTCCAGCAACGATACGAACGGCTACAGGAAGAGCTTCCGCTTTTCCGGAAACACGAATGGTCAGCTGTTTTGCGAGTGGCAGCACCTGCCTGAGCATCGCACCGGTGAGGACTACACACTCCCCTACAGCGCAGTGCTGAGCACGTTCAACGGCGACTGGTTCACCGCTGCCGGGCAATACCGGACCTGGGCCACCAACCAGTTCTGGGCACAGCAAAGCCGCCTGAAGACTTCGGCATCCCCACCCTGGGTGACCAATACCGCCCTTTGGATCTGGAACCGTGGACGATCCCCCGGCGTGATCGCTCCCGCGCTCGCACTCCGGCGGCAACTGGGGCTGCCGGTGGGCATCTTCTGGCATTGGTGGCATGGGTGTGCCTATGACACCGGATTTCCTGACTATTTACCCCCGCGGGAGGGCGATGAACCCTTCAGGAAAGCGCTGGATCAGGCACATGATCAGGACCTCCACGCAATTGTTTACATGAACCAGCGACTCTGGGGAATGACCACACGCAGCTGGGAATTGGAGGGGGCGGCCCGTTACGCCGTGAAGGCGGCAGACGGCCGTATCAGGCCCGAAGTTTACAACACCTTCACAAAGCTACCCTGCGCCTCCATGTGCATGGGCACGCCGTTCTGGCGAAACAAATATGCCTCCCTCGCGGAGGATGCGTTCAAGGAACTCGGTGTGGACGGCATTTACATGGATCAGGCCTGCAGTAGCATGGCCTGCTTCGACCCTGACCATGGGCATCCCATCGGCGGCGGACGCTATTGGGTCGATGGGTTCAAAACCCTCTCGGCGGACCTGCGCGCCCGATGTGCCAAACCAGCCCCGATCGTGCTCGCAGGGGAGGGATGCAGCGAGGGTTGGCTCCCCTATCTCGACCTGATGCTCTCACTGCAGGTCAGCAAGGAGCGCTACACAAATCCCCGGGATGGCTGGGAGCCGATCCCGTTTTTTCAAGCCGTTTACCATCCCTACAGTATTCTCTACGGCAACTACTCATCCCTGACACTTCCACCCTACGATGACCTCTGGCCATCTGCCACCGCCCCCAAAAACAGTCTCGAACTTCTCGACCGCAAATTTTCACGGCAATTCATGATGGAGCAGGCCCGATCTTTCCTCTGGGGCCAGCAACCCGCCATCGCCAACTTCCTGCCCAACCAACTCACCGAACGCCGGAGGGAAATCAACTACGTCCTCCGCCTCGCCCGCATCCGGGCGCGCCATCTGGATTACCTCCTGAACGGCACCCTGCTCCGCCAGCCTGAGTTCGATGTCGAGTCAGCACGGTTTGGCAGCCCGGGAAGCAACCCCGGCCGATCTGTCGCAAAAACAGTGCGCCTGCCGTTGTCGCGTCTTTCCATCTACGCAGGTCAGCAGGGAACGCTGTCCGAATTTGAGGGATCCACCCCCACAGTGCTGGGTGCGGCATGGCTCGACCTCCGGGGCAATGTGGGCCTCTTTTACGCAAACCTGGGCGATTCCCCCCTGACACTGACACAAGTTGTGAATCAACCCGGCCATCCGCTGCCAAACCAGGGCCGCATTTTTGATTCGACCGAACCCAGGAAGCGTTTGATCGGCAGGTTCTCCCATGATCGCCCCCTCCTGCACATCACGATTCCCCCCGGGGATGTGCGGGTCATTGAACTGACGAACTGAGATTTCCAACCCGCGCCAAACCTTACATCAGAATGCAAGTGGTTGGTTGACAGGGTTCCTGGACGCAATTCCTGCCGGGCGGAAGAATATCTCACTCAAGCTGGAAAAATATTTGAACAAAACCGGGAGCATCCAGTCCAATCATCATAAGCGAATGGTTTCGCTGTCCGTTTAGGGTTAGTATAGAGGTTTTGCTTGTGGTGCAGTTCGGGCAGCGCAAAAATAGTTGGCTGCACTACCCTTCTGAGCGCCTGGGTGAAGGCGTCCAAACCTCGTCGCCACTAAGGGCCGGATTTAATCCGGCTCTTTGTCTGTACACTTAGCGTCCCAAAACGGCGTTGCCTCAACACCCCCTTGCGGATAGTCTGTCCGGGATGAAACATCAACTCGACTTTGAGAAGCCGATTGCTGACCTCCAGCACAAGCTCGAGGAGTTGAAAAAGCACCCGGAGACACACTCTCTGGGAATCAGCTTCGAGGAAGAGGTTTCCCTGATCGAAAAAAAGATCGAGGAAACCAGACGCCAGATATTTTTGAACCTGAGCGCATGGGACCGCATTAAGATCGCGCGGCATCCCAAGCGCCCCTTTACTCTGGACTACATCGATCTGGCATTCACAGGCTTCTCCGAACTCCACGGAGACCGCCTGTTTGCAGAGGACAGGGCGATCGTGGGCGGTTTTGCCACTATCGGGACACACAAAGTCATGGTCATCGGCACCCAAAAGGGTCGCGATACCAAGGAGAACATTCTGCGGAATTTCGGCTCAGCCCATCCCGAGGGCTATCGCAAGGCGCTCCGACTCATGAAATTGGCCGACAAGTTCGGCCTGCCCATCATCACGATCATAGACACCGCCGGCGCCTACCCGGGCATCGGGGCCGAGGAGCGGCATATCGCTGAGGCAATCGCTGTGAACCTCCGGGAGATGATGCTTCTGGAAGTTCCTGTCATAGCCGTGGTCATTGGGGAAGGCGGTTCTGGAGGGGCGCTCGGCATCGGTGTGGCCGACCGGGTCTTGATTCTCGAAAACGCCTACTACTCCGTGATCAGTCCTGAAGGTTGTGCAGCCATCCTGTGGAAGGACCGCGCTGCTGCGTCAAAGGCGGCGGAGGCCCTGAAGATCACAGCGCGCCAACTCGTCGAGTTGAAGCTGGTGGACGAGGTCATCCCGGAACCTCTCGGAGGGGCACACGTCGACAAGAATGCGGCGGCACACAGCTTCCAGACGGTCGTGCTCCAACATCTGGAGACCCTGAAGGCACTTTCCCCACGGGAGCGGATGAAGAAACGCTACGAGAAGTTCAGGGCATTTGGCCATTTTACTGAAAAGATCACAACCGAAGCCCCTGCGAAGGCCTGATCTCAACTAGTGACTGCGAACGCCGAAATGCCATCCCGGCATACCCAATGCTCTACCCACTGATATTTCACCCAATTTTTAAGGAGCGTGTCTGGGGCGGCCGACGGCTCAAGGAGTTGTATTCCAAGGAATTGCCCGAAGGCGCAACGATCGGGGAATCGTGGGAAATCAGTGACCGCCCCGGGGATTCCAGCATCATCGCCAACGGCCCCCTCGCTGGAAAGGATTTGCGTTGGCTCATGGAAAGGCACCCCGCAGAACTTCTGGGCAGCGCCCGTGCACAGAACGGCCGGTTCCCGCTCCTGATCAAACTTCTGGACTGCCGCGATACACTCTCCCTTCAGGTTCATCCCCCCTCGCACAAGGCTGGGCAACTCGGTGGGGAACCCAAGACGGAGATGTGGTTCATCGCCGATGCCATTCCCGGCGCGGAGCTTTTCGTGGGGCTCAAAAGCGGTGCAACTGCCGCTCAGTTCCGGCAAAAGGTTCATGAGGGAACCGTGGCTGATTGTTTCCACCGCATTCAGGTCAAAGCCGGTGACGCAATGTTCCTGCCGAGTGGAAGGGTGCATGCCCTCGGTGCCGGCATGGTGATTTTTGAAATCCAGCAAAACTCCGACACCACCTACAGGGTGTTCGATTGGAACAGGGTTGGTCTGGATGGAAAGCCCCGGGATCTGCATATCGCAGAGTCACTGGAGAGCATCGATTTTGAGGACTTTGAACCGGGTCTGGTTTCCCCCGATTGGATGTCTTTTGCGATCCCGAAGAAGAATTCAGGAGACGGCAACGCGTCCACCTCCTGCTGGGAAGGCTCCACCAGCCTTGAGATCCGCCATCTGGTGCAAGATGAGCTTTTTGATGTCGATCTATTCAAATCCAATCAAGCAGCCACCTGCCACCTGAGGGGAGGATCGCTCCAAATCCTCGGCCTGGTGCAGGGCGGATGCCACATCCGATCCACGGGTGGTGATCTCGATTTAAGCCCTGGGCAGTTTTGTCTTATTCCAGCCAGCGTCCACGGGTGTGATGTCAGTCTGGATCCGGGAACCACCCTGATCTCAACCCAACCCGGAGACTGATGGCATCTTGCCGCTTGTCACAACCCTGCCACTCGTTCATTTTGGGGTCTGGCAACCGCATCCTGTGAAAAAATTCTTAACAAGCTGGATAGTCAACACACTCGCTGTGGGTGTGGCTGTATCTGTCCTGCCCGGGTTGCACTTTAAGAACAACAACCTCTGGACTCCGTTCATTACCGCCCTTGTGCTGGGGATCCTGAATGCATTCATCAGGCCGCTTCTGATGTTTTTTGCCCTGCCGCTTCTGATCGTCACGCTGGGCCTGTTCACGCTGGTGATCAACGCGCTGGTCCTGAAGCTCGTGGGTTGGCTCCTTAGCGAGTCCTTTGCAGTCGATGGATTCTCCTCCGCGCTTCTCGGTGCAATCATCATCAGCATCGTCTCAATGGTGTTGAACAAAATGATCGGCAACACCGATACCAAACCACGCAGTGAACGCAAATCGGCCGCCAAGAAAGCCGGTCCCCCCTCAGGCAGCGGTCCGGTGATTGACGTCTGAGTGGACCGACAGTTCAGGCCACCCGCTTGTATGCGGCGTGGTTGGATGGAATCCCCCGCAGCAGGAACTCGGCCTCGAAATCAGTCACAACCGTCCGCAACTCTTCCGGCGTTTCCATCAGTTCAAACTGTGGTGCCGTCAGGAACACCTCCTGCATCTGTTCGAAATAGCCCACATGATCGGTGCGCAGGTAGACCACCCCGCCCATTTGGAGCGCCATCCGGGCGATCGATGGAAACCGCTCCCCCACCAGCCTGTTGCGTGCATGTTTGCGCTTGGGCCAGGGGTCGGGAAAGTAAACATGAATGGCCTCTGCGGACTCGGGGGGCAGTAAATATTCAAGAAAATAGGCGCATTCAATTCGGAGCCCTGCCAGATTTGTAAGACCAAGGCGGCGCCCCTTTCGGTCCAGTTTGCGCAATCTTCCCAACAATCGTTCAATGCCGATAAAATTCCGGTCCGGATTCTTCCGCGCAAACTGCGCCAGGAAAGATCCATCCCCGCTGCCCAACTCCACATGCAACGGCTGGGCCTGCACGAACATGCGGCTGAGGTCCAACCGGTCCACGATCGACGGCAGCCGATACAACAGCGAAGACTCAAGATGACACGATGCTGATTCCATTCAACCTTGCTATGGCTGATTCCGGCCACGTTTGCAAACAAAAGCCGCCTGAAATTTTAAGATCCCCGCCAAAATGGACGGTCCCGGGCGCCGGATCTCACCACAACCGCAACAATCTCACCACCCGGCAACCACCCCGCCCACACGGGGATCCCCCGCACCAATGAATCCCTTTCCGCGCACGGGGCGTTGAATGATCTGGGATGTGGAAATCGCCTTCTGGGTCTTGAGCACATGGCCACGCGCCTCAAGGGCGGTTCGCAACTCCACCGGCGTCTCCTCTTCGACGATCAACTCATCCGGAGACCACTGATGGTGCACCCGTGGCGCAGCAACAGCCTGCGCAGGTGTCATCCCAAGATCCAGAACTTGCACCAGCTCAGTCAGCACCGTGGTGATGATCTTCGGCCCGCCTGCAGCGCCGAGTGCCAGAACCGGTTCCCCCTCCTTCAGAACAATCGTCGGGGACATGCTGGAAAGAGGCCGCTTGCCCGGCTCCACACAATTCGCATCCGCCCCCACCAGCCCGAAGGCGTTCCGCACCCCGGGTTGAATGGCAAAATCATCCATCTCATTATTCAGGACCACCCCGGTTCCCGGCACCACCACTTTGGATCCGTAGGTCGTATTGATTGTTGCTGTGCAGGCCACCCAATTCCCCTCGTCATCAGCCACACAAAAGTGTGTGGTGTGCTTCTTGAACACATCACTCTCCCAGCCGGGCGGCATCCCGTGCCCGGGAACCTTCCCGGCGTGATCCATGGAGATGCGGGAGATCAGGCCCGCCGCATAGGACTTGGAGAGGAGCCCTCGCGGCACACGCGCAAAGTCCGGATCCCCAAGCCAGTGCGCCCGGTCCGCGAACGCCAGTTTCATCGCCTCGGCAAAAACATGGGTCCTCGCCGCCGAATCCATCGCCGCCACGGGAAATGACTCGAGGATGTTTAACATCTGCAGCAGGTGGACGCCTCCGGATCCGGGCGGCGGGAAAGAAACCACCCGCCATCCCCGGTAGGTCGTTTCAACCGGTTCCCTGATCACGACGTTGTAGGTGGAGAAATCCGCACTGGAAAGAATCCCCCCGTTGGCAGCCATCCAATCCCCGGCAGCACGGGCAAATCCACCCCGATAAAACCAATCCACACCTTCCTTGGCGAGATGACGGTATGTGGCCGCCAGATCCTTCTGTTTCAACCGCTCTCCTGCGGCCAGTGGCCGCCCCTTGCGGAAGAACACCGCCTTGCTGGACTCAAACCTCTCCAAATCCTCTTTCGCGGAAGCGATGCGGTCCGCCTGCATCGCACTGAGCACAAAGCCCTCCTCGGCGAGACGTATCGCGGGAGCCAGCACCTCCGCCATGGTTTTCCTGCCGAAGTGCCCGATCGCGTAATCAAAAGCTGCCACCTCGCCCGGCACGCCGCAGGCAAGCGCTCCCGACTGGCTCAACCTCGTATCGGCCCTCCCCTCCCGCAGATACATATCCCGAGTGGCCTTCGCAGGGGCGGTTTCCCGCCCGTCGATCGCCACGACCTGACCGCCGGGCCTCCGGATCAGCATAAAGCATCCACCGCCAATACCTGAATTGTGACCATCCACCACGCCCAGTGCGAACCCCACCGCCACGGCTGCATCCACAGCGTTTCCACCCGATTTCAAAACTGCCAACCCGGCCTCACTCGCCTGCCGGTTTACTGATGCCACGATGCCCCGTTGATACCCATCCTCCCCTGTCACCGATCCTGCTATAACCAGACTGGAGCACAACAGCCAGAGAACCCGGTGTCGGAAAATTCTTCTCATATTGAACAAATCACGCGCGGTTTCATGAAGGTTCAGCCCTTCAATTCATCCGAAAGATCAAATTTATCAAAAACACGACCCAGAAATGCCACACCCAATGACACCTCCCCGACCAAAACCAGAGCCGCCGCTACGGATGCCACCGGGATCGCACTCCACAAGGCGCCGGTTGCAAACTTCAAAAGAAAAAATATCAGGCTGAACATCAGCGAGGCGGGAACCAACGCCACCACGAGGGCAAGCAACTGGCCCAGCATCAAAATCAACCGCTGACCGGTAGCCTCGATGCCCTGGACAGCCTCCTTTGTGTGGAACCATCCCGGCAGGAGCAGAACGGCAGTATTGGGAATCAGGAGCAGAAGGAAATTGGTGACCGGAACTAGAATGCTGGCACCCAACCCAACTCCCAGAATGGCGGGAACTGGCACGCCCTTCACCCCGGCAAACAACAACAGGCTGCCCCCAACCCACAGCAACAACCACTGAACGGCAGTCAGAATCACCGCCGGAGCGAGCATTGAGCCCAGCACAACCTGCCAGCCTCGCATCGGATAGGTCTTGAGCAGATCCATCATCTGCAGGTCCTGACGCAAATCCTGCCTGAGCAGATGCGGCCCCAGAAGGATGCTCCACGAGAAAAGTATCCCGAACACCATCCCGACAGCAGCACCCCATCCGGAACGCCCCAGGCTGGGACCGACACTGAGCCCCACCACCAGCAGCATGACGCTAAAGCCGATCCATAAGCGGGGACTGAAGCCCTGCCCCAGACTAAGCAGATTCTTCCAAAGCAACGCCACGGGCTTTGCGCCCACGGGGCCGAGTGGGAACGGATCCCGCCGCCGCTTCATCTCCTTCTGAGCAGCCTGCCAGTTGCCCGACCGGAACGCGGCAACCTTCTCCGCCATTTTCCTGGATGCCTCGACAGATGCCTCCTCAAAGGCCACGTTCGAGCGCACGACCCACGCGTAATGGAGAAGCATCAACAGCAGTGCAGGACCAAACCCCGCCAGAAAGGAGGCCCGATCCGACGCAAGAAACGGACGGGCTATCACTCGAAAAGGATAGAGCACCACAGCGAGGGGGCCCGACCGGGTCGCCAGAAGAATGTAATCCCTGACCGCCTGAACATGTTGAACACCCTCAGCACTCCCCGGACCTTCCGCCGCCTTCTCAACGGCCACGGGTGTCACCACCTTTGCGGGCCAGGCGAATGATGGCAATCCTACCCAAACCCAGGCTGCAACGGAAACGCCGAGCACGCCGACAAGCCCGAGAATGCAGAACCGCCGTTTCCAGGTCGTCAATCCACGATCCATTAGCTTGGTTTGCGCGAACGAGCCGGCCAGAAAATGCAGATTCAACGTCGAGAGCATCATCCACCACCCGGCCGCATGTATCCATGCCTGCCCGCCGAACCTCCGGGAAAACAACGTGAGCAGGAGTGTCGTGAAAAAGATGGCCAACTGGGAACGCAGGAGTTTGAAGTGGATCAATCCAGTCCTGCTCACAGGCGCCGGAAAGAGGAATGCAATCTCCGCCTCTGTAAAAGTCAGCGCCGCCCGCTGACTTGGGAACACCCAACTCCCGGCAACCACCACAAACAGGACCATCGCAACCACCGACTCCATCAACTCCGGGGTGATCCCAAAAAGTTGAAATGAAGCCCCCTGCCCCCTGTGGGTTGACATCAGAACCGGCCGGAAAAAATACCAGTAAAAATAAAGAACCCCTACAATTCCCCCAAAAAGGTATTTCGGCTGGCGCAGGCGCCGGATGCGGACCAGCAAACGGTTCCGGGCGGTCTGCAGTTGCAAGTAAGCCAGGGCTGAAATCATTGTGAAGGTGGATTCACTGGCGTTGATGCCGTCCCTGCCTCGCTCGTCGCCCTGAAAAAGATTTCCTCCAGATCCGGAGATCCCTCCGTTCCGGAAAACCGTTGCCGGATCTCAGCCATTGTTCCATCCGCCACTTTGCATCCCCCCTTCAAGATAAGGATATGGGTGCAGATTTCCTCCACCAGATGCAAAAGGTGTGAACTGATGATGATCGCCGCCCCGTTGCCGGCACGCTTCAAAATGGAATCCTTCATCCGCCTGATGCCGAGCGGATCCAGTCCGGTGAGAGGTTCGTCAAAAAAGATCACTTCCGGGGCATGAAGGAGGCCGCAGGCAATCACCAGCTTCTGCTTCATTCCGCGGGAAAGTTCTGACGGAAGCGCGTCGCGCTTTCCAGCCAGTTCCAATTCCACAAGCAACCCCTCAGCCACAGCCTCAAACCCGGCCACGCCGTAAATCCGCGCCGTGAACACGAGGTGTTGCCATACCGTCAGGTAATCGAAAAGCCGGGGTTCATCTGTGAAAAATGCCAGTTGCTGCTTTGCGGCAATCGGTTGGCTGGCAAGATCGTTGCCACAGATGCGGACGGTTCCGCGGGTGGATGGAATGATTCCGGCCAATGACCGTAATGTGGTGGTCTTCCCCGCACCGTTCGGGCCCACCAAACCCATTACCTCCCCGGGGCGAACCACCAGCGAAAGGTCCTTAACGGCTGTGAATTCGCCGTATAACTTCGTCAAGCCTTCAACTTCGATCATACGCTCAACCTCTTCGATCTTGGCCTCATGCAGCGAACAGTAGAACGATCCGGACGGGGAGTAAAGATCAGCCTGACAGCCCCAAACCGGGCTCACGACAGTCCGGGATCCTGACCGCCCATCCTCACCCTCCAAAAAACTCCAGACCCCGGCTCGGTTTATTCTTGGCAATCCCCGGCATCGGGGCTAGGTATGTGGCGTTCTTTGAGAGAGGCGGGTCCAGAACACCCGCAAACACCATGGACAAGGTTTAGGGAACCCCGTGCAAATCGGGGACGGTAGCGCCACTGTAACGGGTGACAAGCTCCCAAGGGCCACTGGCTAAAAGCCGGGAAGGCGGGAGTGAGGTTTGAGCCCGAAGTCAGGATATCTTCTTGCCCATGCTCGTCCTGGCACCCGCCGGATGCAATTCAGCGGGGCCAACTTCTCCGCCAAGAGAAGGATGAGGCCAGCCCGCCCGCTGTTCGGGATGGGATTCGATGAACGTTTTCGTTCTATGTCTGGTCGGTAACTGTGGCTTTTTCAGCCGGAGATCCCCATTCCCCGGAAACCTGGAAGGGTTTGAGTTCCGTCCTGGTCTCGATATGTCAAACGCCCCAACCGGGGCATTTTAGGAGAGACCAGATGAAGTCCGTTTATTCGTTCACGATGGTTGCAGCCCTGCTGAGTTGCAACCTCCATTTCCAACACGCCACCGCTTCGGATATTTACCTTTCCGAACCGTTCACTCAGGATCCAATAGGGACCGGTGGATGGAATGTGCATGGCGACCCTTCCCTCTTCAAGTGGGATGAGGCCCGCCATAACTTGTCCGTGGTCTGGGACTCCTCACGTCCCAACAGCTACTTCCATCACCCCATCGGCACCACCCTGACCCGCTCCAACGATTTCATGCTGGGCTTCGACCTGCGCCTGTCGCAGGTGGAAATCGGCACACACTCAGGCATGCCCCTGACCTTTCAGTTTTCCATCGGACTCCTCAACCTTTCGGAGGCCATTACCCCGGACTTCCTGCGCGGCACCGGCTACACGGCACCGGATCTGCTGGAATTCACATACTTCCCGGATTCGGGATTTGGTGCAACAGTGGCCCCCACCATCATCTCTTCAGCCAACGATTACAACAGTGGTGGATTCACCTATCCGCTGGAACTGTCCACAGGTGCTGTTTATCACGTCGAGATGCGCTTCATCGCCGCGGAACAGCGTTTGGTGACGCGGGTCCTGCAGGATGGCAAACCCTTTGGCCCCATCAACGATGCACAGCTCGGCTCCTCGTTCAGCAATTTTGCCGTCGATCAGCTTGCCATCATGAGTTACAGCGATGGGGGTCAGGACCCCATGTGGGCTGGTTCGATTCATGCCGAGGGAATCATCGACAATCTTGTTCTGATCACACCCCCCCCTGTGGAAACCCACCGGGGCGGTTTCTCTCGAAACACCTGGCAAACCAGCGTTTTAAGCCACTCAGGATGGTCCTACCAGCTCGAACGTTCAGAGGATCTGGCACGCTGGACTCCCGTTGGCGTTGCCATCCAGGGAAGCGGCCAGTCTTTGACCCTCTCCGACCCCACCCCTCCGGCTGTCAGTGCCTGCTACCGTGTGGCAGCGCGAAAGGAATGATGTCCAACCATACATCAACGCCCCCTGCCCCCCGTCCCCAAGCTGGAACATTCCGGCGCCCGGGAGCGTTCACACTCGTGGAGTTGCTTGTCGTGATCGCGATCATTGCGATTTTGGCATCCCTCCTCCTTCCCTCGCTTAGCAAGGGACAGCAATCCGCAAAACGAATCAAGTGTGTCAGCAACCTGCACCAGCTCAGCCTGGCCCAAAGCCTCTACTGGGATGAATTCAATGGTTCCTGCTTCCGGTGGAAGGCCGGCGATACGAATGGCGGCCAGTTATTTTGGTTTGGATGGATGGGCGGGGGGGAGGAGGGCACCCGGGAATTCGATGCCTCGCAGGGAGCACTCCACGCTTACCTGAAAAACACAACCGTCAGCTTGTGTCCCGGCTTCGACTACTTCCTCCCCTGGGTCAAGCTCAAGGCAGCCGGGTTCTCGTTCGGTTATGGCTATAACTGGTTCCTCTCAGCCCCACCCGGATCACCCTTGATCCGCGTCAGCAACATTCCAAATCCGAGTGGATTGGTTCTCTTCGGGGACGCCGCCCAGATCAACACATGGCAGGCTCCCGCCTCAAGGAGCAACCCGATGTTGGAGGAGTGGTATTACCTCGACTCGAGCACAACCCAGCCCAACGGGCACTTCCGCCATTCGCAACGGGCAAACGCCGTTTACCTCGATGGCCACGTCGCACTTGAGAAAGCTGTTTCTGGATCATTCGACCGCCGGCTCCCGGCCGAAAATGTGGGAAGATTGCGCCCTGAGGTCCTGCAGTGGTAGTGAAACCGCCTCTTGATTTTGATTCGGGTCGAATGGATGAATCCTCCATAGGATTCACTCGGGAAAGGGCTTGTCCCCTTACTTCTGGGCGTAATAGACAAACGCTGGCGGCACATTGAGGAGCACCGGCACCGTACGGACCGACGAAAACGCCTCCATGACCCGCTTCCGATCAATGAGCGAGTGCTGGAACTGGATATACATTCCACCTGGGGGAAGGGCTTCACGGATCGCAGCCACCAAACGGGTCACCACATCTCCGGGTAAGGTTCCAAGAGGAATCCCGGAAATGACAAAACCGGGGCGCTGCGAGGATGGCCCCAGACGGGCGAGATACTCCTCGGCGGCATCCGCGATAACATGAACCCGTGAATTCAAGTTTCTCGCGGCAAGGTCCTGCTCAAGGAGACGCGCAAGCTCCGGGTTGATTTCGCACGCCATGATTCTCGCGTTGGGACAACGTGCAGCCAATCTGGTCGTGAGTGAACCAGTGCCGGCCCCCAACTCAACGATCACACCACTGTAATCCCTGGGCACGGGAGAAATCATCCTCTTCACCAGAAACCGCTGCGAAGGAATCAAGGCTCCGGTCTGCCCCTGCTCGACCAGACCTGCAACCAGAAATTTCCAATAATGAACGAGGGTTCGTGGGGCCTCCACCTTCATGGGGGAAGAACATGGGGACGGACTCCCCCCAACGCCGACCCCTGATTGATTCGGGTTCGGATCCGGGGGGCTTTCTCCCGGCACTCGATGTGCCGGTATGCCATTGCTCTTACCGTGGCTGCCCATAAAACACAAGTTTGCGCAAAGTCCCTGCCGGAATCAATTCGCAATAAGCTCTCAGTTTGCGGGTGGGAAAAGCACCTGAACCTCCTGCGGTCTGACACGCACGAGCGTGACTCCCGCCGGAGTGGAGACCTCAATCCGTTTCCTCAATCCCTGGGCGGCTTCAATTCCAGTCAGATCCACAAGCACATGTATATCTCGCGGCTGCAACTGCTCCAGCACCCTGTTTTCTGCCTGCACCACCACCTCAACCTCCTTCGGGCTGACGCGTACACGCCGGACGTCCGCTGCGGAGGACATGATCACCACCGGCAGACCCTGAAATGTCCGCATCCGCTGGTTCGATCCGAACCCCACCGGACTCTGATCCCGGACCAGGGCGAACGTGATCGCAATCCAGGTCAGCACCGCCAAAGCGAGTGAGAACAGCTTGAGCCAGAGATCCTCCAGCAGAAGATGGCGCAGAAATGCTATCATTTGCCCATCTCCACAAATGGCGGCGAAGCCGCATCCCGCTTTGCGACTGAAGGGGGTCCGGGTGCCGCTGTCCTGCCGGCCCAGGCCCGGACAGAGCCCACCCAGTTCCGGGGACGGCTGGGAGTCACCACAACCGACGTGAGAAATGCACGGAGCTCTTCAAGCGTCACTCCCCGAACCAACTGACCCTTGTGGGCATAGGAAATCGCCCCGGTTTCCTCCGAAACAGCCACCACAACGGCATCCGTTTCCTCGCTCAGGCCGATTGCAGCCCGGTGCCTCGTCCCAAGGCTCTTGCTCAACCCCTGCAGCTGGGTCAGGGGGAAGATGCAGGCCGCATAAGCAATTCGATCTCCCTTGATGATCACCCCCCCGTCATGAACCGCGTTGTTCGGAAAGAAGATCGTCTCCAGCATCTCCGGCGTTGCCTCACAATCAACCACTATCCCGGATTCCACCGCTTCCTGTAATTGAATCGACTGCTCAATGGCGATAAGGGCACCAATCCTGAGATCGGACATCCTCTCGGCAGTCTGGATGATCACTTCCACCGTCTCCCGCTGCTCGGTTGTGCTCGTGAAAAGGGGAAAGTTTCCCACCTCCGCCAGCATGCGTCGCAACTCGGGCTGAAAAATGACGAGCACCGCCAAAACGAGAAACGTTGAGAGAGTTCCAAGAAAATACTGCAGCACCTTCAGGTCAAGGAGGTAGGTGACCATCACCAGGGCGAGAAGAACGAGCAGGAAACCAGTAACCACCGGCGCACCCCGGGTGCCGCGAATGAAGCGAAAAGCATAATAGATGCTGACGGTGAGGATCAGAATCTCCACCGCCGGTCGCCACCATACATGTAGTAAATCTACCATTATCTGCTACCCGCCAAAATTGCCTCTGTCATACGGATCGCCTGAACAGTCTCCGCAACATCATGCGTCCGGATGAATCTGGCACCGGACCCAACCGCCAGACACCCGCACGCCAGCCCGGCTGGCAGCCGGGAGGCAGAGTCGGCACCTGTCAGTTTTCCCAAAAACGATTTGCGCGACACCCCCACCATCACGGGACGCCCCAAAGCCGCAAACCGGCCAACTGACGCAAGCAGGCTCACGTTGTGCTCGGGTGTCTTGCCAAAGCCGATCCCCGGATCCAATATAACTTGGTCAGATCCCACTCCGCAACGGTTCAAATGTTTCAACCGGTCCGTAAAAAATTCCTCAACCTCAGCTGGAACATCCCGGTAGGCCGGATCATTCTGCATGGTGGCAGGCGATCCCCTCATATGCATGCACACATATCCGACCTGCTCCCGTGCCACCAGTTCCCACATCTCAGTGTCGCCCCGGTTCGCCGCAACATCATTCACAATGCTCGCGCCCGCCTGCAACGCAGCCCTCGCAACAGCAGGTTTCATCGTGTCGATCGAAATCGGAACCCGTAGACGCCCCGCCAACTCCTCAATCACGGGAATCACCCGCCGCAATTCTTCAATCTCCGCCACAGGCACGGCTCCGGGTCGGGTGGATTCCCCGCCCACATCTATTATCCCGGCACCATCCACGGCCATTTTGATGGCGCGATCCACAGCTGCCTCCCGGCTCGTCCACATCCCCCCGTCGGAAAACGAGTCCGGAGTCAGGTTCAATATTCCCATGACGACGGCTGGCCCGGGAAATTCAAACCGATGCTGACGGGCGATGAAAACCATCAGTCCCAATCCCCACCCGCCACCATCTCAAGCGGCATATTGCTACAGGTCACATTCATCCCACCAGAATACCCGGAAAAATCCGGAAGACCAACCGTGGTTTTCATGAAATCGACCTCAACAAGACGACGACACTAACCTATCACCAAAATGGTTGGGGTCCTAACCCGGAGAGAATGGAACATGCTCCCCGGCTCGTCCCGTATCGCTGTTACTCTCCCCCCAAACCGGGCGGGGCATCGATCACAAACACCTGATTGTAAACCGTTCCGTTCTGGGGAACTGGCCGAACGCAGGCAATCCGCTTTCCATCCGGTGAGAACACGCAGGATTCGGGACGTTGTGGTGATGCCCCCTCGGGGTTGGAAGGCAACCGGGTGGTCTTTCCCGTCGGATATTCTGTAACACACACAGATCCGTCCATCGCATGAGCCAATCGCCTACCATCAGGACTCCAGGTGAATGTTGAACTGATTGGCCAGCGGTTCGTGCTGAGTTGCACCGGGCTGCCCCCGTTCGGAGATACCGTCCAGAGTTGGGCAACCCCCTGATCGTCCTTCATCAGAAAGGCGATTCGGGAGCCATCCGGACTGCATCGCAGCCAATGCCGGGTTCCCTGCAAGCCCGGATACTTCCGACCGCTGGTGAACGTGATCCGGCGTTGCGAAACCCCCAGCGGGGGAGCGGGGCGCTTCACACTTGTGCCCGCCAGAAGCCCATCCCCGGCACGGGTCAGATCCTCCGGAAGATCGGCAACAAAGACCTCGGAAAAAATCTCACCCGCAGCCCCCCGGACCAACCCTTGAAACGCCAGGGCATGCTTCTGGCGGCTGCCATCCCCTTTCTGATATCCATGATCCCCAACCCACCCCTCCTCAAATGCCTTCGAAATCTCATCCGAGCCCGGTCTGGGGTTCGCAACCGTTTTCGTGACTAAAACGGTGAAAGCCTCCCCGTCATGGTTGCGTGGATGATCCCGACTCACACGCACCGGATGGCGTGGAATACTGACCCCGATATTTCGCAGGTTCATCTCATGTGTTCCGTCCTCCGTCGTGTTACCCGCAAGAACGTGATCTTCGTAGGTAAAGCTGACCCACTCCCCCTCCCCATCCCATATATGCACATGAGACCCCCCACGAAGTGCGCCCGGGGTGAACGGAGGGGTGATGTCCCGTGCGTCGAGGTTCTCCGCCGTAAGGGTACGGGTGTCCACGATGACCCCCTGCCTGTGATAAGGCCCATATTGCCAATCCTCGGATGGGTGCTCCGGGCCGAGGATGAACGCAACTTTGGGCTCACGCGGATGAAAGGTTACAACGCCGCAATTGGCACCGTTCTTCGCTGTGTAAAGGACCTTCACCTCCCCGGTCTCCACATTCACCATCTCGATGCGACCCCCATCAAAACGATCACCTGCAGGATCGGAACGAACATCATAGACCACCCACTTGCCATCGGGGGACCAGACCCGGGTGTTGGTCAAAATATGCCCGCAGGGAGCCTTCGTAATCTGTCTTTCATTCATAATCATGCCTTCGCCATTAGCCAAAACTGTGGTCAAAAGAAAAAAGCAACCCATCCACAATGCCCCCAGGGAGAGGAGGTTGCTGCGAAATGGTTCAGCGTGTCGGGTGCTCATTTGGGCTTGGTGCCGGTGAGGCGGCTGGAGTTGCTATGGCTTCCCTGGTGGCCTGCATCCGGCGAAACCCTGCGAATCTGTGGAACGTCATGTAGTTGGCATCATGGTTGTTCCTTGCACCACCCTCAGCATCATCCCAGGCTGTGCGCACCACAGCGATAATGTCGTCACCCTCAAAATCCCAGTCAGGATATTGAAAACCGTGACGCACAACATCCGGATGATGGAAGAGCATGGCCCGAATCTCCCACGTTCTCAAATCAGCTGAACACATCAATGCCAGACGGTTTCGGACACCTGCCGGTCGCACCGTCGCTCCGAGATCCATGGCCGGGGTCGCCAGAGCCCAGTATTTGTCGCTCACTTTATCATGCCGGATGACAAACTTTTTCGCCCCACCCGGGAACGGCATGAACCCGTTGGTCGGATTGAACCGCGCTACCCGTCCATCCCCGCTGATCTCAACACAGGCCGCCATCTCGGGGAGGTCTGCCGTATCCACGCGCAGGATGTTAAGCATCCTCCCATCCCGCCCCACAACGGCATTCCCTTCAAGCCAGGCATTGAAGCGCCCCCCGAGCCATGCGGCATCCCTGGACAGGAAGGTGCTGAAGGTCCAATTGGTGGCCTGCAAAAGATCTGAATCCACAGGAACAGACAACATGCCTGCGCGATAGCGCTTCCCCCATTCGGTGCCACCCATGGCGTCCTCGAAGGCCCGCCACAACCGGCCGTCATGCTCCACAACCGGCATCGGGGCCGTGTGGAACTGACCCGAACCAGCCAAAAGTCCGTTTCCAGCATCCCGCGGTTCAGTCCAGGTGACACCCCCATCCACGGAGCGCCGAATCACCACCCGGCCATGATGACGATCGGTCCCCATTAGATAGGCCGCCCCGTGATGCGCAAAAAGGTTGTTCCAAAACACTCCCGGGAGAGTGGCCGTCCTGCTCCATGTAAACCCGCGGTCAAGCGACCGGAACACAACCGTCGTGGGCCGCTCAAACTCCAGGCTCTTGGGCCCGAAAAGGTCATGGGATGCCAGATAGGTGCCGTTGCTCAGCACCGCCAGACTTGGAGACCCTATGTAGAGGCCGCTACTCGCCGGGCTGTGGTCGATCACAATCCCCGGCGGTTGGGGAAAGGATTGGCCATCCTCCGCAACTGCCACAGAAACCAGCGAAAGCCAAAGGATTCCCAGCCAACACCTGCCCCGTAATGTGATTTTCAAACTCATGATCCGGTTGGGAATTTCGCGGGATCCACAACCACATGACGAATCCGCTCACGTTTCCATGTATAAGTGATGTGCAACAATCCGTCGCGGGTCTGAATCACTGCCGGATAGCTGTATTCCCCCGGTTCCTTCTCCAACACAACCACATCACGCCATGACTTTCCATCGGGTGAAACCGCCACATTCAGAGGACTCCGCCCCCGGGGTGTGTTGTTATAAACCAGAACATGCCTTTCATCCTTGATCGTCACCGCATCCGTCCCGGCATTGGGGTTGGGCAAATCGAGCAGGCTTAATGCAGACCAGGACTTGCCGCCGTCCCGGGACCAGGTCTCAAATACCTTTGCCTGACGGGTTCGCCCCACAGCTTGCAAAACCCCGCCCGGATGAAGCAAAACGCTGGGCTGAATCGCGTCAATGGCCAATCCGCTTCCAATATCGGGAACAACCTTCGACCAGGTCCTGCCGAGATCCGAAGTCCTCTCAAAATGCACCCGCCATTTGCTGGGCTTCGTATCCGATTCCGCGCTCGAAGGACACAGGATCTCCCCCCCGGGCAATTGCACCGGCTTGTTCTTGATCGGACCAAGGAACCCCTCAGGCAGCCTGAGTCCCTCACTCCAGGTGGCTCCCCCATCGGCACTCCTCCTCAACATCCCCCACCATGTGGATGGACTGGGACCAACCTTGTAGAACAACATCAGGGGACCGGATGCGGGCTGAAAAAGAACCGGATTCCAGCAGGGCAGCCGGGTGCCATCTGTTTGCACACCAGTCGCGACCTCCACAGGGGCCGACCACTTGCCACCACTATTTCGGGAGACCCAGATTCCCACATCCGGAGCCCTCTCCTCCCTGCCACCAAACCATGCCGCCACGAGTCCGCCCGTCTGCTCGGCAATGGTGGAGGCGTGACAGCTGGGGAATGGAGCACTCTCGTAGATGAATTCCCGCAAAACAGGTGCCAGTTCCTGCCCGGCAACCCCAAGGCTGCCGGACAACAGCATCAGGGCAAATACCATCACTGCAGGTGAACGTGTGCGCATACTAACATCTACGATCTCCCCCATGCGCTGGCAAACTTTTTTGATTCTTATTGATGTCATTTGAAGCACCCCCTGGCCGGCCGGGCACCACCCCGCATTGAGGGGGAAAACACTTTCCACTACTCCGGCTATGACCTAGCCTCATTTCCCTGATGGCCAACGAAAATGAATCCCGTCCGCTTTACGAACCGAACCCCGGCGAATGGCTTAGCAATGCCGACTTCGCAAACGTCGTGCGGCTCACCCCCCTGGTCTCAATAGATATTATTGTCCGTGCCCCGGATCGCAGGGTCCTGCTCGGATGCCGCACAAGTGAACCAGCCAAGGGAGTCTACTTTGTTCCGGGGGGAAGGATCACCAAGAACGAAACCCGGGCAGCAGCTTTCCGGCGACTCACGAGGATCGAATTGGGAGTCGAAAAGGAGCTTTCAGAGGCAAAATTCCTTGGGGCATTCGACCATCTGTATCTCACAAACCGTCTGGAACTCCCGGGCTTCGGCACCCATTACGTCGTCCTCGGTTATGAAATCAATCTGGAAATCAACTGCTCTGCCTTGCCAAGGGAGCAGCACGGCCAATACGTCTGGAGGCACGAACATGAAATCCTCACGGCAACCGACGTGCATCCCAACACGCAGGCATACTTCAAAACATCGGTTTGATTGTTCCCCGGCAAGAATCTCCAAGTCCACCAAAGAAGGGCTTTAAACACATACCTTCTCCCTTCTGCCATTTTGAAAGGCCACCAGAGCCAAAGGGCTCACAGGGTCCAGATCAACCTTGGTTCAGAAAAAGTGCCATGCAGGCAAGCAACTCGCGCTTGGTAAACGGTTTGACCAGATAGTTGTTGGGACCGATCTCAAGAGTTTGGTCAATATTCTCGCGATCCGCTTTTGCAGACGTGAAGATAAAAGGAATTTTCCTCGTCTCCTCCCCATTCAGCAAGGCCCGGCGCACTCCCGCCCCATCCAACTCAGGCATGAGCAAATCGCACAGAATCAGATCAGGGGCACTCCTGCGAATCTCCTCCAATCCCTTCAGCCCGTCCTCGGCAGTGACCACATCGAACCCGGAAAATTCCAGCAGGTCTGCGGTCAGCGACCTTAAAGGCTCGTCATCCTCGATGACCAGAATGCGAATTTTGCCAGGTGTTCCGTTCTGGATTGTCATATTGTTACAGAGGGTCGATCTACCGGAAGCAGAAGCGTGAAGGTCGTCCCAACACCAGGCTCCGATGTAAAACTGACGCTTCCACCGTGCAGGGCGGTCAAACGTTGGACAATGTTCAAACCCAGCCCTGTGCCGTTGCTGTGTCCCACGTTACTTCCACGCTCGAACATGCCAAACACACGGGGTTGATCCTGAAGAGGAATCCCAATTCCCTGATCGGAAACAGAAAGACGTAGTTCACCATTCTTCTGCGAAAGTTCCACTAGAATAACCGTCCTGGGACGGGAATACATGCTCGCATTCCGAAGAAGATTGATCAGAACATTCCAGAGCAAATCAGGATCAACCGTCGCCATGCAGGGACTCTGACTGCACTCGAGCCGGATTTGATGATTCTGCCCTTCACCATAACGGCACTCCTCCACAACCCCGGCAACCACTGATGCCACATCCAAAAGACGAGGCTGGAACGGCATCTTCCCACTCTCTGCACGGCTCACAGCAATCACAGCGTCAAGCATCCGCTTCATCCGCTGAACCGCAAATTCCACCCTCTGGAACAGTTCCTGGCGTCGCCCTTCCCCGACAACGCTCGGCGGTTCCTGCAAAAGATCAATCGCCAGTTGGATCGCACTGATGGGTGTCCTGAACTCGTGCGATGTCATGGAAATAAACCGGCTCTTCAGTTCACTGGCCTCCCTTAGCGCATTCTCTGCCCGCTTCCGGTCGGAAATATCGATGAAGCTTGCCAGCAGGAAAACCCGGCCGCCGATCTGTGTTTGGGCCATGGTCTTCAAGATCGGAACATGTCTCCCGCTGGAGTGGAGAAGAATCCCCTCAACCTGCTCTATCGAAGACCCGGAGTTCCGGCCGGCACATACCCCCCCCGAGCAACCCCCGACAAAAATCTGATGGCATCCTGTGCCCTTCAACTCCGTTTCGGATAACCCGCAAAGAACCGCAGCTGTCGGATTTGCGTCAAGGATGACTTTCTTGATGGGGTCGATGAGAAAAATCCCGGACTGAACCCCGTGAAACACCGCCCGCAAACGCTCATTGCTCTCGCGCAAGGTCTGGCTGGCACGCTCGCGCATGATCACCCCGCCAAACGGTCCGGTCATTGCCCGAATCGTGTCAATCTCAGCTTGGTTCCACCGGCGCGGCCCCCGGCAATCCTCAAATCCCACAAAACCCCAAAAGCTGTTCCCCAACTGGATTGGGCACAACACAATGGATTCGATCCCCTGCTCCTTCAGCAGCTTCGTCTCAGACGGAGGAAATTCAGAGATAGGCCCATGGAGAGGCTGACCGGCAGCCATGAACTCAACCCACCGCGGAATAGCCAGGCCAGGTCGAAAATCCACCAATCCGGATCTCGCAGACAAATCGAGCTGGTTGGAATTGGCCCATTTAAACCGCCTGCTGGCCTGAAACCCGGTGCCATCCCCGGAGTCATGCCACTCGAAAATGTAGGCTCTGTCGGCATTGACCGACCTTCCGAGCACTCCGAGTGCCGAAACCACATCCTCACCCACGGTGGAACCGGTCAGCAAAATTCTGCTTGCCTCAGCAACGGCCCCAAGCAGGGAGGCATGCCTCCGAACTCCCTCCTCGGCAAGTTTTCTCTGTGTGAGGTCGTTGAATGAGCCAACCATTCCCCCTTCGTCTGTGGGGCTCAAGCACATTTCAACCGGCACCCAACTCCCATCCCCCCGACGCAAACTCAACTCAATGGCCACCCTTGAAGGCTCCGATGAATCCTCCAAGGCACGAATCCGATCCTCAATAACCCCACGGTCCTGAGGATTGATGAAATCCAGAAACGGCAAGCCCAGGGATTTGGATGGCTCATGCCGAAGCAGTTCACTCCACGCCCGATTCACAAAAATAAGCCTTCCGCGGGAATCGGTCTCAAAAACAACCTCCCGCAGATTCTCCAACCTGAGTCGCGCCGACCGCTCGGTGGCAGCCAACGCCTCCACCAGACGGTAATGCGCCTGAGCGATTAGTTCATCGTTCATACCACCCTTGTAACCATCATGTCCTGCTTCAGCCCTTCATCCTACCAACGCCTTAACAACGTCCTCGCTTGTGACCACCCCGGAATAGAGCGGATATACCTCCGACAGGTAAAACCTGTGCTCCACTTTCGTACGGCCGGAAATGCAATCGGCCGGAAACCAGACCCTGTAATTCCGTTCATGCGCAGCCCGACCTGTCGAGTCAATACACAGCGAGGCCACCACCCCACAGATTACCACATCCCGGATATTTCGCTCCCTTAAAATGTCATCCAACCGGGTGTTCGAAAACGCATTCAACCCCCGTTTCCCCGGAACCTCAAGGATCCTGCTGCCAAAGCGGGCAAACTCAGGAACTGTCTGCGAACCTGACGTTCCCGCCCGGAACGCGCCAGTGTCCTTGATCACTTTCAAAATGCCGATCGGCTCGCACAGTTCACTATAGTCCGGTGTAAACACAATCGGGGTGGCCACAACCAAAGCATCTGTGGACGCCACGCGATCAATCAAACTGATCGTATTCCTCAGGGTCTGGGTCACCTGATCCGGATCCTCCAATGCCTTGTGCAGCGCTCCCTGCACCGCAAAATAGTCATTTTGGAAGCCAATCAGCAGAAAGGCTGTCGTGCTGGACGTCAAGAGCATGCGCCAAATCTGCCATAGAACCCGATACAATCAAGCTCAGAATCAGGACCGATCCTGCCCTGAGACTCGCATCCATTCATCGTTTCGCTCGACCGGGGAATGAAGCCCTGGAGACATCTCCCTTGGTATCCCCCCCGTTCGACAGGGCCGCAAAATCCAAGCGTGTGCAGCATGAGCTCCGCACAATAAGCCATCGTAACCAATTTAACCAAACAGCAATCCTGCGGAATCCGCTTTGGATAAACAAAACGACCCGCCATAGTTGGCTGATTCCGGATCCATCGAGCCCCTTCGTAGACGCATCAATTCCATTGGTCATATGGTTTGTAAGGGAACTCTCTTGACGTCAGAGCGAGTCTCCCTCCAAATGGCTGGATGTTCAAGACCAAGACCCTTGCCACGAAGATGGCCGCAACCATCCAGGATAGAAAGATGCCCACCCCTGCCCCGCTCTCGGTTCCCGACCGGAGGACGCTATCCCCTACGGGGCATCTATCCGATCGATTCCTTCGAACTTTGGCAACCCTGGTGGGTTTGGTCTGCAGCTGCATTTTCCTCATCGGATGCCGGACGCCGGTGCGACCAGGCACTCCGATAAGTCGCAAAGGCGACGAGATAATTGTGGCCGGACAATTGTTTCACACCGGCACAAAGGTGGTCACATGGATGGATCCGGGCGGTTATGACGCTTACCGGGTCGAACGCCGATTCGCGCCGATTGAGAATTCCTCATGGGAGGCCTCAAAAGCAGAGTTGCCGGAACTCTCAGGTCCAGCACGCTATAACATTCGCAAGGCCGGTCTGACAGACGAGGAATTGGAGCGAGTTCGGGGAGGGGGCTGGGATCTGCCATCCCTGCAAAAGGTCGTTGACCAGTTCGTCCTTCATTATGACGTGTGCGGAACCAGCAGGCAGTGTTTTAAGGTGCTTCAGGATTTCCGTGGTCTAAGCGTCCACTTCATGCTCGATATTGACGGCACCATCTACCAGACACTGGACTTGAAGGAACGCGCCTGGCACGCAACGACCTCCAACACCCGCTCAGTTGGTATCGAAATTGCAAACATGGGTGCCTATGCCAGCGCAGAAAAGGGCCCACTCAAGGACTGGTATACGAACGATACCAAAGGTCCGCGGATCGTCCTTCCAGCGAGGATCGGGGATGGTGGTGTGCGAACCCGTGGGTTCATTGGACGCCCGTCACGCCCGAAGCCTGTTTCGGGCAATATTCAGGGCAAGGATCTGCTTCAGTATGATTTCACCCCGGAACAATATGCCGCTCTGGCCCGACTCACTGCGTCACTATCCTTGATCTTCCCCAAACTCAAATGCGACTACCCACGGGATACGTCCGGTAAACTCATCACACGCAAGCTTCCGGATCGCGAACTCCCCGGACTCACAGGCGTTATTGGCCATTACCATATCCAAACCGACAAGACTGACCCCGGCCCGGCTTTCCAATGGGATCGCCTGGTTTCGGATGCCAACCAGTTAAAATCACAGGGATTCTCAAAGCTCGCGGACAGAGCATCGCGAGGACACCTCCGCTAAACGGACTTTCGCCAGTGGGGGGACCTCTTGGACTGCTTTCAGAGGCCCCCATGTGAAAGCAGCAGTGAAACTGGGATTCCCCCCCCGTCGAAAAAGCGTCATTGGTTGTGGGGAAGCCCCTGCCCTCTTGCGATCCCCCCCGATTTGGCTGGGATTTCCATGACGGACTATGCTTCCGCTTGATGAGCACCCCGGACGAGAAATGAACCTGCCAAACAAATCCCTGAAGTGAAGACGTTTGTTCCTCCGCCCCTCAAAACCCCGGTAACTCCATGAGGACCTTAAAAGAGCGCGCCACTTCCGGGAGTTTGGTAAACTGCGTCGACCACAAAAAAAGGCACCCCCGAAGGGGTGCCTGAGATTACTGCTGCGCTGCGGATTAGAGATTAAAGCGTCAGCGGAGCGTCTGCGGGGCCCGTCAACTCCATCGGGGCTGAAGCCTCCACCGGTGGAGCTTCCTGTATCTCAACCAGTGGCTTGAGTTTGATCTTGCGGTGCAGATCAAATCCGCTGCCCGCCGGGATGATATGTCCCATGATGACGTTCTCCTTGAACCCTCGCAGATAATCAATCCGGCCACGGGTGGCGGCCTCAGTGAGAACCCGGGTGGTATCCTGGAAGGAAGCCGCGCTCAGGAAGCTTTCCGTTTCCAAGGAGGCCTTCGTGATGCCAAGCAGCACTGGCTGTGCTTCGGCCGGCTTTCCACCGACCTTCTCGACCCTCTGATTTTCATCCTCGAAGTCCAGCTTGTCAATCTGCTCACCCCAAAGGAACAATGTATCCCCGGGTTCTGTGACGCGCACCTTGCGCAGCATCTGCCGGACGATGATCTCAATGTGCTTGTCATTGATGGTCACACCCTGCAAGCGATAAACCTCCTGAACCTCGTTGACAAGATGCTCCTGCAATTCCTGCGGTCCGCAGATGTCCAGAATCTCGTGCGGATCAATCGGCCCCTCAGTCAACTGTTGTCCCTTGTGGACATAATCGCCCTTGAAAACGATCACGTGTTTGCCGATCGGAATGAGATGTTCCTCCTCCACACCGGTGCTCTGATCTTTGATGACGATGCAGCGCTTTCCTCTCACGCTGGACCCAAAGTCAACGATACCGTCAATCTTCGAAATCTCAGCAGCGTCCTTCGGCCTGCGCGCTTCGAACAACTCGGCCACACGCGGCAGACCGCCGGTGATGTCCTTCGTCTTCGATGTCTTACGGGGTGTCTTCGCCATCAGCGTGCCGGCGACGATCTTATCGTCCTCACCGACAACGATGTGCGCCCCTGAGGGAATCGGATAGTTGGCAATCGGCTCGTTATGCTCGTCAAAAATCACGATCTGGGGATGCAAATCCTCCTTGTGTTCAATGACAACCATCGCCTCCTGGCCTGTGGTTTCGTCCGTTTCCTGCTTCATCGTGACTCCCTCGATGATATCGACGAACTTCACGCGACCCGCCTTTTCGGAAAGAATCGGGACGTTGTATGGATCCCACTGCACGAACGTTTCCCCCTTCTTAACACGGGAGCCGTCCTTAACTGAGATGACTGATCCAATGACGATGTTGTGCGCTTCCAATTCCCGACCGTCCTCAGCCAGAATGGAGACAGACCCGTTCTTGTTCAGAACGATGTTGTTCCCGTCCTCAAGCTTAACGAGGCGAAGCTCGTTGTAGCGGACTGTGCCTTCGAATTTGGACTTGATCTGCGGCTGTTTGAACACCTGGGATGCTGTTCCACCGATGTGGAACGTCCGCATCGTCAACTGTGTTCCCGGCTCGCCGATCGATTGGGCTGCGATAATGCCTGTCGCTTCACCCAGCTTGACCAGAAGGCCGGTCGCAAGATTTCTGCCGTAGCAGAGCATGCAGATTCCCTGTTTGCTCTCGCAGGTGAGAACTGAGCGGATCTTGACACGCTCAACGCCTGCAATATCCGTCTTGCGGGCTCTGATCTCATCAATCTCCTCGTTGGCCTTCACCAGGAGTTCCTTCGGATTTTGAGGATCGACGACATCGTCACATGAATAGCGACCAACCAGGCGCTCGCTCAACTTAACGACTTCATCCTCGCCCTCGTAGATTGCCTGAACCCAAATGCCGTTCGTGGTCCCGCAATCCTGATCCCGAATGATCACGTCCTGAGCCACATCAACCAGTTTACGGGTCATGTAACCGGAGTCAGCTGTTTTGAGTGCCGTGTCGGCCAGACCTTTACGAGCACCGTGAGTCGAAATAAAGTATTCGAGCACAGTCAGACCCTCACGGAAGTTCGACAAAATCGGCTTCTCGATGATGTCGCCTGAAGGCTTGGCCATCAAACCGCGAACACCAGCCAACTGACGAACCTGCTGGCGGTTGCCCCGCGCTCCAGAGTCCACCATCAAGGAAACCGGGTTATACTCGTCCTTGCCCTGATTTGTTGCCAGCGTCTTCAACATGACGTTCGCAATCTGGTCTGTGCAGTGGGTCCAGATATCGATGATCTTGTTGTAGCGCTCACCCGGGGTGATGACACCCTTGCGATACTGTTTCTCAACTTCCCGAATCTGCTTCTGGGCGGCATCAATCTCCTGATCCTTCTCCTTCGGAATGATCATGTCATCGATACCGATTGAGACACCGGCCTTTGTGGCCTCGCGGAAGCCCAACTCCTTGAGCTTGTCCAACATGATAACCGTCTTGTCATGTCCGCAGATCTTGTAGCACTTCCAGATCAGGTCGCCCAACTCGCTCTTCTTCACCACCTTGTTCGGGAAACCCATTTCCATGGGCCAGATCTCGCTGAACACCACCCGACCGACCGTCGTCACAATCACCTTGCTGGTGCCATCACCAAACTCCGTCTTTGTGCCCCGGTCCGGGTTGCTCATACGGATGCGCTCATGAGTTTTCACGGCACCGTCTCCAAGGGCGAAAATCACCTCGGTCTTCGACCCGAAAAGCCTCAATTCAACGAGGTTCGCCGGAAGCGGAGTCCGTGGTTCAGCCGTCAGATAGTAGCAGCCCAGCGTAATATCCTGCGTGGGCGTGATGATGGGTTTGCCGCTCGATGGGCTGAAAATATTGTTGGGAGCCAGCATGAGGAGGCGGGCCTCCAACTGGGCTTCAACCGACAGCGGCACGTGCACCGCCATCTGATCACCGTCGAAGTCGGCGTTGTAGGCTGTGCAAACCAGCGGATGAATCCGGATGGCCTCACCTTCGATAAGTTGCGGTTCAAACGCCTGCACAGAAAGCCTGTGAAGCGTGGGAGCGCGATTCAGAAGCACTGGATGTCCGCGCGTCACCTCTTCCAGAATGTCCCACACCTCGGTGGTCTGACGCTCGATCATCTTCTTGGCGGATCGGACGGTATGAACGTAGCCCAATTCCTTGAGCCGGCGGATGATAAACGGCTCGAACAAAACAAGCGCCATCTTCTTCGGAAGTCCGCACTGATTCAGCTTCAATTCGGGACCGATCACGATCACCGACCGGCCGGAGTAATCGACGCGCTTTCCAAGAAGGTTCTGACGGAAACGGCCACTCTTGCCCTTGAGCATGTCGCTCAGGGATTTCAGTGAACGATTTCCAGCACCGGTCACGGCACGCCCGTGGCGACCGTTGTCAAATAGCGCATCCACAGCCTCTTGTAACATCCGTTTCTCGTTCCGGATGATGACCTCAGGGGTCTTCAACTGCAGAAGGTTCTTCAACCGGTTATTCCGATTGATCACCCGACGATAAAGGTCGTTCAGATCCGAGGTCGCAAACCGACCACCTTCCAGCGGAACCAGCGGACGCAGATCCGGAGGAATCACTGGCAAAACTGTAAGAATCATCCACTCCGGACGACTCTTCGAACTCTGCAGACCCTGAAGGAGCTTGATCCGCTTTGCAACCTTCTTGCGGATTTGTTTGCTCTTGGTTTCGGTCATCGCGATCTGGAGGCTTTCGACCTGCTTTGCAAGGTCGACCCTGGCCAGACCTTCGCGAACGGCTTCAGCACCCATCTTGGCAAGGAATGCGTCCGCCCCGAAGGTTTCCCGGGCTTCCCGAAATTCCTGCTCGCTCAGAAGTTGGTTCAGCTTGAGGGGTGTTGAACCGGGATCAATCACCATGTAATCCTCATAGTAAATGACCCGCTCCAGATGGCGTGCCGTCATATCCAGCACAAGACCGATCCGGGAGGGCATGCACTTGAAGAACCAGATATGGCACACGGGAACGGCCAGCTCAATATGGCCCATTCTCTCACGACGGACCCGCGCCAACGTGACTTCAACACCGCAGCGGTCACAAACAACCCCACGATGCTTGATCCGTTTATACTTTCCGCAGGAGCACTCCCAGTCCTTCACAGGGCCGAAAATACGTTCGCAGAACAACCCGCCCTTTTCCGGCTTGAATGTCCGGTAGTTAATGGTCTCGGGGTTCTTTACTTCCCCCTTGGACCATGAACGTATGGCTTCTGGAGAGGCGACGCAGATCGCAACATGCTCCACCTGATTGACCTTCTCGAGACCGAGCAACTCACGGGCGCTTTCTTTCGTGCTAATCATACAATATTCCACGGGCCATGGGGCTCTTCCCTTTCGTCGTTCGACGGAACGACCTGGAAAGGCCCCAAATCCGACCCAATTCTTTGTTCCAACTCCTGCTCTTTTTCCTGCTGCTTTTGTTGATCCTTATCCAATCAACCCGCCGTCAAAACCGTTAACGGTTCCGCTGGCTGATCCACGGGATTCGAATAACCCACCTTGACGTCCAGCCCAAGGGACTGCATTTCCTTGACGAGAACGTTGAAGGACTCAGGTATTCCGGCCTCAAGGCTGTTATCGCCCTTGACAATGCTCTCGTAAATCCGCGTGCGCCCCTGCACATCGTCGGATTTGACTGTGAGCAACTCCTGCAGCGTGTAAGCCGCTCCATAGGCCTCCATGGCCCAAACTTCCATTTCTCCGAACCGCTGACCACCGTATTGTGCCTTGCCGCCCAGAGGTTGCTGGGTGACCAGTGAATAGGGGCCCACGGCGCGGGCGTGAATCTTGTCAGCCACCAAGTGGCCGAGTTTCATCATATAGATGTAGCCGACGACGATCTCCTGATCGAAGGACTCACCGGTGCGCCCATCAAAGAGGCGGGTCTTCGCATGCTCCGGCAGGCCGGCCTGCTTCAGGTAGCCACGGATCTCCTTCTCCTTGATGCCGTCAAAGACAGGGGTCGCAAACCTCATTCCCAGAAGCTTGGCAGCCCACCCCAAGTGGGTCTCAAGCACCTGCCCCACATTCATGCGTGAAGGCACGCCGAGCGGGTTCAGGACGATGTCAACGCAGGTTCCATCCGCCAGATAAGGCATGTCCTCCTCGGCAACAATCTTCGCAACAACACCCTTGTTACCATGGCGACCTGCCATCTTGTCACCCACCGACAACTTGCGCTTCGAGGCGATGTAAACCTTAACGGACTTGATGACACCACTGTCCACGCCCTCACCCGATTCAGCGCGCTCAAGCTCCTCGTCATACTGCATCTGCAGATCGTCGAACTTCTTTTTGAAGCTTCCGATAATCTCGTTGATCTTGTTCCGGATCGGCGACGGATCAATCTCGATGCGGTCATAAACCTGCGCCAATCGGCGCAGCAGCGTTTTGGTGATCTTCCTGTTCGCAGGAATGATGATCTCGCCTGTCTCACTGTTGACGACATCCAACGGGATCTTTTCGCCAAGGAGAATGTTGCTCAGAGCCTCGGTCAGCTGCTCCCTCAACTCATCAGCCTTCTTCTTGTGGTCATCCTCGACTTCCTTCGCATGGCGCTTCTCTTCGGATACGTTCGCACGCATCTCCCGGTCCGCTTCCTTCTTGGCGGAAACCTTGACATCCATGACGATGCCGTAGGTGCCGGAAGGAACCTTCAGGGAGGTGTCCTTCACATCCGCAGCCTTTTCACCGAAGATTGCCCGCAGCAACCGCTCCTCGGGAGCCAGTTCTGTTTCGCTTTTCGGAGTGATCTTGCCGACCAGGATGTCGCCAGGCTTCACCTCGGCACCAATACGAATGACACCATCCGGTCCAAGGTTCTTCAAAGCCTCATCACCGAGATTCGGGATGTCGCGTGTGATCTCCTCGGGCCCGAGCTTCGTGTCCCGT
Organism: uncultured Verrucomicrobia subdivision 3 bacterium; assembly: GCA_903913865.1. Taxonomy (GTDB): domain Bacteria; phylum Verrucomicrobiota; class Verrucomicrobiia; order Limisphaerales; family UBA8199; genus UBA693. The sequence goes on from CAIWMU010000111.1 coordinate 48,958, forward strand.
GCGCCGACTTCAAACTCGTCGATGTGAATGGAGGTAAAGACGTCCTCCTTGACTATTCGTTCACTAATGAGGATGGCGTCCTCGAAGTTGTAACCGTTCCAGGGCATGAACGCGACAAGCACATTCCGGCCCAAGGCGAGTTCCCCGCCCTGTGTGCAAGGACCATCGGCGATGACCTGCCCCTTCTTGACGCTGTCACCCTTCTTGACGATGATTTTCTGGTTGATGCAGGTTGCCGCATTGCTGCGCATGAATTTCCGCACCTGATAGACCCAGATGCCCTTCTCGGCATCGGTCTTAATCTTCTTCTTTCCCTCGGCGAGTTTGCCGTCCGAGGTGATGATGATCTGGGAACCCGTGATGGAAGCGACCTTTCCGGCCTCCTCCGCCACAATCACCGCCCGGGAATCGCGTGCAACCCGCTCCTCAAGACCCGTCGCCACAAGCGGGGCGTCGGTCACGAGCAGGGGCACTGCCTGGCGTTGCATGTTGGAACCCATCAAGGCACGGTTGGCATCGTCATGCTCCAGAAACGGAATCAAACTTGCCGCCACAGAGACCAACTGCTTGGGTGAAACATCCATGTAGTCCACATGGGGAGGCTCAACGTCAATGAAATCCCCACGACCACGACAGACAACGCGCTCAGTGGTGAATGTTCCCTTGTCATTCACCGGCGAATTCGCCTGGGCGATGACATACTTCTCTTCCTGATCGGCTGTCAGGTAGTCAAGGTGCCCGCCAACCTTGCCGGCATCGACCTTTCGATACGGTGTCTCGAGAAAACCAAAGTCGTTGATTCGGGCAAAGGTCGCCAATGATGCGATCAACCCGATGTTAGGCCCTTCAGGCGTTTCAACAGGACAGATCCGGCCATAGTGAGACGGATGCACGTCACGAACCTCAAATCCAGCACGATCACGCGAAAGACCGCCAGGTCCAAGTGCCGAGAGCCGGCGCTTGTGCGTCAACTCCGCCAAAGGATTGATCTGGTCCATGAACTGGGACAACTGACTCCGCCCAAAGAAGTCACGAATCACAGCCGAGAGGGCCTTCGGATTGATCAACTTCTGGGGTGACATTGACTCGACCCCCTGATCAAACAGCGTCATGCGCTCCTTGACGAGCCGTTCAGTTCTAGCCAAACCCACCCGGCACTGGTTGGCGAGAAGTTCGCCGACAGTCCTCACACGACGACTTCCAAGGTGATCAATGTCATCAAGGCTGCCTTCGCCCTTCTTAAGGCGCAGGAGATACTTCGTCGCTGCAACCAAATCTTCCTTGGTAAGAATGCGGCTATCGCCACCCTTGATTCCAAGCTTCTGGTTGATCTTATAGCGGCCAACCCGACCCAAATCGTAGCGCTTGGCGTCAAAGAACAGCCGCTTGATGAGCGCTCGAGCGTTTGCGGCGGTCGGTGGATCCCCAGGCCGGAGCCGGCGGTAAATATCCTTTAGGGCATCCTCCTCGTTCTTGGCAGGATCCTTCTTCATGCACTTGATGATGATCCCATCGTCCTGTGCAGTATCCACGACTTTGATCTTTGTGTGGCCCAACTCGGCAATCAGCTTCACCACAGCCTTCGAAAGCGGCTCAAAAGCACGGGCCACCACCAAACCCTTGTCCTCATCAGTCACATCCTGAACAAGAACCTTGTTTGCGAGATCCTCGCGCTTCTCCGCTTCCTTGACGCTGAGGTCCTCAACATCATAGAACAGTTTGAGAATTTCCTCGTCACTGCCCTTGTGCGGAGTGTCCTTGGACTTGGTCTCTGTTGTGTCAAGAAAAGCGAGGGCCCTGAAAAATGTGGTCGTGAGGAATTTGCGGCGGCGCTTCTTCCGGTCCAAATACACGTAGAGCAGGTCACTTGTGTCAAACTGCGCCTCATACCAGGAGCCCCGGTCCGGAATAATCCGGAAAGAATGGAGCATCTTGCCATTCGGATGCTGGGTGGCCTCAAAGGCCAGACCAGGGGATCGATGCAACTGGCTGACGATGACACGCTCAGCTCCGTTAATAACAAACGTTCCCTGTGGGGTCATCAGGGGCAGTTCGCCCATGAATACCTTCTCTTCACGAGTCCCCTTCTCCTCTTTCAGGAGGAAGGTCACGTAAAGCGGTGCGCCGTAGGTCAATCCCTCGCGCAGACATTCCAACCAGTCAATCTTCGGCTCACCGATCTCGTAGGAATGGAAGTCAAGAATGCACTTTCCGTCGTAACTCTCAATGGGGAAAACCTCTGTGAATACGGCCTGGAGGCCAAGGTTCTTCCGTTTGGACTGGGGCACTTCAGCCTGGAGGAATTCCTTGTAGGAATTGGTCTGCAACTCGATCAGGTTGGGTGGAGAAATGATCTCCTTGATTTTTCCAAAATTAACTCTTTCAATCGCGCGCGATGGCATTGGTGACCTTAATATGACGGACAGCGGAATTGCCGTCCCAAATTACTAATAACGACACAAGGCAAGTCCGCGCTGTTCAATAATGCGAACTTGCCAAACCTTAAAATCACACCGGTGACTACTATGGCAACCCTGGTGGTGATTTACGAATAGTCCAGTGAACCTCTAGCGAAAAGTGGGGGCGGCGACATGTGCCGCCGCCCCCCCCCGTGACAAACACTTACTTGATCTCGACCTTGGCGCCAGCTTCTTCAAGCTTCTTCTTGGCGGCATCGGAATCAGCCTTGTTGGCAGCTTCAAGCACGGTCTTGGGAGCGCCTTCAACGAGGGCCTTGGCTTCAGCGAGCCCCAGGCCGGCCTTGACTTCACGGACGGCTTTGATGACGGCGATCTTCTTGTCAGCCGGAGCCGAAACGAGAACCACGTCAAAAGCTGTCTTTGCTTCAGCAACGGGAGCGGCGGCTGCGCCACCCGCATTACCCGAGGCAACTGCAACGGGAGCAGCGGCGGTAACACCCCACTTGGCTTCCAGTTCCTTGACGAGATCAGCGATCTCGATAACGGTTGCGTTGCTCAATTCTTCGACGATTTTTGCTTTATCTAGTGCCATGTTAACCTTTCATTGCGTCTCGTCGCCCTGCACGGCCATGCTGGTATTAAGCCCACTGCCTGTGAGCCGACGATTTACGTTGTTTGTGTTGATAATTCCCGGGAACCATACCGGTTCCAGGGAAAATTGCTTAGGAAGGCTGCCCTGAGGAAGCCTGATCGATCTTCGCCTGGAGAACCCGGGCCAGTTGAGTGGCAGGTGTGCCGAGCAGCTGCACGAGCTTGGTAGCCGGAGCGTTGAGAACGCCTAGCAGCTTGCCTCGCAGAACCTCCATCGAGGGCAGGTCGGCCAGAGTAGAGATATCCGATGCCTCGAGTCTCGCGTTGTTGAGAAACCCGAACTGGATCTTCAACTTGTCGAACTCTGATCCGAAGGTCTTCACGACCTTGGCGGCAACCGAAATATCCCGCTTCCCTGTGACGACGGCCAGCTGGCCTGCGAGTGCTCCGCTGAGATCGCTGACTCCAGCTTCCTTGGCAGCGATGCGAAAAAGGGAATTTTTGACAATGTGCACCTCTGCACCACCCTTGCTGAGGCGGGCTCGCAGCTCGGTTAGGTGACTGACTTTAAGCCCCCGGTAGTCGACAACAATGAAGAACGGGGAGGCGTTAAGCCGGGCTACGTATTCGTTTGTAAGGCTTTGCTTTTCAGGACGCATGGCAATGAAATAGGTTAGTGGGTGGCGAACTCGCGGATATCCACCCGCACCGGCGGACTCATCGTTGCCGAGAGGGTGCAGCTTTGAATATATGTGCCCTTCACGCTGTGTGGGCGGGCCTTGGCGACAGCCTCAATGACTGATCGCGCGTTCTCTTCAAGTTGAATGGGGGTGAAGGATGCCTTCCCGACCGGCACATGAATGTTGCCAGCCTTGTCGATCTTATACTCAACACGTCCGGCTTTGACTTCGCGAACCGCCTTTGCAGTATCCTCAGTCACAGTCCCGGTTTTGGGATTCGGCATCAGCCCGCGAGGTCCGAGGACCTTGCCGAGTTTACGAACTTCGCCCATCGCCTCAGGTGTGGCGACGGCAACATCGAAGTCAGTCCAACCTTCCTGACACTTCTTGATCATGTCATCGAACCCGACGTATTCGGCACCCGCCGCTCTGGCCGCGTCAGCCGCGTCTCCGCCCCGGGCGAAAACCAGGACACGGACAACCTTACCACTGCCGTGTGGCAGGGGTACTGTTCCGCGCACCATCTGATCGGATTGCTTGGGATCCACGCCCAGCTTGAAAGCCAGATCGATGGTCTCGTTGAACTTGGCCTTGGGAAACTTGGCGAGGACCTCGACAGCTCCCTTCAGCGCGTAGACTTTGCTCGAGTCCACGACTTCCAATGCTTTCTTGTAACGTTTACTTGGCATTTTTGTGTTTGCGGTTAATGCGAGTCCGGAATATCCGGAACTCTCCCGCGTGTTTGGTTGTTGAGACGACGAAGTCCCCGGTGTCACCCGGGAACTCCGTAAAACTATAGCACAGATCAACCGACAACATCAATCCCCATACTGCGGGCAGTTCCTGAAACAACGCGGAACGCAGCCTCTTCAGTCGTGGAGTTCATGTCTTTCAGCTTGATCTTGACGATATCCAGAACCTGTTTCCGGGTCACCTTGCCGACCTTGTCCTTGTTCGGAACCTTGGAACCAGCCGTAATCCCGGCTGCCTTCTTAAGCAGAACCGAGGCGGGTGGTGACTTGGTGATGAAGGTGAAGGACTTATCCTGAAACACCGTAATGACCACCGGGATGATCATGCCGGCATCTTCCTTTGTCCGGGCGTTGAATTCCTTGCAGAACCCCATGATGTTCACGCCGTGCTGACCCAGTGCGGGACCGACGGGCGGTGCAGGGTTCGCCTGACCGGCTGGAATCTGAAGCTTGATAATGCCTGTAATCTTCTTAGCCATAAAAATCTATAAGTAATTTTTCCAGTGGCAGTAAGGACTAACCCTTCTCGACCTGCCAGTATTCCAATTCGACAGGCGTATTACGCCCGAAAATATTCACCGTGACCTTGAGCTTGCCGCGATCCGGTTCAATCTCCTCAATCACACCACTAAAGTTAAGGAACGGTCCGTTGTTGATTTTGACGGTTTCACCAACATCGAAACTGACCTTCGGCTTTTCGTGCTCCTCAGAGTCAGATATCTGGCTCTTTATCGCTTCCACCTCATCAGTAGGGGTCGGTGTGGGAGGTTCACCACCCACAAAGCCGATGACCCCCTGGGTCTCCTTGATGAAATACCATGGAGCCTCGATGATCCTGTTGGACTCGTCGAGAAGCACCATGTCCACAAAGACGTAACCAGGCCAAAGCTTACGATTGGAGACAGTCTTTTTTTGGTTGCGAACCTCCACAACCTTCTCCATGGGAACAAGCACCTCGTTGATGTATTCCGACATCTCCTCAGGCTTGATCCTCTTCTCGATGCTCTCTTTGACCCTCTGCTCCTGTCCTGCAAGGGTATGTATAACGAACCACTGGCTGCGCATATTTTCTTACAGTTTGAAGAGAATATAGGCGCGGAAGAAAACCTGATCCACTATCACAGTGAACAAGCCAATCAGCAGAATGGAAATGAACACGACAATCGTCGAGCCCTTTAGCTCGTCTCTCGTCGGCCAGGTGCACTTCTTCAACTCTTCGCGTGTCTGCCGTACGTATTCGGAGAAGCGCTCAAGCTGACCTGTGCGCCAAAGCCACGCGAACACTCCGCCGACAACGGCGACCCAGATTATGATCCAAACCCAGTCTTGCATGTTAAATTGATTGGCGGAGAGGGAGGGATTCGAACCCCCGTCCCGCTTACGCGGGAAGCGGTTTTCAAGACCGCCGCGATAGACCACTCTGCCACCTCTCCGGCTTTATTGGCAGGGCGGGAGGGACTCGAACCCCCAACCGACGGTTTTGGAGACCGCTACTCTACCAATTGAGCTACCGCCCTGCTGCCGTAGAGTATTTGCTGGTTTTACCAGACAAAAAAGGAGGCGGAGGAATCAACCCCCGCTCTCCAAATTTTCAATAGATGCGATCAGGCAATGACTTCCGTCACCCGCCCGGCGCCGATGGTCCTGCCACCTTCGCGAATCGCGAAGCGCTGTCCGCGCTCCATCGCAACGGGGGCAATAACCTTGATTTCCACGGAAACGTTGTCACCAGGCATCACCATTTCCACGCCAGCAGGCAGTGTAACGGTGCCGGTCACATCCGTCGTCCGGAAGTAGAACTGAGGGCGATAGTTGGTGAAGAAAGGAGTGTGACGACCACCTTCATCCTTTGACAACACATACACTTCCGCCTCGAAACTGGTGTGAGGAGTCGTGGTGCCAGGTTTGGCGAGCACCATTCCGCGCTCCACGTCTTCCTTCTTGGTGCCACGGAGGAGCACACCGACGTTGTCGCCAGCGCTCGCAGAATCGAGCAACTTGCGGAACATTTCGATGTCAGTTGCCGTCGTCTTGCGGGTGTCCTTCAAGCCGACAATTTCAACTTCGCTCATCTTGTTGAGGACGCCACGTTCCACACGGCCGGTCACCACGGTGCCACGACCTTCAATGTTGAACACGTCTTCGATGCACATCAGGAACGGCTTGTCCACTTCGCGAGGAGGCAGCGGGATGAATTCATCGATCGCTTCCATCAGCTTCTGAATGGCAGCCTGGCCATCAGCCTGATCGGCCAGCGCTGCCTTGGCGCTACCACGCACAACCGGGGTTGTGTCGCCAGGAAATTCATACTTGCTGAGAAGGTCGCGAACTTCCATCTCGACCAGATCCAGCAGCTCCGGATCATCGACGAGGTCCACCTTGTTCAGATAGACAACGATCGCAGGAACGCCGACCTGCCGGGCCAGAAGCACGTGCTCCTTGGTCTGGGGCATGGGGCCTTCAGATGCGTCAACCACGAGGATCGCGCCGTCCATCTGGGCGGCACCCGTGATCATGTTCTTGATGAAGTCTGCGTGCCCCGGGCAGTCGATGTGGGCATAGTGACGCTTGTCGCTCTGGTATTCCACGTGCGACACGGCGATTGTCACTGTCTTGTTCTCGTCACGGACGGTTCCACCTTTGGTGATGTCCGCATAGGAGATCGGCGTGGCCAAACCCTTGCGAGATTGTGTGTGAACAATTGCCGCAGTCAGCGTGGACTTGCCATGGTCAATGTGTCCGATCGTGCCGACGTTCACGTGCGGTTTTGTCCGTTGAAATGCTTCTTTTGCCATTGCTGTCTCCTGATGTTATATCTCGGTTTAATCTACGTTTACTAATTTTTAATGGAGCCCATGATCAGAATTGAACTGATGACCTCGTCCTTACCAAGGACGCGCTCTGCCAACTGAGCTACATGGGC
>CAIWMU010000112.1 GCA_903913865.1 uncultured Verrucomicrobia subdivision 3 bacterium
CCCGGACGGTGCTGGTCAAACCACCCGTTCGATCCTTCGGCACAACCACGTTGTGGTTGTTGCGAGCATCCCCCCCATACCCGGGGTAGCGCCGGGAACGGCGCAACCCCGGGCTTTATGACACAACGCCTTTGGCGTTGCGGAGGGGGGGACCGCAAATGGACGCGGATGGGGCGGGGAAGGGTGGAGGGCGTTGTGGTCGGCAGCGGGCGTTGCCGCATCTCCCTCCGGGATGCAGGGGTGATGCGGCACTACACCGGTGGTGTCGTCGCGGCGCTCCTCAACCACCGGCCACATGCTGTCAAGCCTCCGGCTTGTGGGTTGGGCATTCCCGGCACCCCGGAGGGCGTGCCAGCGTGAGCGAAACCCGGGAAGGTCCATACCCCCCCTACCGGGATGCTACATGCCGCAACGCTTCTTGTTTCGTTCCGCCATGAACCGGAACAGTTCCCGCTGCATGCTTTCGGCCACCGCAACGGGGCTTTGGGTGGCATCCATGATCCGGACGATTCCCGGGAGATCGCCCAGCCTCGCATAAGCCTCCCGCTGGCGCGCTGTCTCCTCCTCACTGACCTCCTGTTTGCGTGAGCGCAGCACCGCTGTCGGGGCATCCAGCACCAGCACCAGATCCGGCTTGGGCAGCAGGGCATAACCCGCCCGCACCACGGACATCGGCAACCGGAGCCGATACCTCCGCTGATCCACAAAAAAATCGTAGTAATGACGGTCGATCAACACCAGCCCGCCCCTGAACGTCACCGGCAACAGCTTCAACGGCGCGCCAAAAACAAACTCCAGCCAATGCACGGCAAAGAAAATCATGGAACCGGCCAGGCCCCTGGGCGGTTGTGCATGGGGGGCCGTCACAGCCCCCCGGGCGGCACGGCGCCTGCCTGAAAAAACCGGGGGCTTCCAGTGGAACTGGCGTCCCTTGTCCGGACTGAACGTGCCTCCAAGCATCTCCACCAGCAATTTGCCGGCGGTCGTTTTCCCGCATCCATCAGCCCCGCACAGCACCACCACAACTCCCGGCGGGGCCAGAAGCCGCCGCCCCACCCGCAGCAGGTTTGTCGCAAGCGAGCAAATCGTGCGGATCGGCTTCCTCAAAAGGGACCTTCGCAGGAGCAGTTTCCTCAACTCCCCGACCGACTTCCCGACTGCATCCCACCCGCCGTTCCGGCACTGCTCCACCAGCCATCGCGCCCGCTCCGCCCCATAGGTTCCCCAGAGCAGCGCCACCGCACCGGCTGGATCCGCCGCAAAGCCGGATTGGATCGAGGCCCTGTATTTCTCCTTCACCTTTCCCGCATAAATCAGGTAGGCCAGCAGGTTGGTGACAGCCTCATCCGCCCGGCCCGGAACATCAAAGAGACCGCGCCGGATGCGCCGGTCCAGAAAACCGGAACAATCGATGAAATCGAGCCCCCGCCACTGGAGGCATGTGAAGAGGTCAAAGTGAACCTGGGCACCCGTCTCCGGATTGGCAAAATAAAAGGCGAGCGTGGCGAACTCCGCCCGGTTGAGGAGCATGAACCCATGTCGCGCCGCTGCCGCCACCAGATGCCGCGCCGCATTCTCCCGCTGTCCGGGCCGGACCAGCACATCGATGTCGTTTGTCGTGAAGGCCGGGAGTTGCTCGTAGTTCCTCAGCACCAGAAAATCAATACCCTCCCGCCGCCATCCCTCAAAGACGGCGGTGATCATCTGGCCCGGCGGTTGTAATTCGGAACTAGGATTCACCAGCGGACCCAACCTACAAATGCCGGGACGGAGTGTCCACGATATAGCTCACCGGTTCCCGCCCCCCGGCTCTTTTCGATTTGCCATCCACCCACGCCTCCCTGATCGTGGCCGGGTGAACTTCCTTGCCCTGATCGAAGCCAAACGGGACGGCGCCACGCTTCCCGAGAGCACCATCCGCGAAGCTATTGCCGCCTGCACCAGCGGCACGATCCCCGACTACCAGCTCGCCGCTTTCCTGATGGCGGTCTATTTCAAGGGTCTGAATACCCGCGAGACCGCTGCTCTGACCCTCGCCATGCGCGATTCCGGCGACCGCCTCCATTTTCCCGCCGACCCGCGCCCGCTCGTTGACAAGCATTCCACGGGGGGTGTCGGGGACAAGGTCTCCCTGCCTCTTGCACCCCTCCTGGCCTCCCTGGGCTTGCGCGTTCCCATGATCTCGGGCCGGAGCCTGGGCATCACGGGCGGCACCCTGGACAAGCTGGAATCCATCCCCGGTTTCCAAACCGCCCTCCCGGCCAGCCGTATTGTGGAGATTGTCCAATCCATCGGCTGCATCATCTGCGGCCAGACGGAGCGAATGGTCCCGGCGGATCGAATCCTCTACGCCATGCGGGATGTCACCGGCACCGTCCCCTCCATCCCCCTGATCGTTGCCTCCATTCTTTCCAAGAAGCTGGCGGAGTCCCTTGATGCCCTGCTGCTGGATGTGAAGTTTGGCGGGGCCGCCTTCATGAAGACCACCAGCCAGGCGCGCGAACTTGCCCAGGCCATGGTTCAACTCGGGAACACCTGCGGCACCCGGACCATCGCCCTGCTCACCGACATGGACACCCCCCTCGGCCAGGCAGCCGGGAACTGGCTCGAAGTTTGCGAGACGGTCGCCTGCCTGGAAAACCGGGGCCCGGCCGACCTGCAGGAACTGGTGCTGCAAAGCGCCGCACATCTGTTGGTGCTCACCGGCAAGGCCGTGGACCACCCGGGAGCCCTCGCCAGAGCCCGTGAACGCCTCCTCTCCGGCGCCGCGTTGAGGAAGTGGGAGGAGATGCTTGCGGCCCAGGGAACCGATCTTGACCGTTACCATGCCCTCCTCGCACAAGGCCAGACTGCGCCGGACTCCGCCTGCCTTACCGCAACCCGTGGTGGCTTCATCTCCCGCTGCGATGCCCGCATCCTTGGCGAGGTCATCCGCAACCTCGGCGGTGGGCGCCTGACCAGGGATTCGATCATCAACCCCTCGGTCGGCATCGATTGCATCGCCAAACCCGGCACAGCCGTCCGCACCGGTGACCTGCTCGCCCGTATCCACGCAGCCGACACGGCATCCGCCGTGGCAGCAGTGGACGCCCTCTCCCCCGCTTTCCAGATCGCAGACGCCCCACCGGCACCCGCTCCCTTGATCGCCGAGATCATCCATCCGTAGGGGTTTATGATCCGCAGATCACGCAGACAATCGCAGACTACTGAAAGGGAGGCCGTTTCCCATCTGCGCCATCTGCGGATGATCCCGGAATTCCAGCCGGTCCCGATTTACGCTTGTCAGGGTGTGCTTTGGGGCTTAGGGTCAAGGCACAACTTATCGCCAAATGATTGAACTGTTTCAGTTCCCGTGGAGTCCGTTCTGCATTGTCCAGAATCGCATTCTCTCCTTTTCGGGCGTTCCCTTCCGGACCGTGCCGGTCCCGAGCACCGAACGGTCCATCGTCTGGGAAATCACCAGGCAGCGCTACTACGGTCTCCCGGTTCTCCGGGATGGCAGGGATGTCCTGTTCGAGACCGACGAAGACTCACAGGTGCTCGCAAAGTATCTGGATTCCAAGCTGCACCTCGGTCTCTTTCCCAGGGAATGGGAAGGGGTGCAAACGATCATGTGGATGCAAATCGAGAGCCGCGTGGAAGGCCCCTGCTTCAAGTTGAACGATATCCACTGGCAGGAATTCGTTCCGAAGGAGGAACAGCTTCCATTCCTCCGGCACAAGGAGCGGAAGTTCGGCCGGGGCTGCATCGACTCCTGGAAGAGCGGCCAGAAAGCCCTTCTGACCGCGCTGGAGCATGAACTGGTGCCCTTTGAACTGATGCTTTCCGACCGCGATTACCTTCTGGATGAACGGCCCCGCTTTGTTGACTTCGACCTCTTCGGGATGCTCGAAAACTTCCTCTATTCCGGACACTACAAGCTGCCCCGGCGCCACACCCGGCTCGCGAAATGGCACGAGCGGATGAAATCGGTCCAACACAACAGCCTGCCAGCGTGAAGAAGAACTACATTCTCGATACAAACGTCCTCCTCCACGACCCCGATTCCCTCCTCCGGTTTGAGGACAACCATGTTCTGGTTCCGATCGAGGTCATTGAGGAGATGGACCGCTTCAAGCGGGAGTCGAGCGAGCTGGGCCAGAATGCCCGGGCTGTCTCCCGCATGCTGGACGGGTTTCGCGGCACCGGAAGCCTGAGCCGGGGGGTGGACCTGCCCACCGGGGGCACCCTGCAGATCATCTACCAGAAACGCCGCCAGGGGAAGAGCAACACCAGCGCCATCTTCGCCACGGACAGCGTGGACAACCGGATCCTCTGCCTCGCATCCGACATCCAAAAGCGGCAGCCCAAAAGCACCACCGTCCTGGTCAGCAAGGACATCAACCTGCGGATCAAGGCCGATGCCCTCGGCCTCGCGGCCGAGGATTACGAGAACGACCGGGTCTTCATCACCGATCTCTACACGGGAATGATCGAGCTGATGGTTTCCGCCGAAAAGATGATCTCCTTCCGGTCCAACGGGGAATTGCCACTGAACGCAGATCGGAAGTTCTTCCCCAATGAATATTGCACCCTCATTGAGGAGACAAACCCCAAACGGACAGCCCTTGCAAAGGTGGATGCCACCGGCACGAGGGCGATTGCCATCCTGGATTGCCGCGAGGGGGTGTGGGGCATCAAACCCCGGAACCGGGAACAGCACTTCGGGCTCGATGCCCTGCTGGATGACCGGGTGAAGCTCGTCACCCTCATGGGCAAGGCCGGCACCGGCAAGACCCTTCTCGCCATGGCCGCAGGCCTCAAGCGAACCGTCATGGACCGGGAATTCCGCCGCCTCGTGGTGGCCCGCCCCACCATCTCCATGGGCAAGGAGCTTGGGTTTCTCCCGGGATCGCTGGATGAGAAGCTCGCCCCCTGGATGCAGCCGATCCACGATGCCCTCGAATTGCTCGGGGATTTGAACATGGGCCAGGAGCACCGCCGCAGCAGCGACCTCATGCGCTCGGGAAGCATCGTTGTCGAGGCGTTGAGCTACATCCGCGGCCGCAGCATCGCCAACCAGTTCATGATCATCGATGAGGCCCAGAACCTCACCCCGCTCGAGGCCAAGACGATCATCACCCGGGTTGGCAGCGGCACGAAAATCGTCTTCACCGGCGACCCCTACCAGATCGACAATCCCTACGTCGATTCATCCTCAAACGGCTTCAATTACATCGTAAGCCGCTTCCGCAGCCACGCCATCGCCGCCCACATCGAGTTCCAGAAGGGGGAACGCTCCGAACTGGCGGAACTGGCTGCAAATATTCTCTAGGCACGGAGGGGTGGTTCACCGCCCCCTGGACTTTATCGCGAGAATCTGCCTGGCCAGCTGCGCCTGAGCCGGGAGGTTCCCGATGTCCTTTGCAAGGACGCGGGCCTGCACCGGCTCGAACTTGAGCCCGCTGGCGTTGATCCTGGGTGCCTTGAAACTGCCGGGGGAAATGTTCCGGGTGTTGATCACACGGGCGAGATCAAAGTGCCAGGGGGCAAGCGGGATGCTCAGGGAGGGGCCGACGGATTCACCGGTGCCATTGTTTAGAATATACCAGTACAGGTTCTCCGGATAGTCGGATGCCAGCACCTTCTCCATCTCGTTCATCACCGCGTTCTGGTCGCCGTCTATGGCTACGAACATCTGGTGGGGGTTTGATTTTGCCGCCCCCCAGGCTATCGCAAGGGTGCTCCCCATGCCCCCGGCGTTTTCAAAGGTGTTCTCGGTCAATCTCAGCGCCTGCATCGCACGCGGATTAAATCCGTTGCCCACAATGTAGAACGGATCCAGCAACTTCATCTCCTCGTGGATGGAGGTAAGGGCCTCCTCCCGCGTCCTCAACGGCTCCCCCTGCACTTGCGAAAAGGGTCGCCCCTTTTTCAGGACCATGGATCTGTAGTAATCGGGCTTCAGATAGCCGATCCGGTCATCCGGAACGGTTCTCAAGGGGTAGGATCTGGTGAACCCCGGAGGGGAGAGGCGCACGCAGACCAGGTTCCCCCCCTGCGCATCCTCAATGGCGGCACGGACATCGTGGATGACTCCGACGCCGGTCCGCCTGCCATAGACATGATTGCTTCCCATCGTGTTGCAGTTGTCCGCATCCGTCACATCCCCCACGAGGATGTGGGGCTCGCTGTCATCCAGCACCGCATCAAACCCCCGCCAGCTCGTCATCACAATCCCGGGAATCTTGTGGGTCAGCATGACCGTCCTCAGGTAATCCATCGCGTTCGTGAAGCCGCTGTTCTGCATGGCCATCAGGGTCAGCTCCCCCGTGGCCAGCCACCGCCCCACCGCCACAGCCGGGATCGACCTCTCGGAAGGGACCACCCAGCGGTTCACCTTCCCCTCAGCCGCCAGATCCATGATATACTGGTCAATCGATGCCAGCACCGAGTCGGCCACCAGGCAGACGGTGTTGATGCCCCCCGCCAGAAACGTGTCCACGATCTCCGTGTCCTTCGGCACATCCGAGAGGAACTCGGCCGCCCACTGCGAGGCGTAGGGACTTCGGGCCGAGACAGCCCGTTCCACCATGGCTTTTGCCTCGGCCGGGGAGGATTCCACGGAAATGTAGCCTGCAAGCCGGGTGTTCGTCTGGCGCACCTTCTGCGCCATGTCCTGGGCAACGATCCGGGTGAACGCGAGCGCCACCCCGGGCGCCGTTTTCCCCAGTTCCGCATAGCGGGCCGCCGAGAGCCAGCGCAGGTTGACGTCCGTCTCCGCATGCACGCTCGCCGAGCGGGTCGGCAGGCCCACCAGGCTCATCTCACCCACCAGCCCCCCCTCCTCTATGTAGCCCAGCACCGTGTCGGCCCCGCCCCGCCCCTCGGCCAACTCCACCCGGACGGTTCCCCTGACGATGATGTAGCAACCATCTCCCTGCTCCCCCTGGCGGATGATGCGCTGCCCGGCCGGGTAGCCCCGGTTCACAAGATATTCCTCGAAAACCTCGCGCTCCTGCTCCGTCATCTGATCCAGAATGGATCCTCTCGGTGCAGGGGTCGGATCGGTGGGTGTTTTCATTTTTGGGTGTTTATTAAAGGGCCGGAATTTCCCGCAGCGGAGCCTCCAGTTGGACCTGCATGCTGTTGTTGACCAGGGCGAACAGGACGTATTGGGAGACGATCGTCGCCATGTCGATCCACTCCGACTTGCTCAATACCCCCTTGCACTCCTCCCAGACCTCCGGGCGCACGGTTCTCTGCTCCACCATCTCATCCGTCAGCTTGAGCAGGACCGCCTCGCGCTTCGAAAACACCGGCAGCAGCGGCGAGGTCCTTACTGCCGCAATCTCCTCTTCCGTCACGCCAAACTCACGCGCCACAGGAACATGGTGGCGCCACACGTAATCGCACTTGTAGAGGAATCCCATGCGCAGGATGATCAACTCCTGCTCACGGACGGGAAACCCCATCTCCGATTTCGAGGTGACCCAGTAGTCAAGAAAGGTCCCAAGAGTCCGCGGGTTGTGCATGAGCGTCCCAAGGACATTGCCCGGGAAGAATTTTCCCTTCAATCCGGCTCCGGGAATCCGTGTCAGAGTTTTCACCCACTCCTCCTGCATCCTGCTCAACGGCACGGGACGGATGCGCGCCCCGGTTGCCAAGGCCTTGCCTGAATTCGTCCGGTTGTCGGCAGCCTTCTTCTTCACACCCCGCGCTGAAGCCGGCATGGGGACATGGCTCTTGCGGGCTTTATTTTTCAGGTCAGGCATGCGGCATACGCTATCAAGACCGGTAATTATGTCAAACTTTCACTTGCGCCCAATTCTTAATTCGTAATTCTTAATTCGTAATTTCAACCCATCCCCCCGATTTTTCTACCTCACACATCCCGGCCGGTTTATGCTGCCTCCATGATTGCCATCCGCATTTGTCTCGCTGCCCTTGTTCTCTCCACCGTCTGCCGGGCCGAAGATCCGGCCGGAAACACCACTCAGGACAAGATGCCACCCGCACGACAACTTGCCGCACCCCGACTGGATCAACCGGCCCCTCTCATGGCGGCGCTCCAGCACAGGAAGACCAGCCGGGAGATGGGCTCGGGGCCCCTCACCGAACAGCAGATCTCAGAGATTCTCTGGAGCGCGGATGGCGTAAACCGCCCCCCCAACGGAAGAACATCCCCCTCGGCGTTGAGTGTTTATCCCGTCGAGATTTACGTGGTTTTGGAGACTGGAATTTATGTTTACGAACCCTCGCGGCAGGAGTTGCGGGGTGTGGCTGCGGGGGACCATCGCAAAACGATGGGCGGTCAGGATTTCGCTCAAACAGCGCCACTGAATCTGGTGTTTGTGATGGACTCCGGGAAATACCAGGCAAACCAGAGCACGGCCAAATCCAATCCTGAAGATCAGATGCGGTGGGCTTCGGTGGAGGCCGGGGCCCAGGCACAAAATGTTTACCTCTACTGCGCGGCTGAGAAGCTGGCTGCAGTCATCCGGGCCGGGGTGGATTCCGCAAAATTTGCGGCCGCCGCCAAACTGCGCCCCACCCAGAAGGTCATCGTCGCTCAGACCATCGGGCAACCCCGCTGAGGGGGCCCCGGGTCATCAGGCCAGTTCCGGCTCCTCAATATGGGTCATCGGCGCGTGGGTGGGTGTTCCATCCGCCGCCTCCGGATATTCAAACAGCTTGCCCTCATAGTTGCGGATCAGGACCCTGTCCGCATTGTGGTTGAGGACATAACCGGGGTTCACAGGCACCTTGCCACCACCACCGGGAGCATCAATCACGTATTGTGGAATCGCGTAGCCGGTGGTGTGACCCCGCAGCTGCTCCATGATTTCCAGCCCCTTGCGGACGCTGGTGCGCAGATGGGCCGATCCGGCGATGAGATCGCACTGGTAGATGTAATAGGGCTTCACCCGGCACTGCAGAAGCTTCTGCACATGAGCCTTCATGATCGCGGCATCGTCATTGACATCCCGAAGAAGCACCGACTGGTTCCCGAGCGGAATCCCGGCATCCGCCAGGCGCCCGAGCGCATCCCGCACCTCCGTCGTCAATTCCCGTGGATGATTCGAATGGACGCTGATGAAGAGCGGATGAAACTGCTTCAACATTGCACAAAGCTCGGGGGTGATGCGTTGCGGCAAAAACACGGGAATCCGGGTGCCGATCCGGAGAAACTCCACATGGGGAATCGCCCGGAGCCGACCCAGGAGGTGCTTCAACTTTTCATCGCTCAACAGGAGGGGATCCCCGCCGCTCAGAAGGACATCCCGGATTTCGGGATGGCTCCGGACATATTCGATCTGACGGTCAAACTCCGGATGGAAATCATAGCCACTGGCGTTGCTCACGAGCCTTGAGCGGGTGCAGTAGCGGCAGTAGGCTGCACACCGGTCCGTGACGAGAAACAGCACCCTGTCGGGATAGCGGTGCACCAGTCCCGGCACGGGGGAATGGGAGTCCTCGCCGCAGGGATCACTCATCTCCCAGGCGGCCGTGGTGGTTTCCTCGATCCGGGGAATCACCTGCAACCGGATGGGGCAAAGCTCATCCGTGGGGTCGATCAGGTTGAAAAAGAACGGGGTGATCGCCAGGGAGAGCTTGTGGTTCACCAGGGCGGTGCCCGCATATTCCTCGCGGGTCAGGGTGGGCATTAGACGCTGGAGTTGTTCCACCGTGGTGATGCGGTTTTTCATCTGCCAGTGCCAGTCATTCCACTGGGCATCAGGCACATCCCGCCAATGGCCGCGCCCCGCCGTTTTGAATGTTTTCAGTTCACCCACTGAGGATGATGAAGGCGATTCGTCTGAGCTGTCAGCTGGCTTTTGGATTTGCATGGATCCTTAATCCGGATGGCCAACTATAAATTTGATCCCCCACCTGTCAAGCAGGTCTCCCGGCACATGGACGCGCCGGGAGGACCGTCTTGATCTGGATCTTGTTGATGAACAAAGGATTACACTCAACAATACCCGCGAATGTGGAGTTGCCATCCACTCCCTGTCCCACCGGTATGGATCACTTTTTGGAGGGACGCAGGACCTTCAACGCCTCCGGGGTCTTGTAATGGCGCTTGAGCCCCGCCTCGGAGAGCAGGCCTGCGGGGGCGCGGGAAATGAACTCAGGAAAGATACGTTCGACCCGGTCCCGCAACAGTTTCTGTCCGGTCTTGGATCCCCAGAAATCATCCTCGCACTTGGTGAGGGCGATGGCGGCTTCATCGCTGTTCAGATCCTCCCGCTTGGCCATGAGCCAGATCAGCTCCTGATCGCCGGGCAGGGCAATGGGGAACGGGACGAACTTCAGCTTGATTTCCTGCTCATCCCCTTCCGGCTGCGGGTTCTCGTTCACCTTGATCTCGCCGGTGAACTGGGAGCCATCCGGCAGCGCAAGCTCCACATCCAAGGCCTTTTCCTTGCGGTTCGGGCGGACGGTGATATCCGCCTCCGGAAACGACTCCGAAAACTGGCGCTTTACATCCATAACGCTGACAGGCTCAAGATTCGGGAGTGCCACATGGCTGCAGAATTTCTCGAAGGCCGTGCTGCGGGACGTCGTCTTGAGTTCGTTTTCCACCGCCAGGTAAATCTTCCCGGCCAGTTCCGGATCATGGGTGGCCTTGGGCAGCACCTTCTTGAGGAGTTGCAGCAGTTGTGTCTCGGTCGCCTGATTTGTCGATTTCTTCATTTAAAAAGTGGGTCGTGTTGTGCCAGATTTTCGGGTTGAAGGCAATGGATGAATGAGATTGCGGTCAGCCGATGGCGGACAATAACATAAGACGGGCGGCCGGAACCGCCAAATAATAACTCTGATGACCGACTGGAATATACAAACACGGGCCCACGCCTGCACCGCCTGCAACAAATCGTTCTCCCACAAGGAGTTCTATCATACGGTCCTGATGTCCGAGCGGTCCGAGTTCAAACGCTCCGATGTGTGCCAGCCTTGCTGGGACCGGGAATTCGGGGAGGGGGTCCGGGACCGCAAGGGGTTTATCTCCTACTGGCACGGGATTTATCAAGCCCCGCCACCCCCCGAGGAACCGATCCAGAAGGCCACGGCGGAATCGCTCCTGCGCAAACTGATCGAGTTGAATGATCCCCGGTTTGTCCCGGCCGGCTACATTCTGGCGGTGATGCTCGAGCGCAAACGCATCCTCAAGGTGAAGGAACAGTTCCGGCGGGAGGGTCGTCGCTACTTCCTTTATGAGCATCCCGCCAGTGGGGATGTGTTCACCATTCTCGATCCGGATCTTCAACTCAACCAGCTGGAGCAGGTGCAGAAGGATGTTGCCGAATTGCTGGAGCACGGAACCAGCGCGCCACAGTTCCAACCCATCGTCACGGAACCGGCCCACGTTGAACCCGGGGAACAGGATGAACCGGACATCCAGCCCGGGATTGCCCCGACCGAACCACCCCCGGCGCAATGACCACGCCCCCTGCTGCAGCCATCTCAAACCCCGATCTCGAGGCGCGCCTCCAATACACCTTCCAGGACCCATCGCTCCTGGTGCTGGCCCTCACGCACCCCTCTCTCTCCTATGAGCAGAACATGCTGGCCCGCACAAACCAGCGGCTCGAATTCCTCGGGGATGCCGTCCTGCAACTGGCGCTGACACACGAGCTTTACCACCGGTTCCCCGGTGTGGGGGAAGGCATCCTGACCAAGGCCCGCGCCCGATTGGTCAACAGCGACAGTCTGGCGGAGCGTGGACGTGCACTGAATCTGGGTCCCCATGTCCTGGTCAGCCGGGGGGAGGAGATGCACGGGGGGCGCGAACGGGCATCCACCCTTGCGGACTGTTTCGAAGCGGTGCTCGGTGCGATGTATCTGGATGGAGGTTTGGAACCGGCCCGGGCCTTTGTCCTGCGGGAATTCGGCCCGATATTGCAGGAGTTGAGTGCCGCACCCGCCATCGACAACCCCAAGGGGGAACTGCAGGAGTTGATCCAGGCGAATTCAGCCGTGGCCCCGGAATATGAACTGATCTCATCAGAGGGCCCCGATCACGACCGGGTGTTCGAGTGCGTGGTGCGCCACCTGGGAATAGAACTGGGCAGGGGTCGTGGTAAAAGCAAAAAGTCGGCGGAAAGCGAGGCAGCCCTCAAAGGCCTCGAAACGCTCCGCGCAAAACCTCCCGAAGCGCCGGCAGTGCCGCCCCGGGATCCTCCGCCCGGCGCTCCCTAATCCGCGTAGCCGCCCGGATGCTTCTGATGCCAGGCCCACGCGGTGGAAATGATGTCGTGCAGCTTCGGAAAACGCGGCTGCCAGCCCAATTCCGAAATGGCTTTGTGGGCCGCTGCCACCAGCCTCGGGGGATCTCCCGCACGGCGCGGTTTTTCGATGGCCGGTATGCGATGTCCTGTGATCTTCTCGCAGGTCTCGATCACCTCCCGCACTGAATACCCATCCCCGTTGCCAAGATTGAAAAAGCCCTGCTTGCCCGGGGCAAGGGCCAGAATGTGAGCCTGGGCAAGATCCGCAATGTGGATGTAGTCGCGAATGCAGGTCCCGTCCGGCGTTGGATAGTCCGTGCCATAAATCTCAACATGGCTCGACTGGCCGAGTGGAACTTTCAGGACGTTGGGAATCAGGTGCGTCTCGATCCGGTGGTGCTCCCCGAATCGGCCACTGGCTCCGGCGGCATTAAAATAGCGGAAGGCCACAAACTCCAGCCCATGGATCTGGTGAAACCACCGCAGCATCTTCTCGAACATCAGCTTCGATTCGCCGTAGGGATTGATGGGGTGCTGGGGCAGATCCTCCGTCATCGGCACCCGCTCGGGCGGACCGTAGGTGGCGCAGGTGGAGCTGAACACGAACTTTTTGACTCCGGCAGCCACCGCCGCCTCCAGAAGCTTCAAGCCGTTGGTCACATTGTTGTGAAAATACTTGCCCGGATGGGTCATCGACTCCCCCACAAGAGCACTTGCAGCAAAATGCAAAATCGCCTCCGGCCTCACCTCCATCACCGCCTCGCGGATGTTGTCATCCGTCCGGCCAAGGATGAACCTTGCCCGGGGATCCACCGCCGAACGATGGCCCTCGCTAAGGTTGTCATAGACCGTGACGGAGTGCCCCGCGTTGAGCAGTTCCTCCGTGCAAACCGATCCAATGTATCCCGCACCGCCTGTTACCAGCACATTCATTGGAATCGAAATTACCTGCTGCCGGGACCTCCCACAACCCGTAAATGGAAGGCTTTCGGCGTGACGCTCCTCCCGCCCCTCCGTAAACTGATGCAGATTTAACAAGAAGCATGAGCATGAAACACAAACTTCTGGGCCTACTTGCTGCTGCCATGGTCACCACATCAGGGATCGCTCAACAGCCACGGCTGACCATCGAAGCCGACCGCCCCGGTATCATGATCAGCCCCCAACTTTACGGGATCTTCTTTGAGGACATCAACTACGGCGCCGATGGCGGTCTCTATGCCGAACTGGTCCAGAACCGCTCCTTCGAATTTCACGGCAAGGATGCCCTCTACGCATGGAGCAAAGTCGAGAACGGTGGCGCACAGGTCGGCTGGAGTGTCTCCGGTCAGGACCCGCTCAACCCGAACAACCCCCATCACCTCAGTCTGGAGATCACCCAACCCGGGAGGGAAGCCGGAATCGCCAACAGCGGGTTCGGCGGTATCGCGGTCAAGGCCGGAGAGGGCTTTGTGTTTTCGGTCCATGCCCGCCTGAGGAGCGGTATACCCTCCCACCTGAAGGTGCGGATTGTCGGAAGCACCGGAACCGTTCTCGGCGAGGCAACCCTCGCAAAGCCGGGCCCCGATTGGGCGAAACTGACCACCACCCTCAAATCCAAGGCCACGGATGCCCACGCGCATCTGGAACTTCTGGCAGGGGGACCGGCCACCCTCGATCTGGACATGGTTTCCCTCTTCCCGAAGGACACCTGGAAGGGACGCCCCAACGGCCTCCGCAAGGATCTCGTCCAGATGCTGTCCGATATGAAACCGGCCTTCATGCGGTTCCCGGGCGGCTGCATCGTTGAGGGCAAGGACCTCTCCAATGCCTACCGCTGGAAGGACACGATCGGGGATGTCTCAGAGCGCAAGGCCAACTGGAACCGCTGGCAGATCGCCATGGCCAAGGCCCTCGCCCCGCAATATTACCAATCCTACGGCCTTGGCTTCTTCGAGTTCTTCCAGCTCTGCGAGGATATCGGCGCCAGCCCGCTGCCGATCATCAACTGCGGAATGTCCTGCCAGTTCATGGACAAGCAGTTTGTCCCGGTGAACGAGTTGGACCCCTGGATACAGGATGCGCTGGATCTGATCGAGTTCGCCAATGGCCCTGCCACCACCATCTGGGGGGCGAAACGGGCAAAAATGGGCCACTCAAAACCGTTCAACCTGAAATTCCTCGGCATCGGCAACGAACAGTGGGGCAATGATTACTTTGACCGTTATGCCAAATTCCACGCCGCGCTCAAGGCCCGCCACCCGGAGATCCAGCTCGTCACCTCCGCCGGACCCGGACCGGATGACCAATGGTTCAAGCTGGCCTGGGATCGGCTCAAGACCCAGCCCGCGGATATTGTGGACGAGCATTACTACAAGCAGCCGGAGTGGTTCCTGTCCAATGTGGAACGTTACACCGGCTACGACAGGAAAGGCCCGAAGATCTTCGCAGGGGAATACGCCGCACACACCGCCGGATGGGATGGGGACAACCGGTGCAACCTTTACGCAGCCTTGAGTGAGGCCGCCTTCATGACCGGCCTGGAGCGGAATTCCGATGTCGTCCACATGGCCTCCTACGCGCCCCTCTTCGCAAAAGCCGGGAAGGTCCAATGGGCCATCGACCTGATCTGGTTCGACAACACCCGGGTCTATGGCTCCCCCTCCTACCAGGTCCAAAAGCTCTACAGTCTCAACCGGCCCACCCGTCTGCTCCCCACCCGCGTCGATGCCGCCCCAAAAAACTTCTTCGCAACCGCAGGGGAAGGCTCAAACCCGGGAAGCCTGATCCTGAAAGTCGTTAATGTCGGCCCCTCACCTGTTCAAACCACTGTCGCCATCCCCGCTTGGTTCCAGATCAAACCAACCCTCAATGTCACCGTCCTCACCTCCGGTTCTGAAAAGGACGAGAACACCTTCAACGACCCTTCAAAGGTCATCCCCCGGGAAAACACCATCCAACTGCCCGGAGCGGAGGCGGAATTCCAATACCAGTTCCCGCCCTGGTCCCTGACGATCATCAAAATAAAGGGCAAGTAGGGGCGGCAGATCAAAAACAGGATCGCGACCGTCGTACCGGGGATGTTGGACACCCACCGGCACCGCACCAGTTCGGAATGAACGAAGGTGTGACCGTTCAGGCCAACGGCCTGAATACCGCCGGCGCAGGGTCGAACAATGGTCCGTTGGGATTCCCGGAGGGGGATTTTCCAATGTTTCCCCCATCTGCGTCATCTGCGTATAACCCCTCCCCATTCACGTCCATTCGGTATTCCGCCTCCAACCGCGCCAAGGGCGTTGCGACCCCCGGTCCATCGCGACCCCCGAGCGAAAGGGGTCATCCTCACTTTTGTGATGATTACAAAAAAGTGACTGGACCGACCCCCTCGCGGGAAATCGGTCAACGCCCACCCACACGCCATTCCCAACGCCGAAGGCGTTGTGCCCTACAGCCCGGCATTACCCCGGATATGAGGACGGATTGCCCTTCAACGCCAACGGCGTTGCGCCCCAAAGCCTGGCGTTACCCCGGGTACGAGGACGGATTGCCCTTCAACGCCGAGGGCGTTGTGCCCCAAAGCCCGGCGTTACCCCGGGTATGAGGACGGATTGCCCTTCAACGCCGAGGCCGTTGTGCCATACAGCCCGGCGTTACCCCGGGTACGAGGACGGATTGCCCTTCAACGCCGAGGCCGTTGTGCCATAAAGCCCGGCGTTACCCCGGGTATGAGGACGGATTGCCATTCAACGCCAACGGCGTTGTGCCATAAAGCCCGGGGTTGCGCGGCTCTCCGCGCTACCCCGGGTGCGCTTGGGAGGAGCGCAACAACCACAACGTGGTTGTGCCGAGGCAACGGAATGGTGGATCACCCTGTTCCGGGGAGGTTGCGATATTGAAAATCCACGATGGCATTGTCCATTCCGCCCGATCCGGCCACCCCGGCGCG